>NZ_JAPNXR010000013.1:0-144701 GCF_030397615.1 Vibrio sp. 14N.309.X.WAT.E.F5 | reverse complement strand
GAACTTCAATGGTGATGTGAACTTCAGTTTTGATGTGTCAGATGGCACAGATACGGTTCAAGCCAACGTTGATGTGAGTGTGACACCAGAGAACGATCCACCAGTGGCAGGTAGTACGTCTTACACTGTGCATGAAGACAACTCAATCACGATCAGTAACGAACAGCTGTTAGCCAACTCTTCAGACATTGAAGGTGAGGTTGCGATTGATAGCGTGACTTACACTGGCAGTGACGGCGTGTTCGAAGACAACGGTGACGGCACGTACACCTTCTCACCAAACGAGAACTTCAATGGTGATGTGAGCTTAGCGGTTGTTGTTACCGATGAAGAAGGAGCAACAGAAGCGACCACAGCAGGAATCACTGTACTTGAGGTGAACGATCCGCCAATCGCAGGCTCAACCAGCTACTCAGTCAACGAAGATGAAGTTATCACCATCAGTGCAGAGCAACTGTTGGCGAACGCTTCGGATATTGAAGGTGAAGTGGCGATTGATAGCGTGAACTACACAGGCGCTGACGGTATCTTTACTGACAACGGTAACGGCACATTCAGCTTTGCACCTAATGCAAACTTCGATGGCGATGTTAGCCTCGATGTAGTGGTGACTGATGAAGACGGTGCGACAGTAGCCACCAGCGCAAGTATTGATGTTCTTCCAATTAACGATCCACCGGTATCGGGTGACTTGGCATACAGCATTGATGAAGATGGTTCCATTACTCTGACTCAAGAGCAGTTGCTGTCTCAAGCATCTGATGTGGATGGCGATGATCTGACCGCAAGCAACTTAAGCGCAGGCGATAATGCAACCGTTGTTGATAATGGTGATGGCACCTTTACGGTAACGCCAGATGCGAACTTCAATGGCGATATCGACCTAAGCTTTGATATTTCGGACGGCACTGAGTCGATTGTGGCGAACGCCGATCTGACGGTAAACCCAGTCAACGACTTGCCAACGACATCTGATGTTTATGCGAACGTTGATGAAGATAATGTCATCACTATCACGCAGGAGCAGCTACTTGCGAATGCCGCTGATATTGAGGGCGATGACCTTGTCGCTTCTGACTTAACCTTAGTGGGTGACGATGCAACGATTGTCGATAATGGCGATGGCACGTTCTCAATCACTCCAAGCGAAAACTTCAATGGCTACATCGATGTTGCCTACAGCATCAGCGATGGCGACACACCAATTGCC
This sequence comes from Vibrio sp. 14N.309.X.WAT.E.F5, assembly GCF_030397615.1. Taxonomy (NCBI): domain Bacteria; kingdom Pseudomonadati; phylum Pseudomonadota; class Gammaproteobacteria; order Vibrionales; family Vibrionaceae; genus Vibrio; species Vibrio sp. 14N.309.X.WAT.E.F5. The sequence goes on along the minus strand of NZ_JAPNXR010000013.1, from coordinate 143,491 downwards.
GCTAACTTAGGCTTGACCGTTGACCCAGTTAACGACGCGCCAATTGTTTCTGCTGATGTGGCGATAACCATTGAAGAAGACGGTTCATACACCATTACTCAAGAAGAGCTCCTACAATTCGCGACTGACATCGAAGACGATGACATGATCGCAATTATCGGAGAGCAGGGCGATGAAACGACCGTTACCGGTACTGTGTTGGATGCTGAAACTGGTAATCCAATCGCAGGTGCGGATGTTACGCTAACCGACAACGCAGGTCATTCTTACACGGCGGAGACGGATCAATCCGGTAACTACTCTGTGAGCGGTCCTGTTGTTGACCAAGGTACCGTCACTATTGAACAAGAAGGCTCTATTACTAGCAGCTTCCTAGTTCCAGCAGGCGAAGATACCAATGGTGGCGTAACCGCAATATCGGAAGTACTTGAAGAAACAGATATGCGTATCGTGGTCACATGGGGCGACAGTCCACGTGATATGGACAACCACCTATGGCTCTACGATACAGAGAATGGCAGTGAGCTAGACCATATTTACTATCGCGACATGAGCCATGATCTTGGTGAAGGTAACGTTGTTCAACAAGATGTAGATGACACAAATGGTGGCGGCCCTGAAACCATCACCATTCCAAACTACCAAGATGCTGACATGCACTATTCAGTACACAACTACACCAGCAGAAGTTGGGATGTAGATGGTGTTGAAGATGTACAGGTTCAGGTGTTTGTTGGCGATACATTGGTTGAAACCTTTAGCCCTGATTTATCTGAAAACCCATCGGGTGACCACTGGCATGTATTCGATATTGTGAACGGCGTTATTGTTCCAAGCCAAGATGTAGGCACTCAAAATGCATTCGACTTGCCAACGGCAGAAGAAGCGCTCGCGAATGAAAACGGCATTGATATCTCTGAATTGCTAACCGGAGATGAAGGTGATGACTCTGGTGATACGGGTGGAAACGAACCAAGTGTTGGAGATGTTTCCATTGAGAACGCTCTTATCACTGACAATGGTGATGGTACTTACACCATTACACCGGAAGAGAACTTCAATGGTGAATTCTCGATTAGTTACAACGTGGACGATGGCAACGGCGGGGTTACGCCTGCGGAACTAGACGTTACTGTAACAGCAGTTAACGACCTTTCGGTTATTTACGACCACGACTACACCATTAATGAAGATGGCTCGCTGACCTTTACCGATGAACAGCTATTGGCTGGTGCAACGGATATTGATGGCGATGACCTTTCTGTCGAGTCGGTTAATTACGAAGGCACCGACGGTGTGTTCACTGATAATGGCGATGGCACTTACACCTTAGCTCCAAACGAGAACTTCAATGGCAGCGTCGACCTAACTTACGATGTGAGTGATGGTACTGATGTTGTATCGGCGAACATTGATGTTCAAGTGGTTCCAATCAATGACGTACCAGTTGCAGGCACAACCTCTTACAGCGTTGAAGAAGACGGCAGTATTACCCTAAGCGATGCACAACTTCTGGCGAACAGCTCGGATGTTGAAGGGGAAGTGTTTGTCAGCGATGTAAGCTACAGCGGCACTGATGGTGTATTCACTGATAATGGTGATGGTACTTACGCCTTTGCTCCAAACGAAAACTTTAACGGTGACATCAGTCTTGATGTATCTGTTATGGATGAAGATGGCGCAACCGCTGAAACAACCGCTGGCATCGACGTCATTGCTGTTAATGACTTGCCGGTTGCAGGTTCAACGACCTACAGCGTTGACGAAGATAACGTGATTACCATCTCTGAAGCACAGCTTCTTGCGAACAGCTCAGACATTGAAGGTGATGTATCCGTTAGCGACGTATCCTACTCAGGCGCAGACGGTATCTTTACTGACAATGGTGATGGTACTTACAGCTTCGCACCAAATGAAAACTTCAACGGCAATGTCAGCTTAGATGTAACCGTTGCTGATGAAGAGGGTGCAACGGCTGAAACCACTGCGGGTATTGAAGTTATCGCGGTTAACGACGCGCCAGTGTCAGGTGACTTGGCTTACTCAGTGGATGAAGATGGTTCAATCACGCTAAGCCAAGAGCAACTGCTTGCTCAAGCATCGGATGTGGACGGAGATGATCTTACCGCTGCCAACCTAACCGCGGGTGATAACGCGACGGTTACGGCAAACGATGATGGTTCATTTACCATTACCCCGGATGCTGACTTTAATGGCGACATTGACCTTAGCTTCGACCTTTCTGATGGTACTGAAACGGTTGTTGCAACAGCCGACCTTACTGTGAATCCAGTGAATGACATCGCGGCGGTAGAAGATGTCGCTTACACCATTGAAGAAGACGGTTCACTTACCTTTACAGACGAGCAACTGCTAGAGGGTGCTTCTGATATTGATGGTGATGAGCTTTCAGTTGCCGATGTTTCTTACACTGGCGCAGAGGGTGTGTTTACCGACAATGGCGATGGCACTTACACCTTTGCACCAAACGAGAACTTCAACGGTGATGTAAGTCTGGACTTCTCAGTATCTGACGGTACAGAGACGGTTGATGCAAATATCGACGTAACGGTAACAGACGTTAATGATGCTCCAGTGGCAGGCGCAACGTCTTACCAAATGAACGAAGATGGCACCATCACATTGAGCCCTGAGCAGTTGATTGCTAATAGCTCCGATGTGGACGGTGAAGTGTCGCTTGATAGCGTGAGCTACTCAGGTGCAGACGGTATCTTGGTTCAAAATGAAGATGGTTCGGTAACGTTCGCACCAAACGAAAACTTTAACGGCGACATCAACTTTGATGTGACAGTTATTGATGACGATGGTGCAACGGCTCAAACCACCGCTGGTATTGAAGTCATTGCAGTTAACGACACACCAGTGGCTGGAAACGTGGCTTACTCGGTTGATGAAGACGGTTCAATTACGCTATCTCAAGAGCAGTTGCTGGCTAACGCATCCGATGTTGATGGTGATGCACTGACCGCAAGCAACCTATCTGCAGGCGACAATGCGACTGTAACAGCGAACGATGATGGTTCATTTACTATCACTCCTGATGCTGACTTCAACGGCGACATAGACCTAAGCTTCGATGTGTCAGATGGCCTTGAAACTGTTCAAGCAGGTGTCGACTTAACGGTTAACCCTGTTAATGACTTACCAACAGCCGCTGACCAAAGCTTCACTGTTGAGGAAGATGGAACGCTAATCTTCACGGATGCAGATCTACTAGCAGGCGCTGCAGACATCGACGGAGATGACCTGTCTATTACGGACGTGTCTTACACGGGCGCAGAAGGTGTGTTCACTGATAACGGTGATGGTACTTACAGCTTTGCTCCAAACGAGAACTTCAATGGCGATGTAAACCTTGGCTTCACAGTGTTTGATGGCACTGAGACAGTCGATGCCAATATTGATGTGACCGTAACGGATGTGAATGATGCACCAGTGGCGGGTTCTACCTCTTACCAAATGAACGAAGACGGCACGATTACCATTAGCCCTGAGCAGTTGATTGTGAACAGCTCAGACGTTGATGGTGAGGTGTCGCTTGAAAGCGTGACTTACACAGGCTCTGACGGCGAATTGGTTCAAAACGATGATGGTTCTGTGACCTTCACACCGAGTGAGAACTTTAACGGTGATATCAGCCTAGATGTGGTTGTAACCGACGATGACGGTGCGACTGCAACAACAACGGCGGGTATTGAAGTTCTGGCTGTGAATGATGGACCTGAATCTGAGGATGTGAAACTAACCACAGCCGAAGACAGCACCATTCTTATCACACAAGACATGTTGTTAGCTCAAGCTACCGACATTGATAACACCGCAGACGAGTTGTCGGCTTCTGGTCTACAAATAGACCCTAGCTTGGGTGAGTTGCTAGACAACGAAGATGGTACTTGGTCATTTACGCCAAACGAAAACTTCAATGGCGATGTGCCAATGATGTTTAACGTTAGCGATGGCCAAGAGACAATCTCAGTCGACGGTAACATCGATGTCACGCCAGTGAATGATGCACCTGAAGCGCCAATGATTGAGATGCAAGGCGAAGAAGATGTGGTCATGGTGATTGACCCAGCTTACATCGCGGATCAAGTGACGGACCTTGATGGCGACGAGATCAGCATCGAAAGCATCACGGTTCGTGCTCCAGCCAATGCAACCTTAACTCAGCAGCCAGACGGCATGTATCACTTAGTAACTACGCAAGACTTCAATGGCTTAGTAGAACTGGGTTATCAGGCAACTGATGGTGAAGAAGTGGTCGATGGTTCGCTGAATGTGGATGTCATTCCTGTTAACGACGCACCGTTTAATGTCGGCAACGCAATGATGACCACAAACGAAGATGGCGCGTTCACCTTTGATGCTGGCGACTTGATGAACTTGTTCGGTGACATTGATACCGCAGACCTTGTTGTTTCTCGCATTATCACCGCAGACGGTGAAGATGGTGGTGAAGTAACAGACAACGGTGATGGTACTTGGACATTCACACCAACAGGCGACTTTGCTGGCGTCTCTGACCTACAAGTTGTCGTGAGTGACGGTGAGTTCGAAACGGTTCTCGATGTTCCTGTCTACGTACGTCCTGTCGCAGATGGCGCGGTAATTTCAACTGACCATGACGGTCCATTAGTGTTCGGTGAAGATGAAACTGGTCACTTAGGATTGAATGTTGGCCTAGTCGATGATTCAGAAACGCTAAGTAACCTAGTGATGACAGGTTTCCCTGTTGGATTCGAGGTAACCGATGGTGTGAATACCGTGATGATCACTGAGCCGGGTCAATATATCGACCTGTTCGACTGGGATATCTCAAACATTCAAATGACGCCTCCTGAAGACTTCCATGGTGAGTTCTTCGTAACAGTAAGCGCAACGACGGTTGATTACGGAGATGAGCCAGAAGCGTTTGAAGATGGCATCGATTCTGGTGATTTCGAGACCGTAGCGGGTGATTCCATCATCCTAACCGCTGATGACCTAATAGGTTTAGCTGAGAATGTGGATGCTGACAGCGATGATGAAGTGAAACTGGTTCATCTAGCAGACCGCAGCCAAGGTGAGATTGTCGATAATGGCGATGGCACTTGGACGTTCACACCAGCACCAGGCTTCACTGGCGAAGCAGACATTGCTTACGTAGTTGATAAAGATGGCGTGCTTCATGATGAGCAAACTGGCGTAGTCGTGAAAGAAGGCGACTCGCAAGAAAATGCATCACCAGAAGTTAACAGCATCACAACGACGGAAATCGCGGCGGATGCAACCTTGTCGTTCACTGATGAAGACATGTTAGCGAACCTGACCGATGCAGAAGGCGATAGCTTGAGCATTGAGTCAGTGAGCTTGATGGAAGGTCAGGGCGTAATTGAGAGCGATAACCAAGGTAATTATCAATTCACACCTGCTGAAGACTACACCGGCGATGTTCAAGTTGGGTTTATAGCGACTGATGGCGAAAATCGCATCGAAAGCTTCTTCAATGTGGATATTCAAGGTGGCGATGAAGCAGCGGCGAGTGAAGGTTATGTCTTAGCTGATGATGGTTCACTAACTATCACCGAGTCACAGCTGGTGGATGAGTTAGGCGTGAGCGATTCTGCACAAGTTGTTGATGTTGCAGACGCGAACGATGCAGGCTTCTTTGCTGAATCTGGCGAAGGTGAGTGGACTTACTGGCCAAACGAAGACTTTGACGGCAACTTAGCGATGAATGTCGACGTTAGCGATGGTGGTGAGGTGTCGAGCCATAGCTTAAGTATCCAAGTAGCCGATGATTCAGTACAAAGTGATGAACCACAAGTTCAAGCTGCTCAAGCAACAGAAGAGCAGCAAGTGGAAGTGGCACAACAAGCTGATGACCAAGCTCAAGATACAGAAGCCGAAGCAGAGGACAGCGTGGCTGATGTAACGGCGGCTCCGGGCGATACCATCTCTATCTCGATTCCAGATGAGGTGAGTGGTAACGAATCGGTTGATTATGCTGAAATGTCTGGCTTACCTGAGGGATCTACTGTGAGTAATGCACTGGATAACGGTGATGGTAGCTTCACAATCAGCGGCAACTTAGATCAGTCTGTATCGGTTGAACTTCCGGAGGGCTACGAAGGTACTAGTGAAATCCAATTCCAAGGTTACGACGAATTAGGTGGATCAATTGACGGTGCGAGCGGTTCTGTTGAAGTTGAGGTCGATGATCAATACACCATGCAAGGTTCTACCCAAGAGCAGCAACCAGACATGGCGGGTATGGAATCCGGCGGTAGCGATTGGACAAGTTCTGGTGGTCAAGATCAAGGAGTTGACTTCACGGACGACTCTGGAAGCTTCGATTCAGATTCTCAAACTGGAACCGATCAAGGCAACGACTTCGACCAAAGCTCGATTTAATCGAGAGGGCTTAATTTTAGTCTAAACCGACAAGTAGGCAGGGCAGCGTAATGTTGCCCTCGTTAAAGCCATGCAGAGTCGCCTTTGCGTGGCTTTTTTATTTGTTTTTGTCTCGCTAAATAAACTTGAGAACAGATAAAAATGTCCTTAATTATTAGAAGAGTTAATTAAAAGGAGGGACGACATGTATCGATATGTCAGTTCGCCACAAGCGTCGAGATACATCGTGCCACCACCTCAACATCGTGAGTTGTCGAGTGTGGATGTGCCTGAGTCTGAATTGGAGATGCGAGAAATTCTAAATAATTGGTTTGCCGATGGTTTGGCTCCCATTATTCAAAGTGATGACGATTACATTTCGGCAAGCGATCAAGTTCGATTTGAGAAACTCAGCCGTACGGTTGGCATGTTATTGAGGAACAAAGACTATTACTTTGCAACTAAGCGTATCCTATCTTTGTGGGAGCAAGATTGCCTTGAAACCACCTATGTTAATTACCTCATTCTACGCAGCGAAAGAGCCACTTCGTTAAGGTGATCAAACGCAGTCTGGGCTCGCTGACCATGATTGCTTGTTTTGAGTGTTTATTTGCTAAGAAAGTAGGCAAACAAAAAGGGCAAGCTTTGAGGCTCACCCTTAAGGTTCTTTCTTTAACGTTACAGTTTTTACTAACCGTTATTTTGACCTAATTCTATACAGGTGCGACTTACACCCAACCATCAAACTTCAGTCGTTTTTGAATTCTCTCGACCGCTTCTTTCTGCATCTGTCTAACTCGCTCATTAGACACGTTCACATCCAGCATTTCTCCCACTTCGGATAGCGTCTTCACGTTGTTATCGAAGAAACCAAAACGGTGAATGAGTACCTTCTGCAATTTAGGTGGCAGTGTGTTTATGATCTGCTCTAGCGCATGTGTAAATGATTGGTCTTCACAATCTTGTTGAGGGTCGGGGATGTATTCACTTTCGCACTGTTCAAGTACAAGTGGCGCGTGGCTGATACCAACCGTTGTTGTTACATCAATAAACCCGCTTAACGCGACCAGTTGATCGACACGTTCAGCTTTTACACCTGAGCTATTCGATAATTCTGAGATCGAGATTTCTTTGCGCATTTTTTTGCTTACATCGAGCTTCTTTGATGCAAGGCTATTAATTTCTTTGCACACATGAGCAGGTAAGCGAACGGTACGACCTTTGTTCATTAAAGCCGCTTCAATATTTTCGCGAATCCACCACACAGCATAAGTCGAAAAACGATAGCCAGGTTCAGGGTCGTATTTATCGATGGCCTTGATCAAGCCAATATTCCCTTCTTCGATGAGATCGAGCAGTGTGAAGTTGTTGCCTTTACGTTTTAGATAACTTTTTGCGATTTTTACAACGAGGCGTAGGTTTGATTCGATCATTACGTCGCGCGCTTGTTTGTCACCCGCACGATTCAACTTTGCGTAATACAACTCATCTTCACGCGACAACAGATCAATGCCCACAATATCCTTTAGATAGTGAGCATAAGGTTCTGTAGCAGTAGAAAATGATTCTTTAATGGGAGTTTCATTCGTGAGCCCCTGAAACGCAGCAAAACTGTCATTGTTCATTTCCTTGTCCTTTTTTAGCCGACTGAACGTTTTATTTTTTTATTATTATGCCACCAAGTGATTAACGCTTGGTTTCATTAGAGTGTAGATAACAGTTTCTTCTTTACCAATAAATAAAATGCAATTTCGTGTGTTACTGTCACAAAAAGAACTACAAATATTTAACTAAGTTGCATGTTATTGAGAGGGGCGTTATTGCAGATAAAACATGAACATGCAGGGTTTATAAAGCACGTGTTATGCATCGTTATATGTAGATAAGTGAGGTGAATTTATAGGTGTATTTGGACTCTGTAATTGACAGGGAGTAATGAGGAGAAAATGGCAAGAGTCGAGGTTCAATGTTGCCAAAGTTCCCCAACTCTTTAATCTGTACAGCTGATATTGGTCACTGCGTAACGTTTGAAAATCTGTTGTCAAACAAGCTCAGTGAATTTATTAATAGGTGCTAAGCACTTCATCAATTTGCTGATTAATGATCTTTACTTCGCTGTAGATAACCGAAAGGTCATCATCTTGAGGCGCAAGTTTATTAAGCGTATTTTGCTCGACTCTTTCTAAGGCTACTGTGGCCGTTTCTTCGCCGAAGCTGGCTAAGATGCCTTTCAATGTATGCACCGTAAAATGAAGCTTGCCCCAATCCTGCTGCTGAACCAGTTCTTGTATCTCTTCTAATGAATTGCCATGGTCTTCTTGATACACAGACAGCACAGCGAAAATTACTTCTCTGTCATTATCTAAGTAGGCATTTAAAGCATCAAAATCTAGCATATAGACTCCTGTCGGCTGCTTGTTGAAAATGGACTAGGTGGTTTAGTGGAAAAACCATACCTTGATGAATCACTGACCCATTGGTTCCATCTGGGTGGAAGTTCTAGTTGTGTCAATTCTTCTATGTATTCGTCACTAAGGTTTGCTTCTATTTGAGCGTTATTGACGGCATATAGATAGTCAAGTTTGGCGGCGACTGAATAGGGGTAATTGTGAATGTAATCTTTTAATTCTTGGATCGACCCCGAATTTCCAATATTGATGCAGGTCGAAGGGTCAGCTTTGTTTAACGCAAGTTGCTCTTGTACCTGCTCGCCACGAGATTTTAGGCATTCAGCCACAAGGTGATATAACGAGTATTCACCAAAATGACTGAGCAAAGGCAGCAATTGAGTGAGCAGCGAAGTGGGTTGGTTGAAAAATTGATTCGATAAAAGCTTGGTTGCTCGTATTACTTTTTTATGTGCAACCGATGGGCTGTTTTCGATCAGTAATATACTGCTTTGAAACAGAGCAAGGCTTGCTAACACTTGTTGTTGCAGCTTTGCTGGCAGCTTTAAATTAACCAACTCAGTAAATTGGTTGGCGTGCTCAAGCAACATACGTTTGTTCTGTGTTTGAGTTTCACGTTGATAGGTCGCTTTCAGAGAGTCGTAATGCGTACCTATGGAATGAATAAGATCAATGTCAGCGGACGAAATGTGTGTCGCATACATTTCCCCAAGCTTAATTAGCATATGGGTATTATCTGAGTTTTCAGCTAAGTCGATCGCTCTGATTGCTCTGTGGCTGATGCTTGGTGTCATTTCAAATGCGCGAATCGCCAATTTGAGAGCAGGTAACAGCATCTTGTGCTTTTCATAGATGCAGCTTAAGCAATCAATCACGTTCAATGACAATGGCTGAACAATCAGATAATTGTGCAGTTTCTCTATCGCCAGGTTTGGCTTACCTAAGCTGTCTAAAATTAATGCCTCAGCCACTAACTTGGTCGGGTGCATTTTCGTTTTCGAGTTAGTGATAACATTCGACAGCAAGTCCCACTTTTGACCTGCAATTAAGTGTTCAATCAGTGTCGCTTCGAACTGAACATTCACTTGGTTACTGGGGATGCTGAGCGCCTGTTTAAGTAAGTCTGGTGTGTTAATCGGGTAGAGACGATTTAGTTGATCGATTTGCTGCGACTCGAACACCGAACTTTGGATTTTCTTACCTAATGATTGAGTATGAATCGGCTTAGAAATGAAATGATGAGCCTCGCCTGAAAGGGCGGTTAATACCGTTTCTTGGCGCATGTCACCAGAGAGCAAAATCGTCGCGACTGTGTGGTCGATAAGTCGATTTCGATACAGAATTCCCAATAATTCAAAACCCGTGAAAGATTGCTCTAAGTGGTAATCAATGAGGAGAACGTGAAAAGAGTGCGTCTCGACCGCTTTAATGGCTTGTCGATAATCGGTTGCAATAAAAATGCAGTCACGCGCAATGCCAAGGCTCGCCAATTGTTGCTTGATAAGTATCGTTGCACTTTTAGAGTCGTCGACAATCAAAACCCGTAGGTCTGGTGGTAAGGTCAAATCCATTTTCCTCAATACCAAATGTTATGTTTAATTTAGGTGTCAGGTTGCACATTGTCAAGGTGTCTAGATCACATGTAATCGCTCAATAAACTATTGGTAATTAAAGAGTATTCGATAACATCAATGAAACCCGTACTATTGCTGTTTTTTGACCTATATTTTGCATGGTGATAGCAGCTTTACCAACAAAAAGAGGCAAGCCAATAAGCTTACCTCTTTATTTTGCACTCGATTGTTTTACTTTCTATTCTTGGCTTTGTTGTCGATATGGAAGCCTGAAAGGAGCTTCTAAGTCTAATCTCGCATATTAAGGATTAATACCGCAGCTAATGCTAAGAATGCCGTCATCATTAAGAACACATCGTTATAAGCCATGATAGCGGCGTCACGTTGCATGGTTCCAAGTAAGCTCGCTTGCGCTTGTTGCATTGCTGTCGCGGCATCACTTCCTGATTGGATAAAGAACGCTTGTTGATCTTTGAGCGTTTGCCAACCCAATTGGCTCACTGAAGGCAGCGACTCTTTGATATGAGCCAAATGCTCGCGCGTTTTGTTATCTAGCAACGTAGCAATAATCGCAATACTGAACGCGCCACCCAAGTTACGCATTACGTTGGTTAAGGTCGAAGCGTCAGGCGTATCCATTTTACTGATGTTTTTCATCGCAACCAAAGACAGCGGAACCATAATAAACGGGCTACCAATAGCACGCAGAACCATAGACAAGATCAACTGTTGACCACCAAAATCTATTGTCATATGCGTGTTCACGTAACAACTGAAGCCAAACATCGCGAAACCAAAGGTCACTAAGTACTTAGGCTTAATGATTTGCGTCAGCTTAGGGACGATTGGGAATATCAACAACTGTGGGAAACCCATCCACATTAGCACCTCACCAATTTCCATCGCGTTATATTGCTGAATTTGAGTGAGATACATCGGCAGAACATAGATAGAGCCAAGCAACGCCATCCCTAGAATCAAATAGGCGATACAGGACATCGCAAACTGCCCATCCCGCAATAGCCGCAGGTTAACCAATGGCTTTTTGTGTTGGAGTTCGTTTATCACGAAGTAAACCAAACTCACCGCCGACACTATACTCAAGCCAATAATAAAGCTCGAACTGAACCACTCTTCACGGTTACCTTCTTCTAGCACCACTTCCAAACAACCGAGCCCTAACGCCATGGTCGCGATACCAAACCAGTCCGCTTTTTTCAGCGTGCCAAGGTCGAGCTTTTCATCATCCAAGCCATATCGGATCATGGTGATCACGAGTAGAGCGGGTGGGATATTGATGTAGAAAATATAGTGCCACGAGAAGTTTTCGGTCAACCAGCCACCAAACGTTGGGCCGATTGACGGAGCAAATGTCGCCGTTACGCCGAACAATGCCATACCCACGGCACGCTTGTTGACAGGCAAAAGCTGAATCACTAGCGAGAAAGCAAGAGGGATTAAAGCACCACCACTAAAACCTTGCATCGCACGGAATACAATCATCGAGGTCATGTTCCAAGAGAACGAACACAACAAAGATGAAATGGTGAAAATGGCCGTCGTCCACGTGATATAACGACGTTTACCAAGCGCTTTAGAAAGCCAACCACTGAGTGGGATAGCAATCATCTCTGCGACTAGATAAGACGTAGAGATCCACGAGCTTTCATCTAAGGTGGCAGATAGCGCACCTTGAATATCTTTGAGAGACGAGTTGGTGATCTGAATATCCAAAATCGCCATAAACGCGCCAATCAAACCGCCAAATAGGGCGATCCAATGGCGTCTTGAAACCTCGCCATCATCATTAGTGTGGGTGACAACACCAGCATTACTCATGGTCTAGCCTCGTTTATCGATGGTCGCTACCACAGACAAACCAGGAAGCAGTCGACCTTTCAACTCTTGCTGATCTGGAATGATGATTTTCACCGGTACACGTTGAACGATTTTAGTGAAGTTACCTGTCGCGTTTTCTGGTGGTAGGAGTGCAAACTTGGCACCAGTCGCAGGGGAGAAGCTGTCGACAACGCCTTCGAGTGGTTGTCCCGGGAAGGCATCTAATTCAACTTCTACGGATTGACCTTTATGAATGCCGCTTAGCTGTGTCTCTTTGAAGTTAGCTTCGATCCACACTTGGTTGTTTGGTACTAAACTCATCAATGGCGCGCCTGCTTGAATCAACAAGCCTTCACGTACGCTGCGTTTACCAATTACACCATCTGTTGGCGCGTAAACTTTGGTGTAATCAAGGTTAAGTTGAGCTTGATCTCTTTGTGCTTGAGCTTCAGTCACCGATGCGTTTGCTTGTTCTATCTCACTAGCAATAACGGTTAATTGATCGTTGGTCGCAACGAGGTTTGCTTTTGCTTCTTCGAGATCTGCTTGAGTGACTTTTTGTTGTGCAGCCATGCTGTCGACTTCGTCTTGAGACGCGTAGTTACGTTTTAGTAAGCTACGAGAACGTACCACTTGCTGAATAGCACGTTCGTATTCAGCTTGTGCGGAATCGACACGGCTTTCTGCTTGGTTAATTTTGCTACGTTGTAACGTTTTTTGCGCCACTAGATTTTTTACGTCTGATTGCACCACGCTTAAATGGGCATTGGCTTGAGCGAGTGCTGACTGATAATCACGGTCATCGATTTGAACCAACAAATCACCTTCTTTAACCGACTGGTTATCACTCACATAAGACTTAACGATATAACCACTTACTTTAGGACTAATATTGGTAATGTCGCCTTGTAGGTAGGCATTGTCGGTTGACTCGAAGTACTGGCCATAGCCATACCAATATCCAGCGCCAGCTAAGCCCAATGACAGCATGATCGCAGTAGCAATAAGCGGTGCTTTTTTACGTTTTTTTGTGCTTACTGGTTGCGAAGCGTTGTTGTTCTCTGTCATTTCTCTTTCTCTTTTTGCTTTTATTTAGTTGTAACGAATTGTAAATGAATCTCATTAATTGATAAGATAGGAAAAAAGAGAAACACTGTTGCAAAAATCTAACTAATAGCGAGTTTGGGAGACAAGTATGGACTTGAATGCTGTGACTGTTTTTACACAAGTGGTTGATTGTGGGAGTTTTACGCATGCCGCCGAAGCGCTCAACATGACTAAATCAACCGTCAGCCGAAAACTGGCAGAGTTAGAACAGCATTTAGGTGTGAGGTTGATCACTCGTTCGACACGAAGTTTAGTGTTAACACCGGAGGGTGAGCGCTTTTATCAGTCAAGTATGCAGATGCAAGAGATCATGAACCAAGCTGAGTTAGAGGTTTCTGCCAATCAAGACTTGATCAGAGGCCCTCTCAATGTGGTGCTTCCTGTCGAGCTTGGGCATCAAGTGTTAGCGCAATACATTCACAGTTTCTTAAAAGAACACCCGAATGTGACTTTGAATTTGGAATTGACCAATCGAGAAGTCGACATCATTGCGGAGGGTATTGATCTATACGCGCAAATTGGTGAATTGGTGGATTCGAGTCTGGTTTCTCGATATCTCACCACTTCAAAAAGAACGCTTGTAGCAAGCCCTGAATATCTGGAACAGTTTGGAGAAATCAAAACGCCCTCAGACTTAAAATCTCCATTTCGTCTGATTGAAGTGGTAAATAAAGCTGCTCGTTTACCTAAGTGGCATTTGCAGTTGGAGGGAGGTGAGTCGGTATTGATCGATTTACCTTATCAGTTGAGGGTAAATACAATTACTGCGTGTCTTACTGCTTGTGTGGATGGACTTGGGTTAGCGGTGTTACCAGAGTTTATTTGTAGAGAGCACTTTAAGACGGGTAGGTTAGTTCGCCTATTGCCAGAATATGAGATGCCGGAAGTTTCAGTAAGCTTGGTGTATGCCGACAGACAACTGATGCCCAAGCGCAAAAAGGTATTCATTGATTATCTACTCACGGCATTTCAAAGCCGCAAGCATGAGTAGCTTTTTTCTAACCACTCTTAAGTCGCGACACAAGTATTCAGTTCTTTAGTCCGAAATAGAAAGCTAAAGAACTGAAGAACTCACTAGCGAAACAATAATAGTGCGATCAATTGAGCTCTGGTTTCCACTCTACGACTTGTCCATTACTTAATACGGCTTTGATAGACGTTGCCGCAACATCGACACCGTTTTGGTGAAACGCTTGGTCAGAGAAATTCGCGATGATCTTACTGCCATCATCAAACACGGTTTGTTGAACCTTACCGCTATTGTCTAACCATATGAAATCGACTAATTGTTTATCCCATAGCTGCTCATGTATTGGCTCAAATCCATCTTGATAGTGCTTCAAAGCCTTAAGCCTTGGGCTTGAACTCGATAACGCTTCATCTCGTGTTAAGTGAACCATCGCTGGCGTGTTGTAAAGCATGGCAGTCAAATCACGATGGGCTTTCACATTGGTGAATTTCAAGCTGTCTGAATGCCAGTGGTGGGTGTTAATCACTTCGTCGTGAAATACTGCTTGGTATAGCGGAATTCGGTATTGAGACGAAAACAGCAATGACTTGTAGGGTTCTTTGACCTTAGCGGACTTGAAGAAAAAGTCAGGTTTATGGTCTGGATACCAACGACCCAAGTAATAAGGTGATTGGTGGTCTTCTTTCATTTCTTTATCTGACCAACCAAAGCCGACCGTTTCTAAGCCGTGTGCAAACGCGATGCCTTTTGTCGTCAGGCTATTGCCATCTTCAGAACCAAGCACCAAATCTGGTTGCTCGCTTAACCACTGCATTCGGTTATTGAAGGCAGAAAGCATATCCGACTCACTGCTGTTATCGCTGTAGTCCTCACGCGCCATCGCAGTCGCATCAACATCTAGGAACAGGCTATTGAAGTGACCAAAACGCATGATGTCTACAGCGCGCTGTTTTACGTAACCCAAATGGCAATTCGGATTCAAGTAAAAACCGTTTCCTCGAAATCCTTTTTTCAAACTGCCATCCGCCATTTCAATCGCACAACTTTGACGCATCGGCTTTGGTAATTGGGCGGTTAGCCAGTTGTCATTGAGCTTCGCAGGAATGGCTGTGTTGTAGGAGTCATAGGTTCCAACCAGATAACCAGATTGTTTAGCCAGTTCAACGGCATTCGGTTGATAGAAAGCTGGTATCCAGTTATCGAAGCCTAACCAAAGCTTGTTTAATCCTGCTTTGTTCAGATTGTTGACCATATCCGATGATAAGGCTTGCCCCCAAGTTTCAGGTGCATTGAGATAAGAGGAAGCATGCTTAATCAACCAGCTTTTCTTGCTCTGAGCTGCGGTGTGTTGGGCTTTAATTGTGTTGTTCGTCAGTGTTGGCGTCGCAACGGGGAACATGCTATTTAGTGAGTGACTAAGCGAGTCTAGCAACAATTGTTTGTGATACTGGCTAAACCAATCTTTGCCTTTAGACAGGGAAGACAGTTCTCGTTTGGCGTCACTTGGAACAATCAGTTTTGACCTCGATAGATACCAGGCTTTTAATCCCCACCAGTCGCTCACATCTTGGATGCTTAATGGGTCTTTACCAAACAAGTAGACGTGGCTTGCACCGATTAGCTTATTTACATCTGGGTTACGCTTTTGCTTTTCGATAAGCGATTCAGAGAGACCATTCTCACTGCGGCAATCACGGTATTGTTTAGCGCCATCTAACCAAGAGTCCCCAAGTGTTATCCGAACCGTAAAAGGCTGTGATTGATTCAGCGTTGTAAATTGGCGTGAAGCGCTCATATCAATCTTGGTCTTCTTATCAGAAGGCGTATCCGACGATGCATCAGAAAAGAACAATTGGTTGTTTGTCGGGTTAATCATCTGATAACTGATGAATTGATCGTTCTGTTGTACCGTCCAAAATGGCATTTTTAAGTCTTGAGTGGTGTTACTTCCTGAATGGTTTTCGACTAGGTAATTGGCCCATTGCTTATTGTTGGTAGGAACGCGCATACCCTCACTAAAGGGCAGGAATAGAGTCTGAGTTTGTTGTTCTGCTAGGTCAAACCAAACGAGTTCAATGGGCTGGTTTCGCTTTACCTGTGTGTTTTCAGCTAAGGTGAATTGGACAAGAAGATTATCTTCCTTCAACTCAGCTTCAACATTGATTCCGCTCGGCATGATCGTCCAAGACGCCTTGGTTTTTGAGTCTATGACTAGGTGAGTAACTTTTTGAGGTTGAAGATCAACGGTCAAAGCAGTGCTATTAACGCTTAAGCCATTCCAATCTATCGCTAATGTTTTTGTTGAAATCGATACTGTGTCGCTGTTGTTGGTATTCGTTAGCGTTATCTGGTTGTTTTGTGCGTTTGCCGAGAGCGCACAAGTAGTGAATAGAGCCGCAATAGCAAAAGACGTAAAATTAAGTTGATGACGAACGTTGACCATATCTAGATTCCGTAAAGGGTAAGTACGGTCATTACACCCAAGTGGCGTTGGTGTTTTGTCACCTATATGTCTCTATTCTTTCCCTTAGGTGTTTAATGTCATTGTATAGCGATTAACTTAGAAAGGCACCGCGACACGCTGGACATATTGGATTTCAATCGCTCCTTGGTATTCAAACATTTCAACCGATGCACTCAAATGTTTGGCTTTAGTTGCCGAGGGGCTTTCTGTCGGAACTGTTGTTTCAAGTGACTTGATTGGTACCTTGAAACCTAACATGTCGTATTTTTCATCAAACCATTGCCAACTCACGTTGGTGTCCGGGCAGTTGTCGATCACCTTGGGTGGCGTTACCACAACGTGAGGGTCGTTGAGTTTGCTTTCGAGTGTTAGCCATCGTTTGTTGTCGTCTAAAGCAACAATAATAGGGTAGTTGTTCGAACCTATCGTTAACTGATAAACACCCGATTCCGGTTTGATGAACATCTCATTGGTTTCGATCTCTTGATATTCGACATCAGAATTGAGTTGTCCGTCGATAACCACTTTCCCATCAGGCGAGACCAGAGAAATACGTTGTGTTTGATCTTCTAACACTTCGTTGAGTTGCTCCGCAGACACTTTGATTTGATAGCCTTGTGATGAAAGACCGTGGCGCTTGATAAAGCTCACTTGGATGTGGTTGTTGGGTGTAGCACTTTGTTCAAGAGTGCTCCCACATTGAGTCCGACTCAGGATTTCTTGTTTAACGGGTAGCCAAAGTTGACTATTAAGCTCTGCCTGATCAAGCGCGATTTGCAGTTCTTGCCATGCCACTTGCGGTTGATCATCGAGCAGTGATTGATAGCTGTGTTGCAATGGCGTGTCTGTAAACCAAGCCGCATTACACGCAAAGGGCAATGCGCAGAACAGTGCTGTTAGAGAGCTTACTTTCATTGTGATTCCCCAGCCAAACGATAACCAACGCCACGATGCGTCTCTAGATTTAGCGTTGGTAGCTTTTGACGTAAACGCAGTATGTGGTTATCAACGGTTCTTGTGCTTGGGAAGGCTTGATAACCCCAAATTTTATTGAGCAACTCATCTCGGTGAAACACACGACTTTGGTTCTGAATAAACAGTACCAATAGCTGAAACTCTTTAGGTTTCAACGTGATTGGACTTTCATCCAGATAAGCGATCCGTTCCGACAAGTTGATTTGGATATTTGCGTAATTTAAGTGGCTAACACCTAACGGACGAAGCTGCGTAATGACTCTGGCAAGCAATTCATCGTTCGAAAATGGCTTGGTCACGTAATCTTTGGCGCCTGCCATTAAACCTTCAACACGTTGTTGAACTTCAACTTTGGCGGTCAACACAATTACAGGTAGCGCTTTGATCAGTAACCAATTAGGTAAGTGTCGTAAGCTGTCGCCGTCTTCAAGTTGTCGATCAAGCACCACGAGATCGGCACGTAACCACAGCTTATTGGCACTCTGAGCATCTTGCACCCAAAGGCATTGATAACCATTGGACTCAAAGAAGCTGACGAGGCCTTGCCCAAGCAGTTGGTCGTCTTCAATCAGCAGTAGGGTGTTCATAAGCGATTTCCAAAATACATCGGGTTGGATTACGGAGAATGATGAGACGGCCATTCGCTTGCTTCATCAAGTGTTCGACAATAGTCAGGCCAATGCCCATATTATCTTGTTTGTGATTGCCGCACGGTGTTGTTCTTGAAATAAGTCGCTGTATCAAAGAGGGGAAATGACCCTCATCTTGTACCTCTATTCTCAGTTTATCTGCGAGGATGACTTTAACTAAAACCTTACCTTGTCCGTGCTGTTTGGCATTCTTGATCAAGTTATCTAAACAGATGGTTAGCCAGTAATAAGGCAGGTTAAGCTCGACTTCGCCTGCTTCACATTGATAAGCAATATTGTGCTTTTCGCAGACATGGTCGAGCCACTCTTCCAATGATGCGTTTTGCTTCAACAAAGGTTCAGATTGATCCGAACTTAGATACACTTTGCTGTTTTCGGTGAGCTGAGAGAGCCTTTGATAGTCTGAAATTAAACGCCAAACTGCCCCTTGGGTCTCATCGGGAAAATCGTCGTAACGGTTTCTGAACATTTCGACGGTTAGACCTAGGCTAGTAATTGGCGTGCGCAGTTCATGAGTAAGAAGCTGTAAAACGAACTGCCTCTCTTTTCGTTGTTTTGTTCTTAGGTACAAGACTCTGCCGAGTCCGGATAACAATGTAAACAGCAATATAAAGATCAACGTTTTCATGATCAGGTTGTCGTTGCTTGACTCGCTCAGGCACAGGTTACTGTAACGAAAAGAACAGCTTTCGCCTGACAAGGTCACTTCTTGTTGCTCGGCGATAGGCTTCCAAACTTCCGATGGAATCGCTTTCCAACCTTGTTCGCCACTCAACCAAAGCACATCACCTTGTTGCCAAGCACGGTATCCATTGAGCAGTGCTTCTCTGCCTTGTGCGGTTAAGTTTTCTAGCTTGGAAAATAACGGATGCAAAGGATTGCTGATACTCAAAAACGGATGAATCTGTTCACTGTTTTCTGGGTAACGAGCTACGTAACGATCAGCGAAGCTACCACCAGCAGGGTGTCGTTTTGAGTGTGCCGCGAACCAGATTGAATCCAAGGGTTGTTGTTGACACACAGCGAGTTCGAATTCGATGGCATCGTTCAAAGAAGGGTTGGAGCTTTCAATCGCTTGACAGTGATCTTGTATCGAGGCTAGTGCGGCGATGTCTTCCCAACTGAATTTGTTGAAATCCGGGTAACGACTGCTTTCTTGAAGAAGTGCTTTCGGAGATTGGGTTAACTCTTTCTGAGAAACTGAGATAGGAGAAGATTGCCAGCTCAATTGATACAGAGTTTGCCACTTGTCTTGCAAACTTTGGGCATTGGCTAGCGTAGGGAGCCAAAGGGTCAAACAAAGGGCTAATGTCAGCCTGCGCATCCAGTCATTCTCGTTAAAAGTTGTTGGGGTGAGTCTAAATGGTTTTGGTTAAGTTTTGTAACCTGAATGTCAACAAGTGCACTTTTGTTTAAAACTGTGATTAGCATGCCAATCAATCATCGTGAACTTGGTAAGTTCTGAAATCGGCACCATCAAATTGAACCTATCGACGAACCATACGCAACGAAAAGATAGATAAAGAAATTACGATATCAAACCCACATAAAAAACATATAAAACACCCACAAACCACCTCTGAGATTTTTATTTAAGCAATTGATTTATATTGTTTTATTTAATTGTAATGACGTTTTTATTCGATTGTGATGTTAGTGATCTTATTGGTCGTTAAAGTGACCCCATCAAAACGCACCCACTATATATTTTGGCAAATATTAGAGGGGAGCAGTGACTCATTTTAATTGACGTAAAGGTTACTCATGAAAAAATTATTGGCATGCGCCATCTTACTTGCAGTCCAAACTCCTAGCTTCGCTTCGGACATTCTTATTCAGGATGTAGACATCTTTGACGGCACATCAAAGCAACTACAGAAGAACATGGATGTGATCATTGAAGACAATATCATCAAACAAATTGGCGAAGACTTAGCAGCACTGCCAAACATGACGATTATTAATGGCGAAGGGAAAACCATGACTCCTGGACTCATCGACAACCATTGGCACTCAACGCTCGGACTCCCTTTAGGCCAACTTTTACGAGCACCAAACCAATACGTCGATGCGATTGCGGTAGATGAACTTGGAGACATGTTACTTCGTGGTGTTACAACGATTCGAGATGCGGCAGGGAATTCCGCTGGGTTAAAAATGGCCATCGACAATAAGTTCATACCGGGGCCTAGAATCTATCCATCACAGGCTCTGATTGGCCAATACTCAGGGCATATTGATTTCAGAAACCCGAACTTCTTACCTAAAGAGTGGGGTGGTCCAGTAGACCCAATCGAACAGATGGGCATTGGTATTTTAGCGAACGGTACCGATGAAGTATTGGCAGCTGCACGTAACAACCTTTACCAAGGCGCCACACAAATAAAAATGGCCGTAACGGGTGGTGTTAGCTCTACCACAGATCCGCTATACGTGAACGAATACACGTTGGAAGAGATAGAAGCGGCAGTGAAAGTTGCCTCTGACTACGGTACTTATGTGATGGTTCATGCTCACTCTTCGGAAGGCATTCAAAGAGCCATCAAAGCGGGTGTAAAAACCATCGAGCATGCGGCAATGGCCGATGAAGAGACATTCGCAATGATTGCCAACAGAGGGCTTTATACTTCGATCCAAGTGTTAGTGTTCAAACAGCTGCTCGACACGATAGATAAAAACGACCCACGTTACCCTAAAGCTAAGCAAGGTTGGGATAATCTAGACAATATCTTTGACCATATTAAGAAATACAATGTTAAGACGGGTTGGGGAACCGATTTGTTGGAAGGTTTAGATAACCGAGAGCAACAACTACAGGACTTGGCTTTACGTGAAAAGTGGTTCACACCAGCAGAGATCTTGATTCAAGCGACGGGTACTAACAGCGAAATTCTACAACTGACTGGCAAACGCAACCCTTATGGCAAAGTGGGCGTAATTGAGGAAGGAGCAATGGCTGACGTACTTCTGTATTCGGCTAACCCATTGGATGATATAAACATCGTGGCTCAACCAAAAACGTACCTATCAACCATTATCAAAGATGGAGAGATAGTGAAAATTGAAGGTGAAGTCGTTTCGTATTACTAAGCCACTGAAAAATCGCACTTAAGGATCAACCGGAACGTTTTAATACTTCCGGTTGTTTTGCTTTTGTTTTCTTTTTGTTTCGTTGGTTCTGTTCGTTATAGAGCCCTGACTAAATTGGGATAAAATCAAAAAGTATCATTGGTTGCTTATATTTGAGTTAATATGATACTTAATGTTGGGCGCGTTCCTGTCTGAGTAAATATACTTAACTCATACCTAATCAGAGGAACACATCATGAAAGCATTCACTAAATCAGTATTGGTACTTAGTCTTTTAGCAGCAGGCTCCACACAAGCGTTTGAGCTCACCAGTAAGGATATTCAAGAAGGCCATCCAATGGCTAAAACATTTGAATACTCAAGCTGGGGCTGTGATGGGGGTAACCTATCTCCACAGTTGATGTGGAAAGATGCACCTGAAGGAACGAAAAGCTTCGCGATAACGGCTTATGATCCTGACGCACCGACTGAGAGTGGCTTCTGGCATTGGGTTGCGTTTGATATTCCAGCGTCGGTAAATGAATTGCCTCGTGGTGTCGATATCTCTAAGTTGGGTGGTAAAGAAGGGCGCATCGATTACGGCACGGTTGGTTTTGGTGGTGCGTGCCCTCCAGAAAATGACGGTATGCACCGTTACCAATTTACTGTCTGGGCGTTGCCAGCAGACAAACTGAATCTTGATGAAAACACGCCGTCTGCCGTTGTTGGCTTTACGTTGAATAGCATGGCGCTAGACAAAGCAAAACTAACCGCGACTTATACTCGCTAACGATAATCACAGCTTTTTAGTATAGAAAGGGGGAAAGATGAATCACCAATATCAAGTCACGACATTTCGTGCTGAGCAGCTACAAAAGTTGCGTAATGTGAGGATTCTTTCCCCGAGTATTATTCAGATCATTACTGGTAGTAAGCGATTGTTTTGGAAAGAGTCGCCATTTGATCTTTCTCACTCTCAGCTCTTATTGTGTGAGGCGTCTGCTTCGCTGAGTTTCGAAAACTTACCCCATAAAGGCCGTTTTCTATCTCGTGTATTCAGTTTCCACTATCAGCCAACTCAAGCCATGCTTGAACTGAGCGAGGAAAGGGCAAGCAGTGAATCATTACCAACTGTAGACGCTGATCGAGCATTGCAAGAATCACTGAATGCGCTGTTTTCATTTGATGTGCAGAGCATGAGCAAAGAGACACAACAGTTTTGGCTGCTGGGCTTGTATCAACAGTTGGCTGAAAAAGGCGCATTGCACCAGTTGTTTGTGAGCGCTAATGCCTCTTTTAGCCAGAAATTGAGTCATTATCTGTCACGTTCGCCAGATGAAAAACACCCACTTGAAGCGGTTGCAGAACATTTTGCAATGAGCCGCGCGACTCTGATTCGAAAACTAAAACACGAAGGGAAGCAGTACCGAGAAGTACTGGCTGAGGTACGTTTAAGCCATGCTTTATATTTGATGCAACATGGCCAACAGAATGTCGCAATGTTGGCTCAGTCTTGTGGATACCAATCCGAAGGGCGTTTTAGTCAACGCTTTAAAGGTAAGTTCGGTCTAACGCCGAGTGATTACATTAAAACAGTGACGACTAATTAACGAACTTGGGAGGTCTTGTTACACATTGATCTTCTTGTCTCTTGCGGCCAGTGCCGCGAAAATCGTACAAGCAAACGCGACCGCAGCGATCAATAGAATGGGCACACTCCAAGAATCAGTCAAAGCATGAAGCTTACCGACCAAAGTTGGGCCAGTTGCCGCTAAGGCATAACCAATGCCCTGAGCCATACCAGACAGTGAAGCCGCTTGGCTGCTATTCGATGTTCTCAAACCCACAAAAGAAAGCGCAATAATAAAGGTCGAACAGTTTGCCAGTCCAAATAATCCCACCCAGAATATCGCAAACTCAGGCAAATACAGTAGGCCAATCAATCCAATAAACACGCTCGAAGTACAAAGGGTAATGAGCCATTGTTGATTATCGTTTTTACCTAAGAATGGCAGTAAAAGTAGGCCTGGAACCATGGTTGAAAACTGTAGAAACCCGTAGATGTAACCCGCATCGATTTCGCTATAGCCAAGATCGTTCAAGATTTGTGGTAACCAGCCTGCCAAAGAGTAGAAGGTAAATGAGTTAAGCCCAAGAGCTAGCGTCACTTGCCACGCAACACTACTCTTAATCATCTTTTTCATCGGTAGCGGTTTATCTTCTTGCTTCTTATTGGTGGCAGAAGAGGAACGTTTTCTGATTTTAGGTAACCAGATCATCAAAGCCAGTATTGGAAATACGAGGTTCATTAACAGTGCTAATTGCCAACCTGTAAGCGTAAATAAGGTTAGATCTGAAAATGGCACCATCAAACTTGAGCCTAACGTCGAACCAATACCCATCGTAAAGATATACAGAGACGTAACCGTAGCAATCCGTGTCGGAAAACTGATTTTAACCACAACAGGTAGAAGAACATTACCAATCGCGATGCCCATTCCGATCATCACCGTACCGATGTATAAGGTTGGAATAATTCCCAAAGAGCGCAGCGTGATACCTGTCGTGATCAAAACTAATGCTAACAGCAGGCTTGGCTCAAGGCCGATTCGTTGAGATATTTTGGTGACTAACGGCGAAAACAAGGCGAACGTTAGCAGCGGTAAAGCCGTTAAGAATCCAGCAGCAGAAGAGTTAAGGTTGAGCCCTTCCATAACCTGAGAAAGCACAGGAGCCAAGCTAGTAAAAGGCCCACGAAGGTTAAGTGAAAGGAATAGAATCCCTAACATGACGAAAATGCTGTTACGAAGTGAGGCGCTCATAGGGTGTTCTACTGTTTGCTTATGAGAAGAGAGGCTAGCCTACAGGGCATTGAGTTGCTGCACAATTACCGTTGTTAAAAAGAGGTTAATTAGTCATCTAAACGGTAATGACGCTGCTATTCCTCAACATTCACTGACTTTATGACGATTTACGTCACTTGTTTTAAAACCCAATCAATAAATAGCGAGACCTTGGCCGAGTGCTGCTCTGTCGGTGTCGCGAAATAATATTGTTGTTTGCACACAATGGGTTGTGCGTTAAAAGGCGCAATAAGAGTGCCTGCCTCAATGTATTGAGAAACCACGCTATGCCTACCCATGGCTACGCCCGCATGATTTATCGCAGCCAATACAGCCAGATCGGATCGATCGAATTCGATATTGGATTCTGAACTCACCTCATCAAATTGGTTAGCATTCGCCCATACTGCCCACTCGCTATGGCTTGAGTCATAATTCCACGCTTGGTTATCGTGCAGTAAGGTCGCGTTAATTAAGCTATCAGGGTTGTTATGAAGCTCATGGTTATCTGCATACTCTTGAGAGCAAACGGGAGTGATACTTTCTTGCATAAATGTTTGGCAGCAAAGCTTATCGGGCAATTGGTCATCGTAGTAGATGGCGATGTCAATCCCGTGGCCTTGAAAGCTAATGTTTTCATTGCCGGTGAGTAGTTTTAGTGTGATCGCTGGATAGCGCTGTTTAAATCTAGCAATACGGGGAACCAACCAACTCTGCGCGAATGTCGGGCGTGAATAAATCGTCAGCGTGCCTGAAACCTCTTCATTCTTAACATCCAAAATCTCTTGGTTTAAGTCGTTCAAGGTTCGACTCAACGCGGCATAGATACGTTTGCCTTCGGCGGTGAGTAAGATCTTGCGGTGTGCACGTTCAAACAACTTAACATCCATCTCTTGCTCAAGCTTGTTGATGCGGTGAGATATGGCACTGGGTGTCATAGAGAGTTCCTGCGCCGCCAAAGAAAATGAACCATGCCTTGCTGCGACTTCGAACGTGTGCAGTTTTGATAGCTGTTGACTGTTTAATCGCTGGTTTTTGGAGTACACATTGTCTTGGCTATACATATTAGAAACACCATTGTTGGAATGAACAGACCACAACATTATAAAACCATACGTGAATAATAGTTACTCATAGTGGCTTTCTTTTGCGTAAATAGTCAAGAATCGGAACAATAGGTGAATTTATATCATGTGAATGTGAGTTTTTGTCGTTTGAACAAACGCTCAGATAGCGTTTAAATAGCAACGAAACCTTGTGATTAGATTTGAGTCGATTGGTCTTTTGTTCAACTGGCTACTTTTTAAGCATCGATCGCTCCTTTATCAAAGAAGATAACCATGACTGAATTGAATATCGCTGAACTGACCAATAAATTTCCTTTGTTGGAGCAACTGACCGCTTTGCAAGAGGTGAGTTGGTTTAACCCAAACATCACGACGTTAGAACAGGGTTTACCTTATGTGGGGTTAAGCGAAGAAGACATTCAAGATGCAAGCCTGCGATTACAAAGGTTTGCCCCTTATCTGGCGCAGGCATTCCCTGAAACACAAGTGACCAATGGCATTATTGAATCTGAGCTTATTGAAATTCCAGCGATGAAATCAGTATTAGATGATCATTATCAGTCGTCGATAAAAGGTCGCTTGATGATGAAAAAAGACAGTCACTTGCCAATTTCGGGTTCAATTAAAGCACGTGGTGGTATCTACGAAGTGTTAACACACGCCGAGAAGTTAGCGTTTGAAGCGGGGTTACTGGGTGAGAGCGATGATTACAGCAAACTGCTAAAACCAGAGTTTCGTGATTTCTTCAAACAGTACAGCATTGCCGTAGGCTCAACGGGTAACTTAGGTATGTCGATTGGCATCATGAGCGCCAAGTTAGGCTTTACAGTGTCGGTTCACATGTCGGCTGATGCGAGAGAGTGGAAGAAAAACAAACTGCGTGAGCATGGCGTCAATGTGGTTGAGTACGAGCAAGATTATGGTGTTGCGGTAGAGCAAGGCCGTAAAGAAGCGGAGCAAGACCCGCGTTGTTTCTTCATTGATGATGAAAACTCACAAACCCTGTTCCTTGGATATTCTGTGGCGGGGCAAAGAGTAAAGCAACAGTTTGAACAGCAGCAGGTTCTGATCGATGAAGACCATCCGCTGTTCGTTTATTTGCCTTGTGGTGTAGGTGGTGGCCCCGGTGGTGTGGCATTTGGCCTAAAGATGGCTTTTGGTGACCATGTACACTGTATCTTTGCAGAACCCACACATTCGCCTTGTATGTTGTTGGGAGTCCATACCGGTTTACATGACGAAATCGCGGTGCAAGATCTGGGTATTGATAACCTAACTGCCGCAGACGGACTCGCAGTAGGTCGAGCTTCAGGTTTTGTTGGAAGAGCAATGGAGCGTTTACTCGACGGCTATTACACGTTAACCGACGAACGCATGTATCAATTGCTAAGTGAACTGAATCGAGCGGAGGGAATTCAATTGGAGCCTTCTGCACTGGCGGGTATGCCGGGAGCTGTACATGTTGAACACAACAGTGAGTATTTGGCGCGGTTAGGCATTGATGATTCTACGTTAGCCAACGCGACGCATCTTGTGTGGGCGACAGGCGGCGGCATGGTGCCAGAGCAAGAAATGGCTGCGTATTTAGCTAAGTCTTCGGTGTAAATCAGATAGAAAGTCGGACACTGATTGATGATTTATGAGTTTAAACGAAGCAATAAGTTGCGCAGATCGTTATCCCAAACACATATTTTATAAATTGGGCTTCATAGATGTTCTAACTATCAGTTAGGTTGAGTGGCATTCAACTTGATAGGGATAGAGCGATGCAAGCACAACAGCCAAATACACCAGAAAAACTCTTACAGCGCCTAGATGCCATTGGGGAATCTTTGAAAGCTTCTGGTAGGGCACATGCCTTATTGGGGCTAGGTTCTGTTGGCATTGAAACGGAGCGATTGGATCAGTTCTCAGATGTGGATTTCTTCGCAATAGTGCAAACGGGGCACAAACAATACTTCTTAGACAGCTTGCATTGGTTGTCTGACATTCTTCCAATCGACTATGCCGTGAGAAATACTGTCGATGGCTACAAAGTCTTGTACGCTGATGGAATATTTTGTGAGTTTGCCGTGTTTGAACCACACGAATTAGCACATATTCCGTTTGCTGAAGGTCGAATTGTTTGGCAGGAAGCCGACTTTGATACTCAGTGTTGTGTTCCACCAGCAAAAGGGGCGGCTGAAACGAATTCTCAAGAGTGGATCATCGGCGAGGCGTTAACCAATCTTTATGTTGGCATGAGCCGATATAATCGTGGTGAGAAGCTTTCAGGCTCTCGCTTTGTTCAATCCTACGCGCTTGATCGTCTGATCGATCTTGTCGATCAAACTGAAGCGTCTGAGCCAGAATTCGTCGATGAATTTATGTCGGACAGAAGGCTAGAGGCGCGTTTCCCTCAATTTGCTAAGTTATTGCCAACGTTCACACAAGGCTATGACAGAACGCCTGAATCGGCACTCGCGCAATTGGCTTTTTTGAATACGCACTTTTCAGTCAATCAAGCCATGTTCGCTAGAATTACGACTCTGTGTAAATAACGTATTATTTGGCTGTAGTAAGACAATGTGTAAATAATGGTTGTGACTCACGGCCATTATTGATACGTTTTTAGGATGAAATTTACTTCCGCTTCAACTTCAATTTTCTTCTGGTGGTGCTCTAATTAGAGCAGCACAGAATACTTACATTCTTAAGCTGCTGGAAGGTAGCTAGAATGTAATCTCTTTTTATCTCCAGTAGCCTTTTTTACTTGGAGACACCTATGAAAACCACTCTAGATACCAACAAACCTGAAATTATCTTAACGGGTGACCGCGCGACAGGACCACTGCATCTTGGTCATTATGTCGGGTCATTACAGCAACGCGTGTCTCTTCAGAACCATCACGACCAAACAATACTGGTCGCTGACATGCAGGGCCTTACCGACAATGCTCATAACCCAGCAAAGGTTTCGTCCAACATTCTTAATGTCGTCGCTGACTATCTTGCGGTAGGTATAGATCCGACAAAGACAACCATTTGTCTCCAATCACAGCTGCCAGCATTGGCTGAGCTCACTATGTTCTACAGCAACCTTGTTTCTATTGCTCGCTTGGAACGCAATCCCACTGTTAAAAGCGAAATTCAGAATAAGGAATTTGGCCGCTCAATCCCTGCTGGCTTTCTGACTTACCCCATCTCACAAGCGGCTGATATCACGGCGTTTAACGCAACCTTGATTCCTGTTGGCGACGATCAATTGCCAATGCTAGAACAGACCAATGAGATTGTGAGAAAAGTAAACTCACTCGCGGGCAAGCCCATCTTAAATGAGTGTAAACCGCTGCTTAGCAATGCTTCAAGACTTCCGAGTACTGACGGAAAAAGTAAGATGTCTAAATCAATGGGCAACGCTATTAACCTTGGCGCGACAGAAAAAGAGATTCGTGCAGCAGTCAAATCCATGTATACCGACCCAAATCATCTAAGAATCGAAGACCCGGGCCAAGTAGAAGGGAACATCGTGTTTACTTATCTTGATGCTTTTCACACTGACGCTGACTATGTCAATGAACTAAAAGATCACTACCGCAGAGGCGGGTTAGGTGATGGTCAAACTAAGAAGGTGTTGGAAGAATGCCTACAGGATATGATTCGACCGATTAGAAAGCGCCGAACTGAACTGTTAGACGACAAGGCTCAGCTGATTGATATCTTACGCAAAGGCACGCAGGTATCGAGAGAAAGAACAGCAAATGTATTATTTGATGTAAAGGGCGTGTTTGGGCTGAATATACTCTGATTGCAAGGCTATTTATAGCACACAAATGCTGGTGCTTAACATTCAAATTATCAATGGTTTTGGTGTGGGTTATATGTAAATAAAGTCAATTACGTTGAATGGGAATAGTGATTAATTTATAACATCGCTTTTGTAACGGCACTTGTTACTCGCTTGCTGATTTTTTCATGCTTTTATGGCTGGGCGAGTGAATGAGGCCTTTTCTTCAAATGATGGAACTAAATGAAAACCAAATTATTACTCCCAATCTTACTTCTAGCCTCGGGCTGTTCTGATGTGGTCAGTGACGAGTACGCAACTTACCAATTGGCTCAACAAGATCGTTTGTTTGATAGAGGTTGGTTGCCCGACATCTTGCCTAGCTCAACGTTGCAGATTGAAGTGAATAACGACTTAGACATCAACACCTCTGAGGGGAGTTTTCGTATATCCGAGCCTCAGTTATCCGAGTTCATCGCTAAGCTGACGCAAACCCCGTCCAAGGATGAGTATCTGTTTACCGACAACGATAATACTTGGATGTTTAAGATAGCGGACGATAGCTTGGTCACTTACACGCTCAACAAAACTAAACACTAAGTCCGAAACACCGCCAACACACCCTCATCATTATTTTACTCGATACCATCTTTTGTGACTGCGGGAGTTGAATCTTGTGAGGGTGAGTTGGTGCTGCTAATTAACAATCGATATCGATACTGAATCTCGTAACGATTTGAAGCATGAAATTTGTGCATATCATCGAAAATTAGATACCCCTCCATATTTTAGGTCTATTTGTTGAGTTGTTGATAAGTATAAGAAATTATTGATTTTTGACTGCCATTCTCATTTTTAATTGTACTAGGAACTATGTTCTGAATCGATATCACATATGCAATTAGGTGTATTTATTTATATGGATTTTCTATCGTTAAGATACGCGCTCATCCAGTGGATGAATTTATAAAAACATAATTATAAAGGTGACGTATGCGTGGTGCACATTTACTAATGCTATTTCCGATAGCGTTTACTTCTCAAGCTGCCAATGTTGTCGACTACTCGCAAGTCGATTTATCTACAGTACTCAATCAAACAACACAGGGTTTTACCGCTGTAAGCCAACCACTTGCTTACCAAGATGCAAGTCGTGTGGATACTGGTACAACAACACTCCTACGTAAGAAACAACTCCACTATGGGATTCCGGTTTACGGTCAATCGGTAGTGGTTGATCTTTCCCAGAAGGGCATTGCTAAAGCAGTAGATGGACAAGTGTTAACGGATATCGAAGCTGATATCGGCTCAACATTGCCAATGATCAACGCTCAGCAAGCACTCGCTATTGCTAAATCACAATATCAAGGTGTAGCGGCAGCGACCATTCACAGTCCAAATACTGAACTTGGAATTTGGCTTGATGAACAGCAACAAGCCCGCCTTATTTATAAGATTGACTTCCTACAAACGAAAGGTATGGCGCCGTCACGACCGATTACACTCGTTGACGCGAAATCTGGCGAGTTGCTCGACCAGTGGGAAGGAATTGCATTCATTGAAGCAGAAGGGCCTGGAGGAAACCAGAAAAGTGGCCGTTATTACTTTGGATCGAATACGCAGTTTGGCGGATTCCAAGTCAACTCGTATTGCCAGATGGACAGCCAAGACGTAATAACGCTTAACATGAACAACCAGCAGAGTTCAGGTCAAGTACATCAATTTAGTTGTAACGATAATGGTGGGAGCAACGTTAATAATTATCGTGCCGTCAACGGTGCGTATGCGCCAATGAACGATGCACATTACTTTGGTCAACGTGTGTTCGACATGTACCAAGATTGGTTGAACACACGTCCTATTCAGCAAAAGCTTACTATGCGTGTTCACTATGGTTCGAACTATGGAAACGCATTTTGGGATGGTCGCCAAATGACGTTTGGTGATGGCAACCAATCCATGTATCCATTAGCGACGTGGGACGTGATTGCTCATGAGGTGAGTCACGGCTTTACTGAGCAAAACTCGGGTCTTGAATATCGTGGCATGTCGGGCGGAATGAACGAATCTTTCTCGGACGTGGCTGCAGCAGCGTTAAGTGAATATGTGCACGGTAGTTTCAATTGGAAGATGGGCGAACATGTAATGAAGCATAGCGATGCAATGCGTTATTTCATTAAACCGAGCCAAGATGGTATGTCTATCGGTCACGTCAACCAGTATTACAATGGCATTGATGTTCACCATAGTTCAGGGATCTTTAATAAAGCGTTCTACCACCTAGCAACAAGCAACAGTTGGGACATCAAAAGAGCCTTCAAGGCTTATGCAACGGCTAACCAACTTTACTGGACACCAAACTCAGATTTTCAACAAGGTGCCAACGGGGTGTGCAAAGCCGCTGAAAAGCTAGGTTATGAGACCTCTGCAGTGAAATCTGCGTTTAGCGAAGTGGGTATTGATGTACAAAACTGTGGTTCTGGTCAGCCAAACCCGAATCCTAATCCACCAACACCTGGCGTCGTGGATCTAGAGATAAACATGCCGACACCTATTCAGGCAGAAGGTGATGATCAGCAACAGTTTGTACTTAAGAACGTACCGGCCGATGAAGTTTGGGTTCAAACTTACAATGGATACGGTGATGTAGACATGTACGTTGCAGTCGGTCGACCAGCATCACTAAATGATTACGATTGCGCCTCTACCAATCAAGGTAATCGTGAATATTGTGGTCTAAATGGCGTGCAGGGTGCTGATATATATGTGATGGCTTCTGGCTCTAAAGGCTCGATGGATGCGTATGTTGCGGTTAGTGCTGACTTAGAATTACCACAGCCAGAGCCTCAACCAGAACCTGAGCCACAAGGCTTGTGCGATAACGTTCAAGAGTGGAACCCAAACTACTATTATCCAGCAGGTACGGCAGTTCAATACTATGGCAACAGATTCTCAGCGTCTGCGGATAACTGGGGAGCAGACCCGTTCAATAACTATTGGTATTGGGTATTTGAAGGTGCTTGTTACTAGTTAAAACGACTTAAAGTGATTTAAGTGAGCTAAAACCGATGAGAAGGGAGTGCAGTTTGTGCTCCCTTTATTCGTTCAAAGTGAGAGGTGAAGATGTATGCTGACCTTGTGTCAGCACGTCCAACATTAGAATATGTGCCTTAGGCTTATTCAGCATGCAATATCTAGTAACGACGAAACAAGGATGAATAAATTGGAAATCAGTCATTTAGATCACTTGGTGTTAACCGTTAAAGACTTAACCGTGACGGTGGATTTTTATCAGCGCGTGTTAGGCATGAACCCCATCCAATTTGGAGAAGGTCGCTTAGCTTTATCATTTGGTAGCCAAAAGATAAACCTTCATCAACGAGGTAATGAGTTCGAACCAAAAGCGCAGCACGTGCAAGCGGGTAGTGCTGATCTTTGTTTTATTACCAACACACCAATGGCAAAGGCGATAGAACATATTGAAGCTCAAGGAGTCACTATAGAAGAAGGGCCAGTACAACGAACAGGTGCGACGGGGAAAATTGTCTCCGTTTATGTTCGAGACCCTGATGGCAATCTGATTGAGATTTCGAATTACTAGGTTTCAGAGTCAAACTCCATTTTTTGGTTTGTTTACGAGCAGATAACTTCGCACTCAAAGCCGCTTGAGCTAGATGTTGCAAGGCAAATAAATTACAATTGAACAATGTTTTATTAATTCGAGCCTTATCGTCATGGTGCGCAACCTAGTCACATTCATCGTTAGTCTGTTTTTCTTAACCGCTTGCTCCACAACGAGTAATGAACAAATCGATGAAAAGACATTGAGCAACGAAGACACTCAATCTAACACTATCGAAGAAGAGACGAATCTAAACGTCATTGCTGAGTCTACTGATGAGACAAATGCTGATTTAGTTAAAGAATCCAATATAAACGGCAAGACACAAACTGAACCAGTTGAATCTTCTCAAGCTAATGCTATTCAAGGAAGTGCACCTCAAACTCACGCTTCTGAAGTAAATGTTTCTAAAGTAGCAGCTAAACAAGTGACTGAAGATAAAGTCGAGACCGACAATGAGAAAGGGCTTGGAAGTTACCTATTACTTAACAATGAGCCGACTAAGAAAGTCATTAAATCGTTAGAGGGTGTGACAGACACATTGAACATCTTGACCTTTGGAATATTTGCCACAGGTCATGGTTGAGTGAAGAGCTCAGAACGAAGAACATCGAACCAGTCAATAAGGCGAGCCAAACGGTTCGCCTTTTTTATATCAGAAGCTTACTGTTAGCTCTGGTCGTAGCTCTGGTCGTAGCTCTGGTTATAGCGTGTCGTTCGCTTGTCTGTCGGCTTGAGTCAAGAGACAGTCAGCAAAGTAGGTATTTGTTTTTTCTGGAATGGACACGCCGTATTTACCGTAGTTGACTTGTTATATGCATCAAGGGTTTTAATACTCTCCCCAAAGTAAGCCGTGAAATCTAATCTTACAAAGACAATGTCTGATATTCACTTGTGAGCATAGTAGTATGTTTGCGGTTAAGTCCGTTATTTAGGTTTTGTTATCAATATTCTAGGGAAGAGATATGAAGAATAAGAGTGCATTTTTAAGCGTCGCGATGGTTATGTTAGCTGCTCAAGCGAACGCATCTGAGGGGAGCCATGAGTCTGTAGCAGACAGTTTTATCGCTGAGCAAAGAGCGAATCTATCTGAAAATACTCAAGGAAAAGGTTTTGGCCCACAAGCTCCTCGTGACTTGGGTTCACTTGAGGGTACTAATGCTCGCCTGTTTTCGGATGCGCCAGATTCAACTGCCATGAACTTATGTAATATTCACTTCCATAAGAACGCAGAGCATAAAGGTGGCGAGTTTACTCAATACGCTGGCAACGGTGACGGGAAAGGTTTCCAGAGTGGCTTTAAATACACAGGCAAGCTAAGTTCTGCTGAGCTGAAACCATTTGAGGGCAAGGTTTGTCCGAGCGATCATGGTTCTTTGCATTCGGGCGACACCATCGAGGTGCATTACGTGTATTCAACCGCACAAGTCGAACCGGGTGAAACACTTGGTGCTTGCTTCAACGATGCGATTACCAATCCGCAATTGCGTGTAGAAACCCAAGTTTACGTATTGGTGAATGACGACAAAGCACTCGATTTTGAAGCACTGGCTAAGCACTCTAAAGTCAACGGTTTGCACCAAGCACCAAATATCCCACAAGATACTGGCTCAGCGATTCAATACGCAGGTTCTACAACGGGCCCAGGTTACAACGAGCAAGGTTCGCCATTCCAAGTGACTTGGAGCGTGCGTCCACAAGTGGCGAAAGTGAATATCGCGACGGTTGGTAACTGGTGTGAAGGAAACGATTTTAACGAAGACCATGCACACGGTGTGAGAAATATAGTCGTAAACCCTGAACTGTTGTCACCAATAGCGAACTAATCTTGTTACGTTGATTTGTAGTCAATATTTTGCAACGGCGAGCCACTAGGTTCGCCTTTTTTATGTCTTAACGAAAAACACGTTGGGTTTAGCTTTTAGCTTTGCGGGTCATGCTTAGCGGGGAAATTACGTGTGACACTTGTTCAAAACATGAATCGTTTGAATCGCTCCTGTTAAAAAGCGTTCTTTACTCGAATCAAGGCTCCATGATACGTTCGAAACTAATAATGTTGAATGATATTTGAGGGTAGGCGGATGTCACTAGAAGGGGCTGTTACATTCTTTATTGCCATGTTTATATTTGGTATTACTCCGGGGCCTGGCGTATTCGCCATTTTGGCTCGCGGTATGGTTCACGGATGGCGTAAATGCATCACTCTTTCGTTAGGAATGATATGCAGTGACCTTATTTATCTTGTTTTAGCCTGTTTTGGTCTAGCGACGATTGCTGATAATTGGTCTTTTGCGTTTGAGGTGATTCGCTACGTTGGTGCAGC
The DNA here is from genome assembly GCF_030397615.1 of Vibrio sp. 14N.309.X.WAT.E.F5. Classification (NCBI taxonomy): domain Bacteria; kingdom Pseudomonadati; phylum Pseudomonadota; class Gammaproteobacteria; order Vibrionales; family Vibrionaceae; genus Vibrio; species Vibrio sp. 14N.309.X.WAT.E.F5. Next base: position 108,421 of record NZ_JAPNXR010000013.1, on the reverse strand, counting down.
TTATTTGATTTACTTGGGCTACAAGATGTTTAAGAGTCTGCCTGAAGTGCAAGGTTCAGCGGAGCTCGCTGCCAAACAAAGTCAGAAATCGGCACTTGCGAGTTTCGCACAAGGCTTTTTGATCTCTGCATCAAACCCTAAAGTGATTCTTTTTTATATTTCGTTCTTACCGACTTTCGTTGATCTGACGGTTTTACGTTCACAAGATATCGTCTTGGTGTCCGTTTTAGCGTCTGTTGCGCTGATGTCCAGTTTAATGTTGATTGCTTTGGGCGCGGGCAGAATGTCTGCGTTACTTAAAACGCCACGCGCACATAAAAGATTAAACCAAAGTGCTGGTGGGATAATGATTGCGGCTGGGTCTTATCTCGCGATAAACAGATAAACACGACTTAATTTAACTAAAAAAGCGAACCCAAAGGTTCGCTTTTTTGTTATCGCATCAACTAGAGGCGAGAATATTAAGTACTCACAAGTGAACGATTTACATCAAGCCCCCCAACATTTCACAAGGTACTGGTTCTGCGGGTCAATACGCGAAACCTACTCTTTATTTTCTATCCTCTATTTTCTATTCTCTATTCCGTATTTTCTACTCGCTATTCACCTACACCTCTTAAGCAGGGATGTTATTTGTTAATCAGATTTCCAAGTGCTCGTTTCGCGTTGAATGCACTCACATGTTAAATAAGTGTGATTAACATATGTTTTTCGTATGATTTAGCTAAAGTTATCGGGATTTTTACAGATAAAGGGCTAGTGGGGAGCTCTAACACGAGATAAAACGTGCGAGCTTTGGTTTCGCTTTTTGAAACCTTTAGAGAACTTTTAACAAACTTGCGTCGAGACAACCTAAATGAAGAAAACAATCCTATTTGCCGTTTTTATTATGTTTGGCATTGCAGTCGCTGCGAGTATGGCGTCAACCTATTTCATTTCAAGCGAAAAAATTGATGAGATAATATTAAACAAATCTCAAGTTCAAGCCGAATTTTTGGCTGGAAACGCTGGGTATATCTTAGAGAATTCGGATAATCCAGTTCAGGACTTACAAAAGTTGGTGGGGGAGCTGAAACAGCGATCTGATGTTACTTATGCCATTGTTATTGATAGTAACGTAAGCGCTGTTGCACACAGCGACAAAAATAAACTGAATAAAGTTTATGAAGATAGCTATACCGTTAAAGGCGCAACCCAAGGCGTCCAACAGTATTCAAAATGGTACGCGGATGTTCAACAAGTGTGGGTGTTTGACATTATGGCACCTATCTATGTCAACGGTCAGCTGTACGGTACCTTTGATATCGGTATTCCGATCACGGAAGTGAGCCAAGCAACGAATGGTATTATTAGCTATCAGCTCGCTTCAATGGTTTTCATTTTTGTTGTCTGCCTCATTGTTTTATCGCTTCTTCTTAGCAAACTGATGCAACCTCTCTTGGTGTTGAAAAACACATTACACGATATTTCTGAAGGTGATGGTGACCTATCAGTACGTCTGCCGATCAAAGGGAATGACGAAGTCGCTCAAATCTCATCGGCTTTCAATGTGTTCGTTGGCAAGGTACACGAGATAATTACACAAACAGTGAATACGGGTGTTGAATTAAACAGCACCGCGATTGGTCTTCGTGAACAGTCACAACAAGCGTTGCAAAGAGGGCAAGAGCAGAATCAACAAACTATGTTGGTCGTGACGTCTATGAATGAAATGATTTCTACAGTTAATGAAATTGCGTCTAGCGCGGCAGGTGCAGCAAGTGCGGCAAACATGGCCGCGAGTGAAACTCAAGAAGGTCACAAGACAATCGAGAAGACCACAACTTCGATTGCCAACCTTGAAGCCGAGATGAATAGTGCTTCTAACATCATCGTGAGCCTTGCTGATAATACTCAGTCGATTGGCACTATTCTTGACGTTATTCGAGGTATCTCAGAGCAAACAAACTTGCTTGCACTTAACGCTGCAATTGAAGCAGCGCGTGCTGGTGAAGCAGGCCGAGGCTTTGCTGTCGTTGCTGATGAAGTTCGTAATCTTGCGACAAAAACAGCACAGTCGACCGATGAAATTGACACCATGATTAATCAACTTCAAACCGAAGCTAAGAACGCAGTCAGCTCGATGAGTAACAGTAAAAGCTTAATTGAAGAGGGTACGTCCGAAACGGAAATGGCTCGCCAAGCTTTGGAAAAAATTTCTACACAAGTATTGGCTATTCTTGATATTAACACTCAAGTCGCGACGGCAACTGAGCAGCAATCAGCGGTTGCGAATGAGATAAACATGAACATGGATACGGTTAATAGTTCAGTCAAAAATGGCTTGAACGCAAGTGAGAAGTTAGAGCAATCAAGTCAGAAATTGGCTGAGTTATCACAAGTTCTCGACCGTTATGTTGGTTCATTTAAAATCTAGATTTCCCAACACGCATCTTTAAGAGATGTGTGAATATCCAGTTGTTTAATAGCGCTTATGTCATACATAAGCGCTATTTTTTTGCGACATGCCGACGTAGACACACCAATAGCGAACAACAGAAATGAATAATGTCACCGCATCGCTACATCGTGACAATTTAGTTTATTCAAAACAATGTGAATAAATAAGACAGTAACAATGAGCTACTTACCTTTACCTCACATGCGCAAGTTCAAAAAATCGACTAAACAGCAGCTTTGACGCGACACATAAGGTGTTACGCATCTCATCGCGATGTATAGTTATTGATAGTTTATTCAGTAATTGTATCTATAGCTGTCATTTGATGTGGGTGTTATGAAGAAAAACGGTTTTACGTTAATGGAGTTGATCGTCGTTATCACCATACTCGGGATTCTTGCTGTTACGGCAGCTCCGAGGTTTCTTAATATCCAAGAGTCAGCGAGAGAAGCGGTACTTGAGGGCGTCGCTGGTGCGATGGAAGGGGTCATTACTCAGGTAACCTCTAAGGCCATTATCGCAGGGCTTGATCCTGACGCAACAAACCCAGGTGATCAGAGTAACTATGTGATTGACTTTGGTATCGGTAGTGTTGAAGTTGACTGGGGAACGCTATGCCCTGAAAGTCAAGGAGAGTCTGGTGATAAACCATTAAAAATGCTCGATTTTCTTACCTTGTCAGACGATGACAGCTTAACGTCTGACTTTGCTAATAGATATACAGTGATTGGTTATGAATACCCGTTTACCACTGGAGATCTTGGCGGCGCGATAATAGACGATCTTCCATCCGGTTGTTACGTTCTCTATGATTCTTTTGGTGGTAGAACAAGTGGAGATACATGCCCAGTTAATGGTTGTGTATGTACAGTTCAAGTAGTTAACGATGAGTGTTAAACCAAACACATTAACTGATTTATAGAAATTCAATAAAAAGCGCGTTATTACCGGTTGGTAGTAACGCGCTTTTTTGTATTAGTTTATTGGTCTGTCTTAGTTTGCTATTGCAGCATCTGCTGGTGGCAAGTCACGCTTCTTAATCACGTATCGTAAGCGAATTAACATCAACGTCGCTGAAACGCTCAAGCCCGTTAGAATACCAATCCAAAAGCCTTCTTCACCCATTGCAGGAACAATGTGGTCTGTTAAGCCTAACACCATACCCAGTGGTAGTGCCAAGCCCCAGTATGAAGCGATAGCTAAGATCATCGGGATCTTAGTGTCTTTATAGCCACGCAATGCGCCGTTAGTAGACGTTTGCAATGCATCGCTGAATTGATACATAGCTGTAAAGGTCAACAATACCGCTGCCGTTGCGCTTATCGCAGGGTCGGTGGTGTAAAGCCTAATGATCCACTCAGGGAACAGAAGGAACATCGCAACCGAAAGCAACGATATCAACGCCGCAACCAAGATACCGACTTTGCTGCGTTCAATTGCGCCTAGTTCGTCTTTCTCACCTAATGCATGTCCAACACGAATCGTAATGCCAAACGAAATACTCATAGGAATCACGTAAGTCAGGCTCGAGATGTTAAGTGCAATTTGCGCTGCTGCCACGTTCTCTGCACCAATACGGCCGATCATAAGAGCGATAACCGCAAAGATACTGCCACACACCGCGATATTCATCCCGATAGGTAAACCTAATCTTAGAAGGTGAAGCATCTCTTTTGCTTTTGGTTTTGCATCTGCAAAGCTGATAATGGTTTTGTAGTGATGATGGCCTTTAATGTAGGAATACAGCATTCCCGACATTAACCAGTACACCAAGCTTGTCGCCCAGCCACAACCTACAGCGCCCATTTCAGGGAAGCCGAACTTACCGTAGATAAGCACGTAGTTGACCGGAATATTTACCAACAGACCAACAACGGAAATGATCATTGGAACTTTGGTGTTGTTCATCCCTTCACAGAAGCCGTTCAAAGTGTAGAACAGGGCAATACCTGGCACACCAAAGGCTAGGGCAAACGCATAGTCACTGCCGATAGGGATGATCTCAGCGGCTACCCCAATCCATTCTAAGATCGGTTTAGCACTCACCAAGTAAGCGATAAGTAGCACACTCGCGATTAATGCCAACCAAACCATCTGGAAGAATTCAACAGAGATACTCTGGAAGTCACGTGCACCGCGATGGTAAGCAACAACGGGCGTTAACGCCATAATCACGCCACGCAGTAGCAGTAACACTGGGATCCAAAGGCTAGTGCCAAGTGCAATAGCAGCAAGATCGGCAGGGCTTACTTGTCCAGCCATTGTCGTATCGACAAATCCCATCGCTTGGGTAGCTATTTGAGTCAAAATGATTGGAATCGAAAGATGCATAAGCGCACCCGATTCACGAGTAAAAGGACGAAATTTCGTTAGCATGGAAGTTCACAACACCAATATAAATACACGAATGATGGCAGGATGGCCGGTGTGCATTTTAGGATGTGCCCCGTTGGGCGGGCGATAATATAAACACCTTACTGTATAGGGTCAAGCTTTGGGTGAAGTTAGTCGGATTGTTCAAATATAGAATTAAATTCTATGAATGCTACACAAAGTTCAATCATATTAATCAATGATTGATAACGCTCTGAACTGGACTAAACGCTTATTTTTAAAATGAATATTTATAAATTTGATATCATTCTATGTTATGTAATTACAAGTGAGTGTACAATCAGTAGCATAAGATTTTCAGAAGAAGTCTTTACCTTCAAGCACAGAGATTCTGTGGCTGTTCATTACAATTAGATTAAGGGTAAAAATGAAAAACAAAAAGGCGCTTGTCGGCACTCTGTTAAGTGTTCTAGTTTCTGGCAATGCTGTGGCTGGTGTTTATACCGATGAACTTACGAAATGTTTGGTGAGCTCAACAACTAAAGAAGACAGGGTTGAGCTTGTAAAGTGGATGTTTTTAGCTGTGTCTGCTCATCCTGCTGTAGACAAAGTTTCTGCAGCTACTCCCAGTCAAATGGATGAGTCAAACAAAAATGTCGCTAAGTTATCTATGCGCCTGACAACTGAAGCTTGCTTGGAGCAAACGAAAGATGCAATCGCTTATGAAGGAGATGTTGCGTTGGAAAAAAGTTTTCAAATCTTGGGTGAAGTGGCAGGTAAAGAGATGTTCTCACATCCTGAAGTAATAAAAAGCATGGCGGGACTAGATAAGCATTTAGATAGCCAAAGAGTAATGGCTCTTTTGAAGTTGTAATAACTTAAAGAGGATATCACCAATAAAAGTATTCTAAATGAGGTGTGGGTAATTATTATAAGCCCTCCTATGCGCGCCCGGAGAAGAGTTAATTTATCACCCGGGCAATAAACAGTTAGAAGCTATAATCTGCAAGCTTTTTGTAAGTGAAACATTTATCTATTTACTGCCACAAAGCCAGCAGAAACACGAAAAGACCAATCCCAAGCGTGACTTTTAAAAGTAAGCCAAGAGGGGCTCCACCTTTTGGCGCTTTGTTACAACATCCCATAATTGATTCCTAATTCAGTGTTGGTTTAGTTCAACCTTAAACCTTTCCCTTACGGTAAGGTCAATGAATTTATAAAACTTCACCAAATTAACCTTTATTATCTTGTTGGATTCGTTAAGATAAATTCAAATTCTGCGATTAGACGTGAGAGGGTAAGTTGCTGATAGAAAAGCGGTTAGAGATTGATGGTGACCAGCTTTATTGCTTGTCGACCAACATCAAAGAATCTCAGGAAACACTGGTGTTAATTCATGGGTTGGGTGAGTCACATGTATGTTTTGCCGACGCGTTAGATTGGCTCCCTAATTACAACTTAGTCATGTTCGACCTTTGTGGTTATGGCTATTCTCCTGCTTCGAATATATCCCACTCAACAGAAACTCAAGCAAATCGAATATTGAAAGCACTCGACCTATTGAGCATCCATGATTGCTTTCTACTTGGGCACTCTTGGGGAGGCGATACATCGACGTTGGTCTGTGAATACGATACGAAAGGTATCGTGCGTGGTTTCATTAATGCTGAAGGCGGGCTGCATGAAGAAAGCATCATCCTATCCCAGATTATTGCAGACACATACTCTGAACTAAGCACTGACAAATTTGCGAACTGGGTGAAAGGAGAAGGTTTCGCAAAACGTTTTGCCATGGTTTGGGGGCACGGAGCGGGTGTTAAGTATCTTTCGTCAGTTAGACGATGTGAGCCAGAGGTTCTTGGGCAAACCGCCAGTGAAATCTACGGGCAACATGCGACTCAAGATATCCGTGGCGTGGTTGGCTGGGGACAAATCTTCGAAAACTTATCCATACCTAAAGTATATTTTTGGGGTACTGACAGCCTAGAGGGTTGTGAACGTGCGAAAGTGTTTATTAGTACGTTAGACAATGTTTCATTTGAGGGCGCAAACCACTGGGTGCAAAACGATCCGGCCAAGTTCTATACGGAAGTAGATAAGTTTATTACTGGCGTTACAAATAGCACCAAAACTTAGATATTCAACAACGATAATAGAAAGTTGATATGTGGATTGTTGGTTAGCTGGCGCGATCTTTACCTCTCAGCTTGAAATGATTGATTCTCCAAAAACAAAAAAGCGAACCAAGTGGTTCGCTTTTGTTTAGCCAAAATCTACAAAATTAGTCTTCGTAGTTGTCGATGCTTGGGCAAGAACAGATTAGGTTACGGTCGCCGTATACGTTGTCTACACGGTTAACAGTAGGCCAGTACTTCGAGTTCTTGGTTGCTTTCGATGGGAAGCAAGCCAGTTCGCGAGAGTAAGGACGATTCCATTCTGCGCCTGAAAGGTCAACTTGTGTGTGTGGTGCGTTCACTAGAGGGTTGTTGTCTAGTGGCCATTCACCGGCTTTCACTGCTGCCATTTCGTGACGGATTGCGATCATCGCTTCACAGAAACGGTCTAGCTCTTCTAAATCTTCTGATTCGGTTGGCTCTACCATTAGTGTGCCAGCTACTGGGAAAGACATAGTAGGCGCGTGGAAACCGAAGTCCATTAGACGCTTAGCAATATCTTCTTCGCTGATGCCTGTGTCTTCTTTCAGTGGACGAATATCGATAATACATTCGTGCGCTACGCGGCCGTTAGTACCACGGTAAAGAACAGGGTAGTGAGGACGTAGTTTCTCCATCACGTAGTTCGCGTTCAGAATTGCTACTTTCGTTGCGTCTGTTAGGCCAGGTTCGCCCATCATTGCGATGTAAGCCCAAGAGATAGGTAAGATTGAAGCACTACCTAGATCTGCAGCTGATACCGCGTAGTCAGAACCTTGTACACCGTTTTCGATGTGACCTGGTAGGAAAGGTGCTAGGTGCGATTTAACACCGATAGGACCCATACCCGGACCGCCACCACCGTGTGGAATACAGAATGTTTTGTGTAGGTTCAAGTGAGATACGTCTGAACCGATGAAGCCAGGTGAAGTTAAGCCTACTTGAGCGTTCATGTTCGCGCCGTCTAGGTAAACCTGACCGCCCGCTGCGTGTACTTGTTCACACACTTCTTTCACTTGCTCTTCGTATACGCCGTGCGTAGAAGGGTAAGTGATCATGATGCTTGATAGGTTTTCTTTGTGCTTCTCGATTTTCGCTGCTAAGTCTGTCATGTCGATGTTGCCATCTTCATCACACTTAACAACCACTACCTTCATTGACACCATTGATGCTGTTGCAGGGTTAGTACCGTGCGCAGAGCTTGGAATCAAACAAACGTTACGGTGACCTTCACCTCGGCTTGCGTGGTAACGTTGAATCGCAATTAGACCTGCGTATTCACCAGATGCACCAGAATTAGGCTGTAGTGAGAAATCGTCGTAACCGGTGATTTCACATAGCTTCTCTTTAAGATCTTTCGCTAGCGCAGTGTAACCCGCTGCTTGATCAAGAGGTGCGAATGGGTGAATTGAACCAAACTCAGGCCATGTTACTGGAATCATCTCAGCAGCAGCGTTCAGCTTCATCGTACAGCTACCCAGTGGGATCATGCCGTGCGTTAGTGAGAAGTCTTTATTCTCAAGCTGTTTCAGGTAACGCATCATTTGCGTTTCGCTGTGGTGCGTATTGAATACTGGGTGAGTTAGGAACTCTGATTCACGACGGCAGTTTTCTGGAATTGCTGCAAACTCGTTTGATGCAATGTCAGAAGAGAGTGCTTGAACGTCTTCTTTCACGTCGAAGATTGCAAACAGTGAGTTCACGTCGTCGATCGTTGTTGTTTCATCTAAGCTGATACCGATCTTACCCTTAAGAAGGCGAAGGTTGATGTCTGCTGCTTGCGCTTTCGCGTACAGTGCATCTGTCTTCTCTTCAGAGTTGATCGTGATGGTATCGAAGAAGCTGTTATTCGTTAGCTCGTAACCCGATTTAGTCAGGCCAGCTGCTAGGATAGCTGTCATGTGGTGTGTACGACGAGCAATAGTACGTAGGCCTTCTGCACCGTGGTAAACCGCGTAGAAAGACGCCATGTTTGCTAGAAGTGCTTGAGCTGTACAGATGTTCGATGTCGCTTTCTCGCGGCGGATGTGTTGCTCACGAGTTTGCATTGCCATACGTAGCGCTTGGTTACCGTGAGTATCGATAGATACACCGATGACACGACCTGGCATTGTACGCTTATGCTTTTCACGAGTACCCATGAATGCAGCGTGTGGACCGCCGTAACCCATAGGAACGCCGAAACGTTGCGCTGAACCGATAACTACGTCTGCGCCCATTTCGCCAGCAGGCTTAAGTAGAGCAGAAGCAAGTAGGTCAGTAGCCACTGTAACCAGTGTTTTGTTAGCTTGAGCTTTCGCAATGATGTCTGTTAGGTCACGAACTTCACCCGTTGTACTCGGGTATTGAAGAAGCGCACCAAATACGTCTTGCTCTGGAAGTGTTTCAAGAGCACCAACCATGACTTCAAAACCGATGTACTCAGCACGAGTTTTAACAACTTCTAGTGTTTGAGGGTGTACATCATCAGCAACGAAGAATACTTTGCTCTTGCTTTTGCCAGCACGCTTACACAGTGTCATTGCTTCGCCAGCCGCTGTCGCTTCATCAAGAAGGGACGCGTTCGCGATTTCCATACCGGTAAGGTCCATTACCATTTGTTGGTAATTGAGTAGAGCTTCAAGACGACCTTGAGAAATCTCTGGTTGGTATGGTGTGTAAGCTGTGTACCAGCCTGGGTTCTCTAAAACGTTACGTAGAATAACGTTTGGAGTGAATGTGTTGTAGTAGCCTTGGCCAATGAAAGTACGTTTCACTTGATTTAGGTTAGCGATCTCTTTAAGAGAGGTCAGCATGTCCATTTCGCTCAGTGGCGCAGCAAGTGTCATTGGTTTTTCAAGACGGATTTGTGCAGGAACCGTTTCGTCGATCAGTGCGTCTAAGCTAGTCGCGTTGATCGCTTCAAGCATTTTCTGCTGGTCTGCTTTATTTGGGCCGTTATGACGAGCAACAAACTCGTTTTGAGTACCCAAGTCTTTTAGTAATTGGCTTTGAAGTAATTCAGTCATGATATGTTCTACTTTCTCTTTGGAGCCGTGAGCTAGCCCCTAAAATTAAGCTGCTCCAAAGAGCAGCTTTATCGTAATGAGGAACCTATTAGTCTTCTTCGATAGAGCTTAGGTATTCTTCCGCATCTTTAAGGTTGTTTAGTTCAGACGCATCAGACATCTTCACTTTTACAATCCAACCACCTTCATAAGATTCTTCGTTAATTAACTCTGGGCTATCTTCTAATTCTTCGTTGATTTCTACAATTTCGCCAGAGATTGGTGCGTAGATATCAGAAGCTGCTTTCACTGATTCAACTAGAGAGAAGCTTTCGCCAGCTTCGATTTCGTCTCCAGTGTCAGGCAGGTCAACAAACACAACGTCACCTAGCATCTCTTGAGCGTGCTCAGAAATACCGATAGTTACAGTACCGTCACCGTTGTCTTTTACCCACTCGTGGCTGTCTGCAAACTTTAGTGTATTGTCCATTGCTTATTCTCCAAAAATTTATGAGGTTTTAATTTAAATCTTAAAAACGGTTTAACGATAAAGAGGGAAGCGTTTGCAAAGCTCTTTAACTTGCTTGCGAACACGTTGCTCAACTTCAGCGTTGCCTTCAGGGCTTTCAACTAAGCCATCAAGTACATCGCCGATCCATTCACCGATAAGTTTGAATTCTTCAGTGCCAAAACCACGACTGGTTCCAGCTGGCGTACCTAAACGAATACCCGAAGTAATCATAGGCTTCTCTGTGTCGAATGGTATGCCATTTTTGTTACATGTGATCCCTGCACGCTCTAATGCTTCTTCAGTTACGTTACCTTTCAAGCCCTTAGGACGAAGGTCAACCAACATTAGGTGCGTGTCTGTTCCGCCAGTCACAATGTCACAACCGCGAGTTTGCAACACTTCAGCAAGAACTTTTGCGTTGTCGATCACTGAATCAATATAAGTATTAAATTCTGGGCCAAGTGCTTCGCCAAACGCCACTGCTTTAGCCGCGATAACGTGCATTAGTGGGCCGCCTTGAAGGCCAGGGAACACTGCAGAGTTGATTTTTTTGTTGATGTCTTCGTGGTTCGTAAGAATCATACCGCCGCGTGGGCCACGAAGTGTTTTGTGCGTTGTTGTTGTAACAACGTGTGCGTGTGGTAGTGGGCTAGGGTGAGCACCTGTCGCGATAAGACCCGCGATGTGTGCCATATCAACCATTAGGATAGCGCCAACTTCGTCAGCAATTTCACGGAACTTAGCGAAATCAATAACACGTGGGATAGCACTACCACCAGCAATAATCATTTTAGGTTGGCTTTCGATTGCTAAAGCGCGAACTGCTTCGTAATCGATTTCTAGAGTTTCGCGGTCTACGCCATATTGAACAGCGTTGAACCACTTACCAGACATTGCAGGGCGCGCACCGTGTGTAAGGTGGCCACCAGCGTCAAGAGACATACCTAGGATCGTGTCGCCAGGTTGAAGTAGGGCAAGTTTAACTGCGCCGTTTGCTTGAGCGCCAGAGTGAGGCTGTACGTTTACGTATTCACATTTGAACAGCTGTTTAGCACGTTCAATCGCGATAGCTTCAACGGTATCTACGTGCTCACAACCACCGTAGTAGCGACGGCCTGGGTAGCCTTCTGCGTATTTGTTGGTTAGGCAAGTGCCTTGAGCTTGCATTACTGCTTTAGAAACGATGTTCTCAGAAGCAATAAGTTCGATTTGTTCGTTTTGACGAGTGTTCTCTGCTTGGATTCCAGCAAATACTGCGTCGTCAGTACCAGATAAGTTCGTAGTGAAAAAACTGTCTAAGCTATGGTTTTGGTAAGCGTTCATTGTCGAGACCTTTCATTAAGCTAATGGTGATTGTTTTTATAGTCCATTAGGTCTTAAGTTGATTTCTGCATCGGTATCGTTTGCGCTATATAGGTATAGATAAACGTGAATTGCGTTATAAATATACTCTTACAGCGTCTAAGCGATCGTTGTAGGGTCAATGCAGCACGAATTGTTTCCCAAAAGTTCGGGTAAAAAACAGCTCTTACAAATGTTAAATCTATCATTTGCTGCAAGCTGAAGTAGCATCTCTTCATCTAACAAGTCGATAACATAGCTCCGATAAAATCAATTTTCAACAAAAATTTCCAATAGGAAACAACTTTTCTTGTTTTGCTACGGGGAGCACGCTTTATTTCTCTGCGTGCTCTTTAATCAACAAAGCGCTTCATGCAACAATGAAATTAATAGACAGGAAGCAAGAAATTAATGAGGGACCTATGTCAGAAGACATTTATGATGAGTACCCATCTTTAACGTTGGCGAAGGAAACGTTAGACCAGAATATTGAACCACTTAGGCTTGGCCAGCGCATTAAAGATATCCGCGGCAAGCTTGGGATTACGCTAGAAGAAGCAAGTCAAAGAACAGGTTTAGCGCGTTCTACGCTCAGCAAAATTGAGAACGAACAAATCTCGCCAACCTTTCAGGCTATGCAAAAACTGGCGATGGGCTTGCAAATTGATATGCCTCAACTCTTTGAACCACCAAGGAAAAAAGTTGCAACGGGACGTCGTGACTTAACCAAAGCAGGGCAAGGGAAGCCACACCCAACACCGACTTACGAACATGAGTTGCTTGCCACAGAGCTTTCTAATAAGAAGATGATGCCGTTTAAGAGCCGCGTGCGAGCACGTACTTTTGAAGAGTATAATGATTGGGTTCGCCACGACGGGGAAGAGTTCTTAATGATCATATCTGGCGATGTGATGTTCTACTCAGAATTTTACGAACCCGTACCGATGAGTGAAGGTGATAGCATGTATTACGATGCCAATATGGGCCATATGCTTATCTCGACCAGTGCAGACGACGCGCTCATTTTGTGGGTGACTGCAAAATAAATTAACAATCTTAGAATTTCTTATAGTGGATGCAAACGTTTGCTTTTGTTTCGAACGTTAGGCATTAGACGCGATATTGGTGTGATAATCATCAATATCGCGTTTTTGTATGTATCGAATAATTGTTTTTAAATTGTTAAATGTCACATTTTGAGCTGTTTGACTATTGTTAAGGGTGTAAAACTGACGCAGGCTTGTTTATTATAGTGAACACGGTTTACTCATGTTGATTGAAGTTTACTGAAGTGAATTCTTAGAAAGTGACTTGTAGAGCTTTTGTACAGCTAACCTGATTTATCAAGCTAACGATATAAGCCTATATAAAAGACATCACTTTTTACTATCTACTGTTTCTAAGGTTAAGACGCTAAGGTGACTGACGCGAATACGCTGAAGTGACTAATGATGCAACTTACGTTAGAAGCGACTCTAAATAGAGATATAAGCGGCAGACTCGATTTGGAAAGCCTGCAACGCTTCATGGAGAAGAAAATGACTCAAGAACACGCTAATCAAGACCTACTAACAACACCACTGCATGCACTTCACGTTGAAGAGGGTGCAAAAATGGTTCCTTTCGCTGGCTACGATATGCCAGTTCAGTACCCACTAGGTGTAAAGAAAGAGCACTTACACACTCGTGATGCTGCCGGTCTTTTTGATGTTTCTCACATGGGGCAACTTCGTCTTCATGGCGCGAACGCAGCTGCTGTCTTAGAATCTTTGGTTCCTGTAGATATTATTGACCTTCCTTCTGGTAAGCAGCGCTATGCGTTCTTTACTAATGAGCAGGGCGGCATTATGGATGATCTGATGGTTGCTAACCTAGGCGATCACCTGTTTGTTGTTGTGAACGCAGCATGCAAGACACAAGATATCGACCATCTAACTGCGCACCTTCCTGCTGACGTAGAAATGGAAGTGATTGATGATCGCGCTCTACTCGCACTTCAAGGCCCTAAAGCGTCTGAAGTTTTAGCTCGTTTCCAGCCAAGCGTTGCTGACATGCTGTTCATGGATGTGCAAAAAGTCGATATCGATGGCGTTGAATGCATCGTGAGCCGCAGTGGTTACACCGGTGAAGATGGCTACGAGATTTCGGTACCGAACGATCACGCAGAAGCGCTAGCGCGTAAGCTAACTGCAGAAGCTGAAGTAGAGTGGATTGGTCTTGGCGCACGTGATTCACTTCGTCTTGAGTGTGGTTTATGTCTATACGGTCACGACCTAGACACAACGACAACACCAGTAGAAGCAAGCCTTCTATGGGGTATTCAAAAAGTGCGTCGTACTGACGGTGAACGTGCAGGTGGTTTCCCTGGCGCTGATATCATCCTTGAGCAAATCGCAACGAAAGATGTTCAACGTAAGCGTGTCGGTCTAGTGGGTCAAACTAAAGCTCCAGTACGTGAAGGCGCTGAGCTGTTCGATGCTGAAGACAACAAGATTGGCGTTGTAACAAGCGGTACTGCTGGCCCTAACGCTGGTAAGCCTGTTTCTATGGCGTACGTTCGTACAGACCTAGCAGCAATTGGTACTGAAGTATTCGCTGACGTTCGCGGCAAGAAACTACCAATGACAGTAGAAAAAATGCCTTTCGTACCTCAACGTTACTACCGTGGTTAATCTCTTTTAAGAGAAACCACTAAGTTAAATGAAAGCCTATTGTTTACATCTTTGTATTAAGATGTTTGACGGTAGGCTTTTTTGTATTTGGTAACGTACATAACTTTGAGTATTGGCTAAAGACACGTCGTCTGACATTTCGTTTATAAAATGAGAGATGTGGCCATATCGTTACAAATACTTACTATACTCAGGGTTATGCCGTGTTATGGTGGCCACATATCATTTTTATAAATAAGTCGTAGTGGTTACAAGGAGTTAACTATGAATGTGAACTATACAGTGAGTCCGGTTCGTAAAGCCGTTTTAGTGCTATTAGCACCGTTGATTTATACATCTAGTGTATTGGCGACGGAAAACACGGCCGAGAGTGCTCCTGATGTGGGTGTCACACCTTATATCGTGAATGGTAGTGACGCTTCTGTGACTGAATTTCCTTCAATGGCGAGCTTGTTCATTGATCGTATTGACTATGATGGTGTTTACTCTACAGGCCCTTACTGTGGCGCGACCATTTTAAACCCGACTCATATTTTGACGGCAGCACACTGTATTTACGGCAATGAAGAAGGGCAGCTATTTACTACTGTAGTCCCTCAAATTGAAGATACGTCTCAATTCCCTAACGGTAACATTCAAAAAGCACGAGTTTCAGAAGTTTATTATCGCAGTGACTATTCAAATGCGTTGAGTGATCTACTCCGTAACGATGTTGCCATTCTTAAGCTAGAAAGCGCACTGAATATCGATTCAGTTAATGATATTGTAAAACGCCCGAGTTCGGATGGTTATCGTAGTTCTTCAGAGGTATTTACCGCTGTGGGTCATGGCGATACACGCACTGGTTTTGACGGAACCACTTTACTACAAAAAGCAAACCTCAATTATGTAGACAATGCGACTTGTAAAACGGTATTCGCTGCTGGTGATGAGTTAACAGAGAATCAAATTTGTTTTGTTGGAGATGTAGCAGTTTCTGGCTTGTACGGGGGCACTTGTCAAGGTGATTCTGGCGGTCCGGTTTACTGGAAGGATGGTTCCATTTACAGACAAGTAGGGATCACCAGTTTTGGTCCTGAAACGTGTGGTGGTAGCTCAAGAGTAACGTCAGTATTCACTGAAATTTATGATTATGAAGCTTGGATAGACAGTGTTATTGCTGGTACCGAAACCGCTAAGTTTGTTTCTACTGATGCTAAGCGAACAGCTTATGTGAATGCACGGACATCATCTGGCTCTGGTAGCAGTGGTGGTAGTGTTTCATTTGGTTTACTAGGTATGCTGATGTTGTTCGCGGGTCTTAGAAAAGCCGTGTTACGTTAGAACTGCAATGTTTTGAACAAGTCGACGCTTTATCTAACGATAGCGTCGACTTTTTTATTTCTGCAGGTTTAGCTGTTTAGTCATTTACCCGCTTAGTTGCTTAGTTGCTTAGTTCTACAACCGCTTTTCGGCTGTACCTTTCTAGAATCTCATCCATCTCTTTTATCGCATCATTGATGCTTTTGATGCCACCTTGCGCGACACTTTTCTCACTTTGGTTCAATGCAGAAAAAGCCCGTTTCAATTCCTTGTCTTCCAACATGTTTCCGTGCAACAACACTTCTTTGTAAGTGAGTAGCCTTTGCTGTACCGCGACAATTTGATTGCGGGTATCCTCTGATTCTAAAGCGCGCTTTATGCAAGGAAATGCCAAAGTATAACGATTCGCAATTTCCAATTTGACGTCTTTGTTATTCGCAATTTGCAATTTTTCTAATTTCCCAACACTTGAGTAATCAAGTTTACTAGCCTGCACGTTCACGACCGATCAAAGTGCGAAAGTTTATGAAACGTAACGTTTTTTAATAATCGCATAATATGCCTTTGATGGCGTATGTAAACCGTTACGAGTCAATATGGTCTGCTTCTTGCTGAAATTAGGTCATAACTGTCTATTGAGGATAAGCTTATGTCACAAGAACCCATAATCATGGCGCTGATTGATCGCAGGAAGCTCGCTAATTTGTCGCAAGAAAAATTGGCCTCAAGTGCGGGAATGAGTTTAAAAACCTATCAACGTATTGAACGTGGTGAAGCTGACATCAAAATGTCCCAGTATCGTTCTATCACTAGAACCTTAAAAGTGACGGATTTGGATGTCGTGCTTGATATTGTTGGTGCATCGCAAGCCACGGCGGAAGATGTTGCAGCGGTCAGCCGTTTACTGACCAGCGAAGAGAGAATATTGTTGATCAAACTGATTTTATCGGTCAAAACACAGCCGTAGCGTTTTGGTCTAATAGGTCTCGTATTTTATCTAAATAAATAGAGTTAGATCGGTTGTTTTCATGGGTGACGTGTTCACTGGGTGACATGAAACAATTATTCTACTCTTCCGCGGAGTTGTTTAGTGGTACTTCTTTGCTTCTTTCCTTCTAAACGTCTTTTCTGAGAGCCACGCGTCGGCTTAGTTGCTCGTCTTACTTTTTGAACCTTTGTTGCTTCCAAGATCAGTTCTTTCAATCGCACCAAAGCATCATCTCGGTTTTGTTCTTGAGTTCTATACTGCTGCGCCTTAATGATAATCACGCCATCTTTAGTGATGCGGCTATCTTTGTGCGCTAGGAGTTTTTCTTTATAGAAATCAGGTAGGGTGGAGTGCTTGATGTCAAAACGTAAATGTATCGCGCTCGATACTTTATTGACGTTTTGGCCGCCGGCTCCTTGTGCTCTGATCGCAGTTAACTGGAGTTCCCAGTCTTGAATCGAAACAGAGTTAGATATTTGTAACATAAACTTCCATTTTGGACGGTAATATGGAGTCATGATACTGAATATTGGTTATGGTATCAGTAACTTTCTTAAAGAGTGGTAGTAGTGATGAAAATAGATTTAACGGCGTATGAAGGATTAATCTTTGATATGGACGGTACGTTGATCGATACAATGCCAGCACATGTAAAAGCATGGCAGCAAACGGCTGAAGAGTTCGGTTTTCATTTCGAGGCATCTTGGCTGCACAGCTTAGGTGGTATGCCGAGTTATAAGATAGCGGGTGAAGTGAACAGTAAATACGGTTTGTCACTCGACCCACAAGCGGTATCTACGTTTAAGATGGCGTCGTTTGCCGCGATTGAAGACAAAGGCGATATTATCCCTTGTACGTATTCTCTTCTAATAGAACATCTAGGCAATAAGAAAATAGCGGTAGGAACAGGCAGTCAGCGTAAAAGCGCAGAACAGCTATTAGATAAAACGGATATCTTGAACAAGCTGGATATCTTAGTGACAGCAACAGATGTGAAGAATCATAAGCCAAATCCAGATACCTTCTTGGACGCGTGTTTCGGTATGGGGTTACAACCTCAGCAATGTGTTGTGTTTGAAGATACCAATCTTGGTAAGCAGGCAGCTCACGCGGCGAACATGGACTGTATTCTGGTGGTCGAAGGGAATAAGTTAGAGTTCTATCCTGCACCAAGCTGATTGCTAAATGGTGAGGTTACTGAATGATAAGGCTGCAAAGTCAATGGCTCTCGGTCTGATTAACAGCCTAGCGGGACGGTGTAGACTCTTGCTAGGCGATTTCGCTCATTTCTTTGTCTAGAAATAAACAGACTTGGTTTCGGCCTGCCGCTTTGGCCTCATATAACGCCAAATCGGCGCACTTGTAGTTAAGCGCAGGATCGCTAGTGATGTTGGTGATCCCCCCACTCACAGTCACTACGTTGTCGAGATCAAGACTGACAGCAACTCTCAACCTGTTAAGGACGTATTCAGCTTCTTCTGTTGAGGTGTGAGGCAGGATAACACCAAACTCTTCACCACCAATACGAGCAACAAAATCGGTTTCACGACATTCGCGTTGGAGCACTTTAGCGACCGTTTGAATGACTCGATCACCGTAATCATGCCCAAATCGATCATTAATGCGTTTGAAGTAGTCAATATCCAAAATAGCTAAACAAGACTGCTCGCGAGTAGGGTAACGATTAACACGAGAGCATTCATCGCGCAGCTCAAGATCGAACTTGCGACGGTTCCAACAGCCTGCTAACGAATCTTTTTCACTTAGGTTTCTCAGTTTATTCTCGAGCTCTTTGTGTTTACTGATATCGACAAATGACGCGACATAAAACTGAATTACATCTTTAGAATCTTTAATCGTTTGGATTCGCAGTATTTCAGTGATCAGAGAACCGTCTTTACGGCGATTTACCACTTCGCCTTCCCATACTCCGGTCTTAGTAATAATGCTCCACATCTTTATGTAGAATTCTTGGTTGTAGCGACCAGAGGCAAACATAGACGGTTGATGACCTTTTACATCTTCCAAGCTGTAACCACTTACGCGGGTAAATTCTTGGTTTACTTTGATTATTCGGTTGTTTCTATCGGTGATGACCAAGGCCGACATACCATTCATTGCTGCTTTAGCCAGTTGACTATCGATGCTGTTCTTCTTGTGGTTTCTATTCCAAAGCACAAACCCAGCAGAAATCATTGATATCAGTATCGTTAAGGTAATGATCTGTACGATGATTGCGTGGCGTTCTTGTTGATACTGGTTATTAAACTGATGGTTTTTAACGTGAAGAACCATATAAATAGGCCCTTCAAATTGATCTATCTTCGGGCTGATATCTGAGTGGAAATACCAGTTTTCGCCATCAAAATAGCTAGAGGAAGTGTTGTCTTTAATTGCTTCCCATAATTCTGGGTAGCGCTTTGCGTAAGTGATCTCAGCACGAGACTCAAGAACATGACCAAATGATTCTTCTGGGTCGGGCCCCATGATGACATGACCTGTTTTATTCAGGAGTATCGGCACAGCAGAAGATGTTCCGATTTGATAATGCAGGCGATCATAAATTTCGAGCATATTGAGGTTAGCAATAAAGTAACCAATGATGCGATCTTTTGATGTTACAGGCGTCATGATACGAAGCGCCGGAATTAACGGATGGACTATTTCCCCGTATTCGACTTCTAGATCGATACCATTTGAACTGACTTGCCCAATTTCAAGTTTTTGAAGAGTGTCAAAGTAACTGCGCGCTGATTTGTTTTGTAGTTCCTTGTCTGCAACGACTGTGGCTTGATTGTCTTTGTAGTTGACGCGGAACACTTCATTCCCTTGAATATCGAGATAACGAAGTTGTGAGTAATATTTTTGCCCACGAGCGAGCATCACCCACAAGTCTTGCAGCGCTTCTTTGTGAATCGTTGAGGGTTCTTCAATGGCACGAAGAAGGGTTTGTGAATTTGCAATAGAGGGAACGGAGTTAGATATCTGCTCTACGATGACAGAAAGCTCGTGGAAGCTGTATTCAATTTGGTTTTGACTTGATTGCTTAATATTTAGCGTGTGCTGAGCGTCTATCCGATCAAATTCAGAATTAATATAGAGGGCAGGGACTAGTCCTAGGGCAAAAATGGTACATAGAAATTGGCTGACTAGTTTTTTTATACTCGTATTCATCACTGTCCTTAAAGAATCAGCGCAATACTATATATTTTATGGGGTTTTTAATGTGATCTTGACCCAGAACTTAGAACAAGCTTTGCATATAACTATGGTTTTAGTGCAACTTTTTGCAATTAAGCTTGCTAATCGAGCAACCATTCCTTTCAGAAATGACGGCTCGAAGTAGCATACTGGTCAAGTATATCGGTTAGATCGAAAATGAATTCGCCATCATTATTCAGCTAAGGCCAACGATATTTCCTTTTTCATCAACATCTAACGACATGAACGCCGGTTTATCCGGTAAGCCCGGCATGGTCATTACATTGCCACACAAAGCGTAGATGAACCCCGCACCGGCACAAAGCTTCAGTTCTCTAACTGGTACATCAAACTGGGTAGGAGCGCCTTTAACTTGTGCTTCTGTTGAAATAGATAGCGGTGTCTTTGCCAAACATACCGACAATCTGCTGTATCCATGTTGGTTGAATTCAGCGAGTTGTTGCTTGGCTAAAGGTGATAGCGAAATACTTGCTGCGCCGTAACCGACCTCGGCGACTGCCATCAACTTTTCTTCCAAGCTCTGTTCAGATTCATAAAGTGGTTTAAAGTCGCTCTCATTTTCACAAGCATTGACCACGGTTTGAGCTAATAACGTCGCACCTTCTCCGCCTTTACCAAAAGCTTCGCTGATTTCAACGGTCACATTAGGGTCAAAGTCGGTGATCAGTTGTTTCAATGTGTTTAACTCTTGAATTGAATCTTGTGGGAATTGGTTGATGGCGACAACGGCAGGCACTTGGTATTGCTTAACATTGTTGATGTGCCATTTCAGATTCTCAAAGCCAGCGATAAGGGCGTCTTGGTCATCATTGAAGATTGATTCTGGTAAAGCGGTGCCTGGTCTTAAATCGTATAAGCCTGAGTTGGCTTTTAGACCGCGTAATGTAGCGACTATAACAGCGCAATCAGGTTTTTTATTCGATGCTTTAACTTTGATGTTACACGCTTTTTCAAAACCCATGTCGGAGCCAAAACCGCCTTCAGTCACTACAAAATCACTCAGTTTGAGAGCAATCTTATCGGCAATAATTGAAGAATTACCATGTGCAATGTTTGCGAACGGGCCTGCGTGAATCAGCGTTGGCACACCCTCAAGTGTTTGCATTAATGTTGGTTCAATTGAATCTTTCATTGTTACAGTCATTGCGCCTGCAACGTTGAAGTCATCTGCGGTTAATGGCATGCCGTGGTGGTTATAAGCGAGTACCGCTCGGCCAATACGCTTACGTAGGTCTTGAAGGTCGTCAGCCAGCGCAAGAATGGCCATTAACTCTGAAGCAGCAGAGATATCAAAGCCATCTTCGCGCTCAAAGCCGTTGATTGTTTTGTCTGCCTCGTTCTTACCTACAGTGATCATGCGCAGTGCGCGATCATTATGGTCAAGCACGCGTCGCCAAACGATTCTGCTTGGGTCTATATCTAATGCTTTTAAGCCAGAGCGCGCTTCAAAGGCTTCTAATCCTTCACGTTGCTCATGATATAAACGAGCATCAATCGCAGCAGAGGCGAGGTTATGAGCCGCTGTTACTGCATGAATATCACCTGTTAAGTGGAGATTTAACTGCTCCATTGGCGCCACTTGAGAGTAACCACCGCCAGCAGCACCGCCTTTGACACCAAATACTGGGCCCATAGAAGGCTGACGAATACACGCCATCGCAGATTGGTTTATTTGGGCGAGACCTTGTGCAAGGCCAATTGTGGTGACCGTTTTTCCTTCACCGAGTGGCGTAGGTGTAATCGCAGTCACAACGATTAACTTACCATCTTGTTGGTCAGAGAGGCGTTCAAGTGACGTAAGAGAAACCTTAGACTTGTAAAGCCCAAGAGGTTGATGTTCGTCATGATTCAGGCCAGCTTGCTTGGCAATCTCACTGATGTTTTTAAGGGGATTTGAGCGACAAATATCAATATCAGATAGCATATTTGCTCCTTATATCAGAACCGAAAGGTGTTACGTAAACGTTTGCGTGGCGATGGTACTGTATAATTTGACCAAGTAAAGGCAAACCACACGAATTATGTGCTGGAAGATAACAGATCTAAACAGTCATTGCGCGAGATCAAATCTTAATCTGGCAAAAAATTAGATTTGATTAGGTGTTGCGCTATTCACATTAGTCACCAATAGAAAAAGGGCTGCATATAGCAGCCCTCTTAGGAATTGGTCATCTTAGAATGATTCACTAACCCGTTGGAATCAGTGCCTCAATCTAGATTAGCGATCCCAGTATGTTTCTTCTAAGCTATCTTCGCGTTCCGGTAGAGCACGAGAAAGGCGAGGTGAGTGTTGAGTCAATACCTCGTAGCTTACACGGTTTGCGTACTTACAAATTTGAGACAGTGACGAGTAAGTTAGACAAGCGTGCTCGTGTTTCTCTGAGTTTGGTACATTTACGTAGTGGTAGCTGTTTGCTGCCATATCGTGTAGCAGTGCAGAAAGTGCACCGTCGCCTGCGCCATTGGTGTTCTTAATCTCAAGTGGGCCACCTAGATAAGGGCCAATGTGAGAATATACTTTTACTGGGTCTACACAATCTTGCTTACGCATAGCACGGCTGAATTCGTATTTATTGAACTCAGGGATGTTACCCGGTAACAATGGCAGTGTGGTTTCGCGTTTCGCTGGTTCGTCAGTGTAACCTGCCATGTACAAGCCAACAGGGCCCGCAGTACATAAAACAAGGTCAACCCACTCAAGCGCTTTATTCGCAGCAAGTAATGGATCTTTCTCGCCCGTTAATGCTTCACCTTCGTCTTCGTTCATCGCGACTATAGTAACGTTTTCTTTCAGGTACTCTTGCCACCATTCAGCATTACCTTCGATCACGTATTTAGTACCAAGCGTCAGTACAACAGGCACATTGTGTGCTTTCGCATATTCAATCGCTTTTTGTACGGCTTTTGGCATTGGATCTTCAGGCTTACCGCGCATTAGGTATGAAGATACAACTAATGCAGAGGCTTTTTCGAAAATTTGCTCAGGAATACTTTCAGGAAGCAGTTGATTCATGTGTCCTTCGTTGATCGCAAACGTACGTTCGCCATCTTCGGTAATTAGCGTATAACAACGACCAATTGGACCATCAACTGTTTGTAGGTGGTTTAAGTTCATGCGAGAAGAGGTACGGCAAAGGTAGCGGTAACCGAACGAACCCACTTCGATTTTCTTAGACATAACGCCAAGCAGAACTGATTTGCTGTCTGCAAGAACAGAGTAGTTGTGTAGCGTGTTACCAATGGTATCGCCAGGGTATTGATGCGTAATCAAACTACGTTCAACTAGCTCTTCGTAAAGGGCATCGGCTTTACTTTCTTCCAATACAAGCGAGTGACCTTTACTCAGCTCATATTTTTCAAGGAACTCGTTGTCAACACGGGCTTCGATATCAACAATCGTTTGACCTATACCGACAACTGTTGCGCGGTGTAGCTTAGGTGTTTGTTGAATTTGGTTGACCAACGGATCACGGGCGTGAGTTGGAAAGTAGTGCTTAGATTTACGCTGTCCAGGAAATTTCATATGACAAATACAGTGAAAAAATTTTGCCGCATGATATCACATTTTGTTTCTGTTTCTTTCATTTTTATTACATTTTGAATCACCTGCACAATGTCTGTACAGGTGATTCAAGCTCGTTATTCCGTAGGGACTAACGTAGCTGGATCAACGTAAGCCTTTGTACCCCATAGAGGAACAGTGGAAAGGCTGTGTTTGAAGCTACCCTCTGTTTCTTTTGTGGTGTAAGACAAGTAGAGCAATGATTGATTCTCTGCGTCGTAGATGCGGCGAACTTTCATTGTTTTGAAAAAGATACTTTTCGATTGCTTGAATACCACTTCGCCGGATTTGCTCTTGTCTATTTGAGCAATCATTTCTGGTGTGATTTCACCTGTTTGACGACAAGAGATAGAGCTATCACTTGGATCTGACAGGCTAAGGTTTGCTTCGATGGATGCGATATGACAAGTCACACCTGCGATCTTATCGTCATCTAGAGAAGACATTTTGATATCTTTCATTGTGAAGAAACCGAGAGATACGTCGCCAACTTCATTGTCTGAGCAGCCAGCCAATAATGTCATGATACCAACTGCTATTAAGGCTTTTTTCATAAGAAGTCCTTTTTATTTATATAGTTCTGTTTACTATAGGAATATTGAAAGCGTGAATACGAGTGTAGAGCTTTTCACCGAGTTCTTAAAGGATGTTGTTGGAGAATGAAAAATATGAAGCATTTAAAGTACTTGTTGGCCTTGGTCATGCTCTGTATGCTCTCTGCTTGTAGCTCGGCACCTCAGTCGACCATATGTCTTCCAAATAACTGTGATATTTGGGGATACTAAACGTAGGTACTAATAGAATGAATAACGAAATACCTGAAAATGCACATAAGAAAAACCAATGGCTATTCAGCCAACTCGACATTGCGTACCCCGCAAAAGAGAGCCTTCTCGGTCGAGACCTCTATAAAAGCAAACTTCCTCAAAAAACATATCAACTTCTTCCCCAAGATCAAAATCCTACCCAATTAGATGAATTACACAAAGTCGACTTTCATAAGCTGACGGTCCTATTCTCGCTTAACCAAGCTAGCGCGTATCAAGATGAAACGGAAAGAGCGCATATTTTGGAGTTCTTAAGCCAAATAATGCTATCGGAAGAACATGAACTATTTGTAGGTACCAAGAACGGTGATGTGGTAGCGAGTGCGATTGTTACAGCGACTGACGATTCACTGCTGATCTCAGATGTTGTAAACCAGCATGATCAAGACTGTATTGGGTTTGCTAAACAGTTACTCGAATTTTGGGCACAAGATCAAGGTTCTAACCATAAAGTATGGTTGGAAAGCTAAAGAACCTTTGATAAAGCGTTAATCTGAGTACAATACACCGTCTTTTAAACAGGGTCCGGTATGTACAAGCTATTGATATCAATCGCTGTATTGTGTGTTAGCGCTTTTTCTACAGCTACTTACGCTAACAACTGGGATATCAAGCACATCCTAGTTATCCACTCCTATGGACCTTCCTACCAATGGACCGCCGACTTCCAAAAGGGAATCGATAACGCGTTCAATCAATCTCAAGTCGAAGTTAAACTTTCAATTGAGTATCTAGATACTAAGCGTATCAATAGTCCAGAATATTACGACTCGCTTGTCGATTACTTTAAAGCTAAGTATTCAGGTTATCACTTGGATGGCGTCATTGTTACCGATGATAACGCAGCAAATTTTCTTGAATCCATCAACTCTTTAATTGACCGAAATACACCTGTAGTTGCGGTTGGCATTAATGATACCAGTAACGACATGTACGCGATTACTGACAGAGCAACCGTGCTTCACGAGAATGATCATATCGACATTAACATCGAGTTGATTTCCCAGTTAAGGCCAAACCTTAAGAACCTGTACTTTGTAAATGATTACAGTGTCACTTCTGAGTTGATTCGTAAAGAAGTACAAAAGGTGATGGTTGGTTTTCCCGATATCAATTTGGTTGAAATTCGAGATCAAACCCTTGAAGAGACGAGACAGTACTTAAAAACTATCTCAGTTGATGATGCTGTTCTGCTCAGCCACTACAACACGGAACTCGCACAAGGCGTTTATCACTCTTATCAAGAGATCGCTGAAACCTTGTCAGTATCGAGCGCGGCTCCTGTGTTCGCACTATGGCAGTTCAATATCTTAGGTGACGTGTTGGGCGGTTATGTTAATCACTCACAAAGTATGGGCGAAGAAGCCGTTGATGCGTTAGACAAGTACGTATCGCTTGGTTTCTCTTCACCGTTGGTACCGGGTGACAACATACGTTTCGTATTCAATTATCCGGCGATGAAAAAGTTCGGTATCGGTGAGAGTGCGTTACCTGAAGAATCTGTTGTCATCAATGAACCTTCTTCTTTTATTCGTAAGAACTTCCAACTGCTGATGGGCTTGACCATGGTGATTGCGGGCTTAAGCCTGATTATCTTGATGCAGTTCATTACGTTGCGTCAAAAGAAAGAGCTGGCAAAGAAGAACAAGCGGATTCTCGCTCTGCAGAAGCAAACACTGAACGTTCAGAAAGACATGATTCATGTATTAGGTGAAGCCATTGAAACGCGCTCTGGCGAAACCGGTAATCACGTAAAGCGTGTTGCGAAGTTATCAGCACTTTTGGCGAAACATCGAGGTTTAAGCCACCGTGAAGTAGAAATGCTTGAGATTATCAGCCCGATGCACGATGTAGGTAAAATCTCAGTGCCAGAATCGATTCTCGACAAGCCAGGTAAACTAACGGATGAAGAATGGGAAGTGATGAAGTTGCACACCACGGCAGGCTACAATTTGCTGATCAGTGGAGCGGGTGACATCACTAACTTAGCAGCGATTATCGCCAATGAGCATCACGAGCGATGGGATGGTGAAGGATACCCAAATGGTAAGGCTGCTGATGAAATCCATTTGTTTGCACGCATTACTGCCGTAGCCGATGTTTTCGACGCATTGTTGAGCGCACGTTGCTATAAAGAGCCGTGGCCGTTAGAAATGGTTGTAGACCTATTTGAACGAGAGTGCGGTCGACAGTTTGATCCTGAGCTTGCCAAGCTATTGCTGGATCATTTACCAGAGTTTGTTGCGATCAGAGACACTTACCCAGATAGTTCCAATTCAGAATCGGCTGCTTTAGCTGCTACTATTCAACAAGCCAACTGTGCGTGATTTTAGCTTATCATAGGGTGAGCTAAACCATTTCTCCCGCCATTCTTTCTACGCGACGTATTCTACCTGTTTATATTTGTGCTTGAGACTAATTATCATTTATAAAATATCGGACTGAAAACACTATTCATATATCTCTAAGTTAGATGAAAATGCTTAAGCATATTGAATCATAAGGTGATCAGCTGCATATTTTGCAAAGAAAAATAACTAAGTTTAGGTAAAGTGTTAGCTCAATCATGCCGAGCCTGAAGATAACCTTATAGGATAAAGCTTGGATTCAAAGCGAGTGAAATTTCTATGCGGTTGGAACAAACTAAGTGTGTGATTTTTGATTGTGACGGAACGTTAATCGATAGCGAAAGACTGTGCTGCCAAGCTCTAGTGAACGTATTCTCGAGTTTCGGCGCTGATTTAAACGTGAACGACTGTTACGCCCATTTTCAGGGGGGAAAGTTGGCTGATATATTGATGGATACACAAGAACGCCTTGGACTGTCGATATCCGTTGATACGCTTGAACCACTTTACCGTTCAGAACTCGAAGCACTTTTCCAGCGCCATTTGAAACCTATGGACGGCGCTATTGAGTTGATTGAATTTCTAAAACGACAAGATATCGAATTTTGTATCGCTTCAAACGCTCCGAAATCGAGAGTTGAATCATCACTAGCGATGACGGGTATGCTTGATGACTTCAAAGGCAAAGTGTTTTCGGCATTTGACGCTAATAGTTGGAAACCTGAGCCTGATCTGATCATGTATACCGCAATGAATATGGGCTTTTTACCAAACGAATGTATTTATGTTGATGACACGGTGAAAGGTATTGAGGCTGGGGTTCGAGCGGGTATTCAATCTTTTAGACTGCGACCAACGATTGAAGATTCACTGAATGATGATCCAGAAGCCGACATAGCAGAGCTAGCGGCTCAGGATATTTACAGTTTGGAAGAAATTTCAGTTTGGATTAATGGCAAGCATTGCTCAATGAACGGTATACCGAACTCTGGAGTTTTGGTGGGGTAGTACCTATTTGAAGGCTGACTATTTTACTAAATTGTTTGGTGTGGAAACCGCAAGATGCGCACGTAAACTTTTCTCCGCTTTCTGAGAGCAGATATTCGTCGTGTTGGCATAGAGGGCATGTGATGTCTTCGTTGTTTGGTGCTTCTGTATTATTCATTATGTCACCTGCAGCAAGAGGGTAAGCGAAAATAAGACCCGTTTAATTAGATTACTCCTAAGCTCGATTATTAGACAGTTTTGCCCCTTCATAATCTCTCCTTTGCGACTTGCTTCATGGTAATGATAATCTCATCTTTAAAGACCGCGTATATAACATGGTTATTGGTGGGGATTGTTATTAATGGAAGTTGCTATTAACGATCGTCAATAAAAAAAGGACTCAGTGCGAGTCCTTCTTAGTTTGTTTTCTCTTAACGTTAACTGGAAGCCACTTTAGCGTTGGCTTTGAACGTTATGACTTTGAAGTTTATAGCGTCGAGCCTTAAGTGCGGTATCTTGCCAAAGTTTGAGACAGAGACACTGAGGCTTCAGTTAGCTTAGATACACCATTTGAAGAATTTTGAGCCACATCTTTAATCACATCTGATTGACTGCGGATATCGTTAAGCTCTGCCGCGATGGTATTCGCTACATTACTTTGCTCATCTGCAGAAGTGGCTATCTGAATGCTCATGTCCATCAAGGTATTCGCGGAAGCCGCGATAGAATTCACGTCATCACCGATATTTGAAATCAGTTGGCTGCTGGTTTGAGCCTGATCAACCGTTTGTTCCGTGATTTTAGCGATGTTCTGGCTTTCTTGTTGCAGGCGCTCAATCATCGCTTGAATCTCAACGGTCGCCGACTGTGTTCTGCTTGCCAGCGTTCGTACTTCATCCGCAACAACCGCAAAACCACGGCCTTGCTCTCCCGCACGAGCCGCTTCGATCGCCGCGTTTAGTGCAAGTAGGTTAGTTTGCTCTGAGATTGCGTTGATCGTCGTGATCACTTCATTAATTTGGCTGGTGTTGACATTTAAGCTGGTCACCGAAGATGAGGTTTGCTCAATCAGAGAAGAAAGTGTGCTGATCTCTGAGATGGCTTGTTGAACCTTCGAGTGGCTATCGTTGATTTGCTGCGCATCTTGTTCTGTTTGTTCAGTTGAACGTGCAGAGATATTCGATACTTCGTTAGCTGATGCCGTCATCTGGTCCATTGCCGTAGCCACAGAGTCCAAAGACGCGTTTTGGCTCATGATTTGTGTTTCGCTTCGCTTCATCTCTGTTTCGAAAGAAGCCGACGTTTCACTGAGTGTCGCGGCACTGTGGTTTACGTTGTTCACTAGTTCACTTAGCGTGTCCATTGAACGGTCAAGTGCACACCCAATAGTACCAAACTCATCACGGCCTGGGTGGAAGCCAAGGCGTGAGGTTAAGTCACCGTCACCAATCTTTTGAGTCGTTGAGTAAAGAACCCATAACGCACCACCTAGGAAGGTCGCTACCCAGTAACAGAAAAGGCCAAAAGGCGCACACCATAAAAGACTGAGTAATAAAGTGTACAGTGCTTGCTGCTTTTGGTTTTGTGTATCGTTATTTGAAACGGTCAGAGAGTAGTAGTTACCATCTTGTGCAAGAGCCGTTGCGGTAACCGCGCCACTGTTAGAAATGATGGTTTCTTGAGGACGAGTTTGTTGGCTAACAGAACGAACAGAGGAAGGGGAATCTGACGCTGATAAAATGCCTTTGAGTTGATACTCAACCTGCTGTTTTGCACTCGCGTCAATTTGTTCCATTTTGTTGACGTAGTTGAGTCCAGCTAGGCTTGCCACAGCGGCAAAAAAGATTAAGAAAATAACCCAAAACTTGTCGTTGATAGACATTTTGATAAACAGCTTGTCTATCGTTCGAAATTGTACTTCTTTCATAAAAACTCCACGGTAAATCCTTTACCGTGGACTCTAAATAACCGATCTCAATAAAAATGTGATACCAATCGACTAATTGTGAAAATTAATGATACCAACATATCGTTTATGAGACCTCAATCAAGTATTTATACCGTGTATAGGTTTATTAGCCTAGAGAAGGTAGTAACCCTACTGAAATAAGGATTTGAATTGCAATGATAAACACACCAACGCTACCCGCTAAAAACAACGCTTTGCTTCCTCCTAATACTTGGTAAGTCTCTTGAGTATTTTGGCCATTAACGGCGAAATCAGTGTAACGAACTTTGTAAACCATCACTGTTGGTAACAGGATTGCAAGCACTGCTAGCGCAATTGCTGCGTAACCCAGAGCCATGATAAAGCCTTGTGGGTAGAACAAAGCAAAGCCGAGTGGTGGAACGAAAGTGATCAATGCCGTTTTGACGCGCCTAGCGCTGCCTAGCTTATTGCTCAATGAATCGCCCATGAATTCGAATAGGCCCAAGCTCACGCCAATAAATGAGGTTAACAGTGCAAGATCGGCAAATACACCAACGATTAGGCTTAGGTTTGATTGATGTACGGTCTGCGACAGTGAGACTAACAGTGCGCCCAAGCTGGTGTCTGACAATAGCTGCTCTTGGCTAATTACACCTAAAGTCACGCTCTGCCAGAAAACATAGATGACCAAAGGCAGTGCAGAACCAATGATCATGACCTTACGTAAAGAACGGACGTCACCATCAAGGTATCGAACAATCGAAGGGATGCTGCCGTGAAAGCCAAAAGAGGTGAACACAACCGGAATCGCCGCAACAATCAGGCCTTGTTGTAAAGGCATGCTCATTAGGTACTGAGAAGTGATGTTAGGTGCTAGAAAGCTAAGTACTAAAACCATCGCGATTAGCTTTAAGCCAAACAAAACACGGTTAACTTTATCAACACTGTGTGTACCAATCGTCACAACACCGGCAACTAACAGAGTAAATAGGAGGGTTGTGATTTGGCCGTTGAGTTCAATGCCTGCAATATCCGAAATACGTTGGTTGAATTGAGCACCACCGCCCGCAATGTAGGCTGCGCATAAAGCGTAAAACAGAAACATAACGGCGAAGCTCGCAATCCACTTTCCTTTGTTCCCTAAAATTGTGTGAGCTAAAGTGTGTAGGGTTGCGTCCGATTCTGCGAATTGATGAAGCTCTACCATTAATAAAGCGGTAAAGGCCATTAATGCCCAAAGACACAGCATTAAGAAAAGCGAAGTTGAGAAGCCAATACCTGCAGAAGCAAGTGGGAGAGCGAGCATGCCTGCACCAATAGTGGTGCCTGCAATGATCAAAGTACTACCAAAAACCTTTGATTTATTCATTGTATATAATTCTTTACGTTAGAGTGTGTTTTCATTGTAATTCTTCTAGCTTAAGCGCATAAACCCAAAGAATATCTCGATTTTTAAGTATTCTGATTGAGTTTAATTCCAAATGCAATCTCTAATGTAATTAAAAATATCCACTGTAAATTAATGTTTACGATGGCGAGTGGCAGGGCATCAGAAATGTCTAAGCAAACGTTTGACCATGATCTGCTTCAAAATTTGTAGAGTAATTTGTTGTACTTGGTGTAAGGTAGCAGTACATATGTCGTTCGCGTATACCCCTTTAACGTAAATAAGCGTTAATGATCGCGAGTAGCTTCAAGCTATAAATATGGAATGGGTAGAGTAGAGTGCGTTCATCAAAGTGACATAATATAAGTCCAAGATGGTGTACTAGTTAACAGGACATTATGTCCACATCAAGGAATAGAGGGGGCACTATGAGTGACCAATCTTATAATGACGAAAGTCTTGAGTTGTTAGATGCTATGGAAATTGGCATTGATTTATCTGACTATGAACAAACAGTTAAACAATTAGCAGAAGAACTTTTTAAGTCTTCAAACTAAGCTTTTAAACCTTTAACTTGAGCTTTTTAAGCAAAAGTACTTAAACGAAAGCTTCCTTAGCTAAAAGTGTTTTGTAGTTCAACGTTCCCAAATTAGACAATTCTAAACTGAGCAAATCTCATTCGCTCACACGTCATATCAAAACTATCCTCATTAAAGTTCGCGAAGATAAACGAGTACGTTTACCATGTTACTTAGTTCTCGATACTTTAATGAGGTTCAATGAACTTTCTCGCACACCTACACATCGCCCAACACTGCAACAGTAACTTAGCCGGTAATCTGTTAGGTGACTTCGTTAAGGGTGACCCGAATAAACACTATTCAGATTCGCTTTCTAACGGAATAAGACTTCATCGATTCGTCGATAGCTATACCGACCGTCATGATGTGTCTCGCTCTGCAAAATCTCTCTTTTCAGATCAAACAAGACGCTTCGCTCCTATCGCACTCGATGTCTTTTGGGATCATTGCTTAGCCAATCATTGGGGCCAGTTCTCGACACAATCGTTAGAGCACTTTTGCTCAGACAGCCATCAGAAGATTTTCGAACATCAAGAGCCTCACTGGCCTGAAAACTTCGTTACTATTCATCAGAAGATGGCAGAACAGCGGTGGTTGGAAAGCTATCAAGACATGTCTTCCATTGAGTTGGTATTACAACGAATGGCTTTAAGAAGGCCTAAGCTAGGCATGCTCAAAAGCTGTTACGACGACCTAGAATGCCATTATGATAAGTTGCAGTGTCACTTTAATGAGCTGTATCCAAGCGTTTTAGAAGAAGCAAACCAGTTTAGTGCGCTTCAATTGACGAAAAATCAAAAGGAAAGGTAAACAGCGTAATGCAGGTTTGCTACAATCCGCGCCTATTTAATCTTTGAGCATCATACTATGTCTGAACCTACTAAATCTTTTAACCAACTTGGATTGTCTGACCAACTGCTTACAACACTCACCGAGCTTAACTTTACGGCTCCAACCAGTGTTCAAGAGCAAGCGATTCCATTGGTGCTAGAAGGCAAAGATGTACTGGCTGGTGCGCAAACGGGTACAGGTAAAACCGCAGCTTTTGGCTTGCCGATTATTCAAAGATTAATCGAGACTAAAGATAACGTTATCCCAAACCCTAAGTTAGTTCGTGCATTGGTATTAGTGCCAACGCGTGAATTAGCACAACAAGTATTTGATAACGTAACCAGTTACGCGAAAGGTACCGACATTAAAGTGGTTGTCGCTTACGGCGGCGTTAGCATGAAGGTGCAAACGGATAACCTACGTGGAGGTGCAGATATCTTAGTGGCAACGCCTGGTCGTCTTATCGACCACATGTTCACTAAGAACATCATACTGAGCCACACCGAAGTGTTGGTGCTTGATGAAGCGGATCGCATGTTGGACATGGGTTTCATGCCTGACATCAAGCGCATTCTTTCACGCATGAATGAAGTACGTCAGACTCTGTTCTTCTCTGCGACCTTCGACAATAAAATAAAAGCGCTTGCGCATCGTATGATGCAGTCGCCAAGTGAAATTCAAGTGACGCCAAAAAACAGCACCGCGGACACAGTTACCCAGATGGTTTATCCAGTTGATAAATCGCGTAAGAGTGAGCTACTGGCTTACCTGATCGGTTCCAAGAACTGGCAACAAGTGTTGGTATTCACTAAAACTAAACAGGGCACTGATGCACTAGTTAAAGAGCTTAAGCTTGACGGCATTAAAGCAGCATCAATTAATGGTGATAAGAGCCAAGGTGCGCGCCAAAAGGCACTGGATGATTTTAAATCAGGCAAGGTACGCGCGTTGATTGCGACTGACGTGGCAGCTCGTGGTATCGATATTCAGCAACTAGAACAAGTTGTGAACTACGACATGCCATTCAAAGCTGAGGATTACGTTCACCGTATTGGACGTACAGGCCGCGCAGGCAACAGCGGCTTAGCCATTTCTTTGATGAGTCAGGATGAAGCTTACCTACTGGGTGATATTGAACGATTGCTGGATACGCGCTTGCCTCAAGAGTGGCTCGAGGGTTTTGAACCAAGCCTTGAAAAAGATGTGGCACCGGACCGTGGTGGTCGCAGTAAGAGTCGTTCATCAGAGAAACGTAAGATGAAAGCTAAGCTTAAAATCCATCAAAACCGTGGTAAAGCACGTCGCTAATAAGCTGACCTAAAGAACTCGATTAAAGATCTATACATATAAAAACGCGCCGTTACAGTTGCTTCTGTAACGGCGCGTTTTTATATTAAGTCAATTAATTTACGATCAAGACAGACAAGAGCATTCGATTAATGGTGTTCTTGATTGCACTTCCACACGCAAGGGACTTCGTAAATCAGCTCTTCAATCGAGCTTGGATTCAAGATCCATTCTTCACTGATATTGAACATACTGATCATTTGCTTGTTGAACAATTGCCAATGTTTTAACAATGCTTCTTCAGGCGTCGATTGCATTTCACCTTCATTCCACGTGCTTTCCATGAAAGGGGTTAGGCATACCGCTCCGTGCGCATACATGATCATTTGCCATTTTATTTCATAAATGTTGATCAAGTTATCTGGATTCGCATCATTATATTCTTCTGCCAACATATGGATTTGTTTTTCGACATTACCAACATTGTCGATAAAGTAATCGACCAAGTTGTCTTTTTGACGAACAGAATCAGTGATAAGTTGCATCGGTTTACGTGAGTGAATCATGTTGCTAAAGAGACGCATACTAAATAAATAGATAGTAATGTTTGGCGCAATGCCTTTTGGTAACTCTTCCACTATCTTAGCAATGTAAGACTGAAAATATTCATGTAAACAATCACTTATAGCATGCCAGATCTTTTCTTTGCTACCAAAGTGATGGCGGATAAGGCTATGCGAGACGCTTGCTTTTTCACTGATGTTTCGCAGCGAAACGCTATCATAACCATGCTCACAGAACATATCCGCAGCAACACTCATGATCAAAAATCGAGTCTCTTCGGCGTCTTTTGCGCTTCTTCTACCTTGTTTCTTTTCTGTCATCTTCTTTTCACACATTTACCTGATTACCACATTCTACACTGTTTTCCTTAAAATAAAAAATACTGCACAGGTGGAAAGTAAAGCTTGAGAATTCTTTAATATTAAATATACTGCCCATCTGTGTAATAAATCATAATAATTAAATGGAGATGCATCATGCAGTCCAATTTGTCTATTCAAGCCAAGACGGGTAAGCAGATAGGAGTGGCGTTTGCTGCACTATTACTCGCAGGCTCTTTGACCGGATGTAACAAGGTTCAGTCAGAAGAAACGGTTCAAGTTGTTAAGCCAGTAAAGCTGTTTGAGATCCCTCAGCAGACGGATATCGAGCTTGATAGCTTTATCGCAAAAGTGGATGCGACTGACCGTGCCGCGCTTTCTTTCCAAGTGGGCGGAGATATTGAAACGTTCTCTGTGCGTATGGGACAAGAAGTGAAGAAAGGCCAAGTACTCGCTGTGCTAGATGCAACGGACTACCGTATTGCGGTTGATGCGGCACAAGCGAAATTTGACCTGGCGAACAGCCAATACAAACAAGCGTCTGAGCTGTACTCGAAGAAGCTTGTAAGCACGGATTACTACGACCAAGCCGTAAACACCTTTACTGCCGCTGAAGTTGAGTTGGACCAAGCACAAACAAACCTTGGTTACACCACATTAGTTGCTCCATTCGATGGCGTGGTATCGATGGTGTTTGGTAAGCAATATCAGTTAATCGCTGAAAAGCAGCCGGTACTTAATATTTTGAATCACAGCGAGATGGATGTGACTTTCTCCATTCCTGTGTCAAAGCTTGAAGACCGTTCTATTCAAGACCTGACCAACTCAAACATGTGGGTTGTGATGGATAGCCACCGCGGCATTCGTATCCCAACACGTTTTAAAGAGATCTCAACGCAACCAGACGAAGACACCAACAGCTACCAAGCGGTTGTGTCTATCGAGAAACCTGAAGGTATTAATCTGCTTTCTGGTATGACGGCACAAGTTGAAGTTCAGAAAAACAGATCGGACTACGGTATTGGCATTGTTGATTCAGCTTGGTTAAGCAAAGAAGCAGACCAGGGTGAACTATGGCGCTACAACCCAGAGTCTCAATTGATTTCTAAAGTACAAGTCACCCTTGATGGGCAAGGCAAGGTTATTGAAGGCTTGTCTTCTGGCGACCTGATCGTAGAAGCGGGTGTCGATGTGTTATCTGATGGGCAACAAGTAAAAGCTTGGTTACGTGAGGGCGGTATTTAATGAACCTTTCCAAATTATCAGTTGTGGTTGTCTCTGCGTTATTGCTTCAAGCTTGTAACAATGGAACCGACCACCGTGAGCAGCCTTCACTTTTGGTTTCAACCTTTGAGGTTGGCGCACCACTGACTGACCAATTCAGAAGTTTTAACGGACAGGTGATGCCTGCGGAACTTACACCATTGGCATTTAAGCTTGCTGGTGAGATTCAACAAGTATTGGTTGAAGCTGGTGACAACGTAGAAAAAGGCCAGCTACTGGCGACCTTAGACAACGCAACATACCTTCAAGATCTGACAGACGCTAAATCTCAATTCAAATTGGCGAGCAAGCAACTGGCGCGTGGTTCTGAGATGTTTGACAGCAAGATGTTGTCGCAATCGGAACACGATCAACTGACCGCTAACTATAAACTGGCATCGGCTAATTTGGCTGCGGCAGAGCGTAAGCTGAGTTACACAGAGCTTTTTGCCCCATTTTCTGGCACGGTTTCAATCGTCGATAAGCAACGTTTTGAGAACACCACACCGGGTGAAACGTTACTCAGCGTGTACCAGAACGACAAGGTGTATGTGCGAATTCAAGTATCAGATTCGATCTTAGCGTCTATCAGCCCTGATATGCGTTCGAACAGCTATCGACCTGACGCAACCTTTGGCGGCCACTCCGGAAAATACCCTCTGACTTACCTAGAGCATACCAGTGAACTGCACCCGCAATCTCGCACTTACGAGTTTTGGATGCAGATGCAACAACCTGAAAGTGAAATTCTGCCGGGTACGAGCGTTACGGTAAATGTGGATATGGCGAAAGCCGGCTTGAGTGATGTTCAAGGTTATCAGTTACCGATGACGACACTACAAGCGGGCGCCGAAGCGAACCAATTTTACGTGTGGAAAATGGAAGACGGCCAAGCATTCAAAAGCGAAGTGGAAGTCGACAAGATCAGCGGCCAAGGTGCACTTATCGCGCATGGCGTTGAACAAGGTGAGCTACTCGTCAACTCGAATCTAAGAAAACTCCGTGACGGAATCAAATTGTCAGGAAAAGCAGAATGAACATCGCAGAATATTCAATAAAGAACAAAGTAATCAGCTGGCTGTTTCTAGTCATTTTGGCCATTGGCGGTGTGACGTCTTTTGGTAATCTATCCCGTTTAGAAGACCCAGCTTTTACCATTAAAGATGCAATGATTATTTCAACTTACCCTGGCGCTACGTCAATGGAAGTTGAGGAAGAACTGACTTACCCCCTTGAGAAAGAGATAAGACAGCTGCCTTATATCGACAAGATCACATCGACCTCGTCGAATGGCATGTCTCAAATTATGGTTAGCATGAAGATGGACTACGGCCCAGACGAGCTACCACAAATCTGGGATGAAATGCGTCGTAAAATCAACGATCTACAGCCAACACTACCAAGTGGTGTGAATTCCGTTCAGATCATTGATGATTTTGGTGACGTATTTGGTGTGATGATCATGCTGACCGGTGATGGTTACGATTACGTTGAGCTGAAACAGTACGCAGACTACCTAACGCGTGAAATCGAATTGGTCGATGGTGTCGGAAAAGTAAGTATTGCGGGTGACCAACAAGAGCAATTGTTTGTTGAGATGTCACTTGAGCGTTTAGCGGCGCTGAACCTAGATATGTCGATGGTAACGTCACTGTTAGCACAACAAAACAGTGTGGTATCGGCAGGCGAGGTAATGTTGAATGGTCAAAGCCTAACGATCAAACCTAACGGTACGCTGAGCACAGTTGAAGAGCTAGAAAACCTAATCATTCATGGTCGTGACACTGGTAACCTGATTCGTTTGAAAGATGTTGCTGAGGTCACTCGCGGTATCCAAGAAAAACCGGGCAATGTATTAACGTACAACGGCAAACCAGCTATCAACCTAGGTATTGCGTTCTCTTCAGGCGTAAACGTCGTCGAAATTGGTAACGCGTTAGATGCCGAACTGGATCGTTTAGAAAGCATTAAGCCTGCCGGTGTAGAGCTGAACTACTTCTACAACCAAGCGCAAGAAGTAGACAAATCAGTGGCTGACTTCCTAATCAGCCTGGTAGAAGCCGTTGCTATTGTTATCATCGTACTGCTTTTTGCAATGGGCTTACGCAGTGGTTTGATCATCGGTTTAGTACTGCTACTGACCGTATTCGGTACGTTCATTCTTATGGACTACAACGATGTTGAACTGCACCGTATCTCACTGGGTGCACTTATCATCGCGCTCGGTATGCTGGTGGACAACGCGATTGTTGTCGTTGAAGGTATTTTAGTTGGCTTGAAGAAAGGAAAGACTAAACTTCAAGCAGCAAAAGACATCGTGACACAAACGCAATGGCCACTATTGGGTGCGACCGTTATTGCTATTACCGCTTTTGCACCTATCGGCTTGTCGAAAGATGCAACGGGCGAGTTCATGGGCTCATTGTTCTGGGTACTGTGTTTCTCGTTATTCTTGAGTTGGGTAACGGCGCTAACACTCACGCCATTCCTTGCTGAGATGCTGCTTAAAGAAGAAGATAAAGTCGATGAGAACGAAGACCCATACAAAGGTATTCTGTTCGTTGTATTCGGTGCGTCTCTGAAATTTGCATTGCGTTTTAGATGGTTAACTGTGGTCAGCATGATCGTATTACTCGCCGTGTCTGTTGTTGGTTTTGGTAAGGTGAAGCAACAGTTCTTCCCGCCATCAAATACTCCGATGTTTTACGTGGATATGTGGATGCCAGAAGGTACGGATGTACGTGAAACGATTAAGCAGACTAAAAAGGTTGAGAGCTACATTCGTCAACAAGACGACGTAGAGTTTGTAACCACAACGGTTGGGCAGGGCATGCAACGTTTCGCTCTGACATACCAACCAGAGAAAAGCTATGAAGCGTACAGCCAGTTACAAGTAAGAACCACTGACCGTGACACCATGTTTAAGGTTCTAGCTGAGTTGGACAAAGACTTAGCGAACGAATTTGAGCAACCGACGTTCCAGTTCAAACTGATTGAATTTGGTCCGTCACCAGCTTCGAAGATAGAAGCGCGTATTATCGGTGCTGACCCTCAAGTATTGCGTAGTATTGCAGTTGAAGTCGAAGACGTCTTACTTGCCGATCCAGGCTCACGAAATGTTCGTCACGACTGGCGTGAACGCACTAAAGAACTAGTGCCATTGTTTAACGAATCAAAGGCACGTCGCCTTGGTATATCAAAAACTGATCTGTCTGAGACGTTACAAATGGCGTTCGGCGGTTACAACATCGGCTTACTGCGTGATGGTACTCATATGTTACCTATCGTTGCGCGTTTACCTGAAGAAGAGCGTTTTGACTTTGAATCACTGAACAATGTGAAAATTTGGAGCCCATCGCTACAAACTTACATTCCAGTTGAGCAAGTGATTGATGGTGTAGAGCTTCAATGGTCTGAACCACTGATTCAACGTCGCGATAGAAAGCGTACGTTAACCGTGCTTGCTGACCACGATGTATTGGGTGATGAAACGCCAGCGAGCTTGTTTGCGCGTGTAAAACCAAAGATAGAAGCATTGGATCTACCAGAAGGCTACAGCATCAGTTGGGGCGGCGAATACGAAAGCTCTAAAGATGCACAAGAGTCTCTATTTGGTTCACTGCCAATGGGTTACTTGCTGATGTTTATCATCACTATGCTTCTGTTTAACTCGCTTCGTAAGCCACTTGTGATTTGGTTTACGGTACCACTCTCTATCATTGGTGTTTCGATTGGTCTGCTAGGGACTAATATGCCATTCAGCTTCACGGCGTTCTTAGGCTTGCTAAGTCTAAGCGGCATGATTTTGAAAAACGGTATTGTGTTGCTTGACCAAATAAACACTGAGCTTTCAACAGGTAAAGACCCATACTTAGCGGTTGTCGACAGTGCGATTAGTCGTGTACGACCGGTATCTATGGCAGCTTTGACGACTATCTTGGGCATGATTCCCTTGGTATTCGATGCATTTTTCGGCTCGATGGCGATTACCATCATGGCAGGCTTAGGCTTTGCTACAGTACTAACGCTAATAGTAGTACCAGTGATGTTCGCTATTCTATATAGAATCAAACCGTCCACTGCGGGTTATTAGGGAATGATATAAAACAGATTCTTTTAAGCCAGCCCAGTCAATTTTGACTGGGCTTTTTTATGGGTGTGATTTGGTCTACAAGGTTGGCGCTACAAGAAAGCCGCTTACTATGAACCACTAACCACTAACCACTAACCAAAGGTCAGCGGCTTCAGGAAGAATAGGGGGCAGTTCTAGATTGCGAGGCGGAGATCTAATTCAATCGGCTTTGGCATCGCCAAGTGATAGCCTTGATACATATCGAAGCCTAAGCTTTGCATTGCTGCGAGTTGTTGCTGGGTTTCGATACCTTCGATTACGGTCTTAGCACCAATTTGATTAGCAAGATCGAGAACCAACTCCATTTCGCTTGTGTCGCCTTGTTCAAAATTTAACATGACAGAGCGATCTATCTTGATGATATGTGGGTTGATATGACGAACACGCTGCTCTGTTGACGCTTGAGTACCAAAATCATCAACAGCAATTTGAAAACCATTTTCAGCTAGAGAGTGGGCTGCATCTTTCAAACGCTCTTCACTTTCGGCATTCAGTTCCACCAATTCCATCACGATTTGTTCACATGAAAGGTTGAGTTCATGAAGGCGTTTGGCCAACAGGCTGTCACTGACTTTTTCTGCAGCAAACAATTCACCAACGTTTGGAAGAACATTCAAAAACAAGTGTAAATGGCGGATATTCGATTGTGCGAAGTTACGGATATGGATAGCGCGACTCAGCCTTTCTACATTGATCTTGTCAGTGCACAAGGTATCGTCGGAATGGAAGAAGTGATCAGGACGAACTACATCCCCTTTGCTATTCGAAATACGAACCAAAGCCTCAACGCCTATCTGAGTCATTGAACTGTCAAATATAGGTTGATAGACACTTCTAAGTGTTAAGTCTTGATATTTCGCAATAAACTG
The DNA here is from genome assembly GCF_030397615.1 of Vibrio sp. 14N.309.X.WAT.E.F5. Classification (NCBI taxonomy): domain Bacteria; kingdom Pseudomonadati; phylum Pseudomonadota; class Gammaproteobacteria; order Vibrionales; family Vibrionaceae; genus Vibrio; species Vibrio sp. 14N.309.X.WAT.E.F5. Next base: position 67,583 of record NZ_JAPNXR010000013.1, on the reverse strand, counting down.
CATATCGGCATCCACAGATATACAGCTAATAAATTCACTTCTGTCTGATAAAATCATAGTCGCTAATAAAGGTGTTTATTTAATGACGAAAATATACGTCATGGCTGTCACAATATTGACAGGTGTAAGTAAATTGTCAATTAATAAAAATTCATTTGTAGGGTCAATATTTAAATAAATATAATTAACGAAAAATCAGCATGATAAATGACATTGAGCATTAAATTTACTTATCATTCACTGTGTTTGACAGTTGCTGTGAATTTAATGGCTAAGTAACGTCTCTCATATTAACCCCAGCCAATATAAGGCTAGAACGCTGATACACCAGAGAAAAGTAGGGTTAAAGGCTTAGATTGTGGGGGAATGTCAAAGTTACAAAATGGAGAGGCAACGCGAGTTACATAGAAATGATATCTATCTCTCAAAATCGAGACGGCGAGTACAACAACTATTAATAATTAAAACAGAAGGTTCGAATAATTAAAACAGAAGGTTCGAATAATTAATGAGCAGGGAATGAGTTATCTTTTATAAAATATTGGGATGAAGGTCTAACAATTTACTTTCAATATTGAATGAAAAAGTTGACCCGTATTATCACTGCCATTGAAGTACCGCATAAAGTTGCAGGTATTTACGAACCAATTGTTGATTTCCTGACCGTTTGAGTGGGTGCCCGAATTTAATAAAGCAAGGGCTGATTCTGAAGTTATTATTTAAATCGGAAGCGAATTGAGAATCACTCTCTCTTAGAGTGATGCCTTGCTGGCTGTATTCCGTCATCTCGTCTGGGAGTTCTCCCATCCACCAATGTAACAACTCACTACTGTTTTTACTTCGGCTTATCCAATGGTCGGAAACAATGATCAATACGTCATTTGGCTGAATGGCAAATCCATACTCTTGCTGCCAGTTATGAATGTCTAGCATCAACTTTTTACGACAGGTTTTTCCTGCGCTCACCATATGATGGCTGATCATCCAAACGGTACCGATTTCAGAAGAGATTCGGAAGTGTCGAGGGTTTTCACCAGAAGAGAGCATTTCGAGTGGGCTGATGTTGCTTGCATGGTTAAAGCTAACAAAGGTGTGTTCCATTCGTCGGGCAAAGGCTTTGCCGATGTGATGCTCACTGATTCCTTGATTGTGTACCGTAGGGTAGTGGCGTTCACATAGCTTTAGGCAGTCGTCTTGAAACTGATTGACGCTTTTAATCACTAGATCTAATAACAATGAAGTCCCTTATACACAGCTACTATCTTATTGATGGGCAATAGTACGGTAATTGAGGTTCCATTACCTATCGCCAAAGTGCGAGTTCTTGATCCCTCTATCAAAATTAGCTATTGCCGAGCGATTTTATGGATAGCACTGGCACTTCGCTAGTCTGTATTCTAAATTATGAGGAATTCTAATTAGTTAGAAGGATTAAGCTTAGTTAGCAAAGTTACTGGTGGCTAGCTTAATCTTAGTCAGCTAATCACAATTGATCTACTTACTCTTTATTTGGAAACATTCATGACCATTCAATTAGATTCGAAACAAAAGTCTGAACTCACTCATACGCTTCAAAAGTACCTTCAAGATGAACTCGATGTGGAACTTGGTCAGTTCGACACGGAATTCTTGGTCGACTTCATAAGCAAAAAGTTTGGTGCTGTTTACTACAACAAGGGGATAGAAGACGCGCAAAAAGTGATGGAACGTAAAATGTTAGACATCTCAGATGAGCTTTACGAGATCGAACAAATCGTTGAAATCTAACGTTTAGCCCAAACTTGTTCAAATAATTTGAATAACTCGTTTAATTTGAAATGATGTTACCAATGTAAAGCTTGGTAAATAATATGTTACACAAACTTGGTGTAGGGTACGCTTTTCAAAACTACACTACTCGTTAACATTCGGAACAGATTCATGGACAACAACGTTAGAAATTACAACCCTTTAGCAAGAGCGATGCATTGGATTTCAGCACTCGCGATTTTTGGCTTATTTGGTGTAGGCCTGTGGATGGTTGATCTTTCATATTACAGCGAGTGGTACAAAACAGCGCCAGACTACCACCGTTCGGTAGGTATTCTTTTGGCTGCCGTTACCATTATCCGCTTGCTTTGGAAGCTAGTTACCGCGTCACCTAAGGTGGAAGGGAAAAGCTATGAAGTTGCAGCAGCGAAGATTGCTCACGGCTTTATGTACATTAACTTAGCGGTTTTATTTATTTCAGGTTATTTGATTTCGACATCAGATGGCCGTGGGATCGAGGTATTCAATTGGTTCGCTGTACCAAGTATGGGTGAACTATTTGCAAACCAATCTGATCTCGCAGGAACGGTTCACTACTATGCTGCATGGGTACTGATCATTATGGCATCAGTGCACGCCTTAGCGGCGATAAAACACCACGTTATCGACAAAGACGATACGCTACGAAAAATGATAGGAGCTTCAAAATGAAAAAGTCAATTATCGCTACAGGATTAGCATTTGCTATGGCAATGCCTTTCGCTGCGAACGCCGCTGATTACGTGATTGATACAAAAGGAGCGCATGCTTCAGTTAACTTTAAAGTTAGCCACCTAGGTTACAGCTTTATCCAAGGTCGTTTTAACACATTCTCAGGTGACTTCTCATTTGATGAGAGCAACGTTGAAGCATCGAAAGTGAACGTAACGATTGATACAACAAGCCTTGATTCAAACCACGCAGAACGTGATAAGCACATCCGTAGCTCTGACTTCATTGATACAAGCAAATTCTCAGATGCAACATTCAACAGCACAAAAGTAGTTGATAAAGGTGAAGGCAAACTTGAAGTAATGGGTGACCTTAAACTTCACGGTGTAACTAAGCCTATCGTTATCGAAGCTGAATTCATCGGTGCTGGTCAAGACCCATGGGGCGGTGAGCGTGCTGGTTTCGTTGGCACAACTCGTCTAGAACTTGCTGACTTCAACATTCCAGTAATGGGCGCTTCAAGCTATGTAGATATGGATCTGCACGTTGAAGGTGTAAAGAAGTAATCTAGCTATCAATAATTGCTGACTGGTATCAACATTTTTAGAAACATCAAAAGTTTGGTCGATATCAACTAGCAGGTTAGTTAGAAAAAGAACAAGTAGCTAGAAATAGAGAAAGGCGCAAAGTAATGACTTTGCGCCTTTTTTATTGAGGTAAATGGCCACGCGTTTAGATCTGTTTTGTGTCAAACCTTGAGTTGCGTTTTAAGCCTCCATTTACTTCTAGCCAGTCAACGTTGCCATGACTGAGTTATCTAGCTGAACGACTAATCCCTAATAGTTCAGCTTTAGATTAGTTAAGCTGTTTCTAGTTCAGCTTGTGGAACCACGTTTAGGCGGTCGCCGTAGATTGGACGTAACGCTTGCATCACTTCTGTGCGAGTCAGCACACCGACCATTACGCCATTTTCTAGCACTGGAAGCATGTGTGGTTGGCTTACTTTCATTGCTTTTGCACGTTCTTCTAAAGAAAGAGAAGTCAGGCGAGTGGCGTAGCCCATGCTTGTGGTCGGGTACAGTTGTTCTTTGTCGATACATAGGAACTCAGCAACATCAACCAGCTTGTCGTTTGCATCAATAGCCACAACGTCACGGCTCATTAGGTCTACCACTTTCTGACCTTTAGTCGGGATGTAGTCTTGGCACCAAAGATCAACCATTACGTCGTGAACAGATAAGATACCCACTAGTCGGCCTTCAACATCACACACAGGAGCGCTAACAAGGTGAGCGTCTAAAAGTGAATCAATTGCAACTGATGTAGGCATTTCTACGCTTAGTGTAATTGGTTGAGTGTTCATGATTTGCTTGATAGTTGTTGTAGTGTTCATAGTGATTTCCTTAACTGACGTAATTTCTGTTGTTTGAGTTATTGCTGTAATTTTTGCTGCTTTAAGTTGTGGGCGACGGTAGATGCTCCAATTGGCTAAGCCAACCAATACCGAACCACCTACGATGTTGCCGATTGTCACTGGTATTAAGTTTGCGGTGACAAATTTCATGACGTTTAAGTCTGCATACTGCGCTGGTGTTGCGCCTATTTGCATCCAGAAGCTTTCTGGTGCGAATGCTTGAATAGTGATGCCTAGCGGAACCATGAACATATTCGCCACACAGTGTTCAAAGCCTGAGCTAACGAACATTGCAACGGGTAACACGGTCATCATTGCTTTAGTCATGGCGTTAGCAGAGCTGAACGTTAACCAAATTGCTAAACACACCAACAAGTTACAAAGCACACCCAAAGCAAACGCTTGAACAGGGCTGTGGTGTAGCTTGTGTTGAGCAATGTTTAGAGCGTTTAAACCCCATTGGCCACCATCTAATTGATATAAGCCTGCTGCGCTTACCAAAGCCAAAAGGAACATGGCTCCGATAAAGTTACCGACGTAAACCTTGCCCCAGATAGACAGCATCTTAGTGAAGGTTATTTGCTTGTTAGCCCATGAGATGCTTGATAACACTGAGCTGGTAAACAGCTCGCCACCGCAAATTACAATCAGGATTAACCCCATGCTGAATGCAAGACCGCCGGCTAAACGACTCAACCCCCATCCAGCATCAGCGCTACCTGTGGTTACCGTGATGTAGAATAAAAAAGCAAGCCCGATGAATGCGCCAGCCATGATTGCCAAACTCAATGTCATGCTGCTGGTTTTATTTGCTTTGCTTAATGCAAACTTCTCGGCTTCCGCCATCATTTCTGTTGGCGAGAACAGTTGCTGATTTTCAGAAGTGCTGGTTGCCATATCCCCCCCTTGAACAATCCGTCATGTGTAATTCCTAGTGTTAATGACTTAGTTAATCCGTAATGGTTAATCAGTAATGTTTTGCAGGGCTCGTTTGTGTCCTGCCATTCCAGATTAGGGGGTTGAGGGGTAGAGGTAAAATTGATAATTTTTAGAAACCACATCAAAATTATTGATATAGATTTGGTTACGCGTAGAATGAAATCAATTGCTCATCGGCTTAACAAAAAACGAGCAGCAGGACATAAGTTATTAAAAGAATTAAGGATGAATTTTGCGTTATTCATTAAAACAACTTGCGGTATTTGATGCAGTGGCAGATTCCGGGAGTGTTAGTCAGGCAGCAGACAAATTGGCGTTGACTCAATCAGCGACAAGTATGTCTCTTGCACAGTTGGAAAAAATGCTCGGCAGGCCTTTGTTTGAAAGGCAGGGCAAGCAAATGGCCCTTACTCATTGGGGTATGTGGCTAAGGCCTAAAGCGAAGCGTTTACTGCAAGATGCTCAGCAAATTGAGATGGGTTTCTACGAGCAGCATTTACTGAGTGGAGAGCTCAAACTCGGTGCTAGCCAAACCCCGGCAGAACACCTAGTTCCAGACCTCATCAGTATTATTGATAACGACTTTCCTGAGATGCGAATCTCGCTTGGCGTGCAAAGTACCGATGCAGTGATTGATGGCGTATTAGATTATAAATATGACTTAGGCGTTATCGAAGGTCGCTGTGACGACAGTCGAGTTAACCAAGAAGTGTGGTGTACCGACCATTTAACGGTCGTTGCGTCAGCACATCACCCATTCGCGAAGCGTGAGCGTGTGAGTTTGGCTCAGTTAGAGCAAGCGAAGTGGGTATTGCGCGAACATGGCTCTGGTACGCGCAAAGTTTTTGATAGCTCTATTCATCATTTAATTGGTGATCTTGATGTTTGGCGAGAGTATGAACACGTTCCTGTTTTAAGAAGTTTGGTTGCAAACGGCCCATATTTAACGTGTCTACCTTATCTCGATGTCGAGCAGTTTGTTGAATCAGGCCAACTTGTTACCTTGAATGTGCCTGAGCTTGAAATGGAACGTACGCTTTCGTTTATTTGGCGTGCTGATATGGCAGAAAACCCGCTTGCTGAGTGTATCAAGCGAGAAGGCAAGCGCATGATGAAAGGCAAACCGTCAGTTTTGTAAGGTAGATTTGATAAAGGCTAGGGGCTGTTGACCTTTCGTGGTTAAGTTTTGTTCGAGGTAAATCGTTTTAGGCGCGGCGAAGAGTATGTAGCCTAGTCATTCTAAGCAAATATTCTTCAACAAAGCATAAAGCGATTTTAACCGAACCCTTCGGGCAGCCCTTGTGGTTCATTTCTACTGCGTTATCGCCTTTTCATGTAGGCTAACTACACATCAAAGCCTCTGCCTTGTATAAATTTCCCACAAGAGCTGCAAAATAAAGCTCGAAAGGTTAACAGTCCCTTATAACTAAATGTGTTGAATAAGCGATTCCGGTCTCCATCTGATGATAAATGCACATCGGCGTACATTATTAATGTGATCGTGATCGGCTAAAAGAAGGCGTTCTTCCCATAATATGCTTACTTGATTTTAAGTGAGGCTAAATCCGGTTGCGATGAATTGCGTAATTAGGCTTTAGAAATAGTATGAGTACATTAGTCGCGATATCATTAACAACAGGTATTTTGTCAGGTCTATGGGGATGGATAGCTATCTCTTTCGGCTTACTGTCATGGGCAGGTTTCTTAGGTTGCACCAGTTATTTTGCTTCGCCAACAGGCGGTGTTAAAGGACTAGCAGGTAGCTTACTGACCAACATGACGGGCGTATTCTGGGCAATGGTGATTATCGAAAGCTCAACCTTCGCAGGGTTAGAGATTCTAGGCTATGTGATTACTGCTATTGTGGCTTTCTTCATGTGTATTCAAGCAAAACAAGCGTGGCTAGGTTATATCCCAGGAACCTTTATTGGTTGCTGTGCGACGTTTGCGGCTGGTGGCGATTGGCAACTTGTCGTGCCATCTTTACTGCTTGGTGGTGTATTCGGATACTTGATGAAAGCAACGGGGCTATGGCTTCACGAAAAATCGACCCAATCTTCGGAAGCGGTTGAACAACACGCTAAGCAAGTTAAGGCTTAATTCGTTAACCTAACCTTAGTTTAGTCACTGTGAACTCTTGCAAGATAACCCCCAATTAATTTGTATATCGATTTATACAGGCACACCACTTGGTGTGCCTTTTTTGGTTTTGGTTTAGGTAATCAGTTAAATAACTTATCTGCAGAAGAACCAATAGCACCTATCAATTAATTAAAGCGCTTAGGTGTTGCCGTTTGCCATGGTGATAACACGTTTTAACGTCCACCTTAGTAACAGCGGAATGCAGTTTTGTCCCTGATTCTCGCAGTGAGAAACGATCGCCAGTGCAAGATCGGGTTTCGCGTGCTTCTTAAGAACCTTAGCCACCACTTTCTTCGGAGGAATCGGGTGATCGTAAGGAATCTTAACCATATCTCTGAAAAAGTTTTCGAAGCCATTCATATACAAGTAATGTTCGATATCTTTATCGGGCAGTTCAGTCAGGCGGTGTCTTTCCTGATCATTACCAAGCTTAGATAACACAGTCGCAGCGTACTTCTTACCAGCAGCGTCTCCGTCAGTCACCACGTGCCAATCGATGCCAAACTCTTGTGCTACTTTAATGAGCGCTTTAAGACCAGACTGCGCGAACTCGATAATTTGCACACCTTCTGCTGCAAGGTTATAGCCACACTGGTTGGCTAACTCATTAAACAACCAAACCTCTGTTTCACCTTCCACTAATAACCAACAACGAGCATACAGAGCCCCTGAACGATGGAAACGAATATGAAAACCAATTCGACGAAGCTCATCTTTACTGAAATGGTTCATGTTCAGTTGATTAGCGATAGTTTTGTCTGATTGACGAACCAGTCGACGAATAGACTGAAGAGGCACGGCAGCAAGAAGATCACCACTGTTGGTCGTGAGGATTTTCTGCATCGGCAGCTTTTGCATTAAGCTCCAAGCCCTTGCCAAGTGTGTTGGGTGCAGTCGACCTTCTGGATCTTCAAGGATCAAAAGAGGGCGCGCGCATCGTCTTAGATCGGTAGGGCCTTTGGCTTGTAAGTATGCGTTGAGCAAACCCATGAATAGTAAGCGCGTCTGTTTATTCTTGGTCTCTTCGACAAGTTGATGAATGCTCTTGTCATTTGCCCCTGCAGAATAAAGCAAACCATCCCTCTGTTTTCTTGGATTTCGTCGAGAAGTACTTTTGAAAGAAAAGTAATGCTCAATCAGGCTTTGCATCGATTCTAGGCTACTGCGCATCTCGCCTTTATTTACATGGCCAGGTATTGCCATTAAGCGACGACAGGTGTTGTCGATGCGCTTTTCTATCCTTGCCTGACGCCCATTTCCGTTATTACCGTTTCCATTGCTGCCATTACCATTGGTTGTTTGACTCTGGCCGTTACCATTTCCATTCACATTATTAGCGTGACCGTTACTAGCATGAACATTGGCTGGTAGGTGAGCATTGTGGTTCAGCGATTTACTGTTGAAAGGACGATCAAAGTGCCTTGCATCTCGCAAACGAATCACAGGATGTAACGTCATTAACTCTTGCGCCAGTTTTTCAGAATGGTGAAGCTTTAAAGGGTTGCCATCGATACCTAAGAAGGCGTAGTGGGTGGTCGTTTCATACTGTTCTAACGTCGCACTGATTCGGTAATAGATACGATAGGTGCCAAACTCATCTTGAACCCAGATAGGTTTGAGTTTGCGATAACGACCGGCGTTGAGTTCGCTCTTGTCGTTGGCTTTTAATGCGAGAACAATTTGAAGATGTTGAGATTGTGGATGTGAAACAGAGTAATCGACATGAAAATCAGTCATTTCGAAGTGATATGGGACTCCGTCTGAGGGAAGAACGACGGACAAAGCATCAAGTAAAGAAGACTTACCCCAAGTATTTTCACCAATCAGCGTAGTTAGCTCGTCAAACGCGAGTGACATACGCTTGATACCTCGAAAGCCAGAAATCTCGATTCTTTCTAGTTGCATAGGCTTACTCCTAACGGAAGGCTCTGCTAATTGTTTGAAAGCTAACAGATATCTTTAATCATAATCGAAAAGTTGTTATCCGGTATGCTCAGTTGTCACAAAACCCACTCTTTATTCATACGGATCAAAACGAGATTTTTGATCTATCTTGAGTATTTTTTTGCAGTGCAGTTTCATAAAATTCACGATTCTGTCATGATTCTCAACCTAGTATGAAGGGACAAAGAGAGAAGAAAATATGACTAAAAAGAATAAGCCAACAAAAATAGTGTTGGCACACATCAACGACACCCACTCATACTTTGAACCAACCTCGTTACAGCTATCACTTAAAATGAACAACCACATCATTGAACCTTATGTCAGTGCTGGTGGCTTTGCTCGAATCTCAACACGCTTTAAACAATTAGAGCAAGATGCTAAGCGTCAGAAGGTCGGAACATTGTTCCTGCATGCTGGAGACTGCTTCCAAGGCACGTTGTACTTTTCTTTATTCAAGGGAAAAGCCAACGCCGACTTGTTGAATGCCCTTAATATTGATGCCATGACCCTTGGCAACCATGAGCTAGACATGGGCAATGAGCCTGTCGCCATTTTCGCTAAAAGAATCAGATTCCCATTGTTGGCGGGTAACTGGAATTTGTCGAATGAGGATATCAATAAAACTCATACCTTAGCGGACAACGACATTGTTAAGCCTTATCTAACTGAAACGCGAAGTGCTTCTTTTATAACGAAAGAGTTTGATGGCGAGAAGGTCGCAATATTCGGCTTAAGCATCGACAAAATGGCGGGCATTGCGAATCCAGACTTTGATACACCATTTGAAAACGCGCTAGAAACGGCAAAAGCAACGATAGAACAAATTCACCAGGCTGGTATTAACAAGATAGTGCTGCTTAGTCACCTTGGTTATGAAGCTGATTTAGAGCTAGCTTCGAATGTGCAAGGCATCGGTGTGATTGTTGGCGGCCATAGCCATCGTTTGCAAGGCGATTTCTCAGATATCGGCTTATTGAAAGACGATGACTACGGCGTAAAAATTGGCGACACCTATGTTGTACAAGCCGGTTTCCACGCAATGAGCCTCGGACACTGTGAAATTGAGTTCGATTCTGCAGGCAAAGTGACACACTTTAATGGCAAGAATGAACTGCTGTTGGGACGACGATTGTTTATAGACGCCAAATTAAGTGAAGTAGGGCAAGGCGATGCTCACGATATGGCGTGTGAGTTTTTAAACAACCATTCGAATATCGTGGTATGTAAGAAAGATCCTGAACTGCAAAGCATTTTGACGGATAAATATCAGCCAAGAGTTCGCAAGCTTCAACAACAAGTTATCGCTCATGCTGGCACAAAACTCCGCCATGTTCGTATCCCTGACGAACAAGGGCCTAGCCAACTTGCGCCTTTGGTTGCTCAGTCGTTTCAATACCTGATGAACAAAAAAGGACACGGCGTAGAATTTGCCATCCACAATTCTGGTGGGGTGAGAAACTCACTCAATAGCGGAGACGTCTCCGTTGCCGATATTGCCGGAAAACTACTACCGTTTGCCGTACCTATTGGTGTGTATGACGTAAAAGGTGAAACGATCGCAGGCATGTTAGAAGGGGCAATTAATAACGCATTGGATAACGGTGTGGTCGGTACGGGTTCTGGCAGCTTTCCTTATACTCATAACTTGAGATTTTGCTATCACAAAGAAGCACCCTTAGGACATCGTATTCATCATCTAGAAATACACTCTGAAGCATCCGGTTGGCAGCCAGTGTCTCGCGACCGAATTTACCGAGGCGCGTCATCGGCCTACACCATGAAAGGCAAAGAAGGCTATAACGCCGTCTTAGATATGATAGGCGATGGCTTTGTTACTACTGATTCAATGGCCGACTGCTTTATTGAGTTCTTACAAGACCACCCTGAGTCACTTCAATACAACGAGCCGCTTAATTGCATGGAGTGCTTTCGATAATAATTAATAATACTTGCACTTAGTATTATTAATTAGAGTAATTTATAAATTTGGCATTGTTTATGCTTTATTCCTGCAGGTTGCCTTCTTGTGGAGATAAGCATGAATAAGAAAGATTGGTTAGACGCGGTAGCCGTCGTTGGGTGGGTGTCTGTTTGGTCTGCGTTAGTGTACTGGGTACCCATGGCTGGTTTATAGGTGACTATCATTCGTTTCAAGTATCACTAAGCATTCATCTAGGGTGAACGCGTGAGTGGTATTCTTAGAATCAATGTGTGTGTCATTTTGATAAAACAGCGCTAATAGAAAAAGGAGCTTTTGCTCCTTTTTTCTTTTTTAGAACAAATTTATCTAGACGAAACATAAATAGGGGAATATTATCCACGCGTTTGGGGAGTAGTTAGCGCAAGTTTACATATCGTCATCTCGTTAGGCCAAGAGTCTATCCGGTATGTAAAGGTGAAATCCCATATTTCACTTCAACGAGACCAACGCAATCACAGTCAAGATCCATAATGGAGCTTGATATGCTTTGTTTGCGGAAGGTCTTTGTACAGTTCTTCCGCCCGGAGGAATAATGAACTCAACTCAATCTCTATTATCTACCAATAGTGAATCCTTTTTTTCATCGCCAATCATGACGACTTATGTGGGCTTTTTCCTGCTGACAGTAATTCTCGTCTCTATTGATATCTATCAAACTCGTGGTGGCAGCGTAACCATTAAGAAAGCGGCAATTTGGAGCGTTTTCTGGTTCGTACTCGCGTTTTTGTTTGCCGGTTCTATCTATCTATTTTGGGACATCTATGCTCCAAATAGTGACTACACCGCACAAAAAGCAACGGTGTCATTCATTACCGGTTACTTGCTAGAAAAATCATTGAGCGTAGACAACTTGTTTGTATTCGCGATGATCTTTGCTCAATACCAAGTTCCAGAGCATCTAAGACCGCGTGCGCTTCTTTGGGGGGTAATCGGTGCATTGGTGCTTCGTGCAATTATGATCGCATTAGGCGCGCAGCTGTTGGCTGAATACCACTGGGTGCTTTACGTGTTTGCGGCGTTCTTGATTGGTACTGGTATTAAGCTGGCGTTAGACAAGGGCGAAGAAGAGAGTGTTAACACACTACCTGAGAAGTTACTTCGTAAAATTATGCCTGTCACTGAAGACTTCCATGGTCCTGCGTTAATGGTTAAACAGGGCGCTAAATGGGCGTTCACTCCAATGATGTTGGTGATTGGTGCGATTGCCGTCATGGACGTGATGTTTGCACTGGATTCTATCCCAGCTATCTTTGCTGTGACACAAGAACCGTTCTTGGTACTTGCTGCAAACGTATTTGCGCTACTTGGCCTTCGCTCTCTGTACTTTGTGCTGCAAGGAATGATGGATAAGTTCATCTACTTGAAGCCAGCATTGGCGTTCATCATGGTCTTCATTGGTGTGAAAATGCTACTGGTCGACAGCGAATGGGCTATCCCAACGTATTGGTCGTTAGCGGTGCTGATTTCTACTATGACGATTGCGGTTATAGCGTCGATTTATGCAAAGAAGCCAGACATTGAACAAGTAAATTAAAACAAATATAACTTATCGAAAACTCGATAAGGGATACGTGGTCGATGAAGTAGAAAATTTATTTATGTAAAATTTCTGTGACATTGGCCACTTTTGTTTGGGGGTTATTTGTACTAAATGCATGATTTCTGCATCATATTGAATTTATACTCACCCATTGTGCATATGTATTTCATGAGGTTGTTAATGGTTTGTTTTATTAGAAAAACTAATTCGAATGTCTAATTTTAGTCATTTTTTAACCTGCAAAAGATCACCTATTATTCTTGTCATCAGAACGAACCACATAAACAAATTTATAGAGAGGCAATCATGGCTCAAGCAATGCAAATGAATACTATCGCTGTTCCTAACTCTATGGATAAGAAGACCTACTCGGTTAACTTCAAAGGATTGATTGCACACATTTTCGATATTCTTTTCGTAGATAACTCTCCACGTAGTTACTACGCAAGCGACCTATCTGGTCACATGCAACGCGATATCGGTATTAACCGTTAATCTTAGCGTTAACATGTAAAATATAGAATTTTAAGAAAACGCCAGCTTCAGAAGCTGGCGTTTTTGTATCTGCAATAAACTCTATCTCTTCGCAAAATAAGCACCTGAAAGAAACTTATCACCTGAAAGAAAGACTTAGGCATAACGGTCTGTATTTGAGCGCCAGTAAATTCGCTTCGTACAAGGATCTCTGTATGTCACACGCCAACTGCAACTCACCATTGATTAAACTCTGTTTACTTGCCTTACCGATCGGCTTTTACTCTTCTGTGTCGAATGCACAAACCTGGAGTAATGAAGGTCAACCTGCGCAGGTTATCGAACTGTTCACCTCTGAAGGTTGTTCAAGTTGTCCGCCTGCTGATGCCTACCTCAGTACTTTTGAAGACCATCCAAAACTTTGGACACAAGTCATTCCGCTTGCCTATCACGTCGACTACTGGGATTACCTAGGGTGGGGAGATAAGTTTGCGAGCAAGGCATTCAGTCAGAAGCAACGCTTGTACAAAGCTTATGGAGTAACAAGTGGCGTTTATACTCCGGGCTTTATCGTTGATGGAAAAGAGTGGCGCGGTTACTTTAATTGGCTCGATAGAAATCTCCCTTCGCTCCAACAACAAAGTAACCCTAAGCTAACCGTCAATCATAAAGGCGATACGTTCAGTGTAAGCTACGAAGGCAAAGGAGATTATGTGGCTCATCTTGCCTTATTAGCGATGAACGAAGTCACTAGTGTTAAAGCAGGTGAGAACAGAGGTAAGAAACTCGAGCATGATTTTGTGGTGGTTTACGATGGTTACCAACGCGGCGAATCCAAATGGCAATTCAATGTCGATTTTGATCCATTAGTCGCCACGCCAGATGCTGTAGCCGTGTGGTTAACCGAGCCTAATTCGTATGCGCCCGAACAAACGGTAGCAGGGTGGTTGAACTAAATTGTAAGGATGACCGTTTTACAAGAGCAACCGTGTTACACGAGTGATAATCCAATAAGATAAACGACATTGAGATGAAGCTGAGACGATGATTAGAGCACTTCTAATACCGTTTACTTCATCTCTTACTTGGTTTGGTGGGTCTTAACCACTGAAACAAGGGATAAAGGGGCGATTTAGTTACGTAATACTGCTGAAATACGTTAATATAGCGCGCTATTATTTTAGCTTTGAGTTCCTGCAATTAATGACTAACACCACAGCACCAACCAACTTCTCCGATCTTGGCTTAATTTCTCCTTTGATGGCTCGTCTAACCGAGCTTGAATACCAACAGCCAACGCCTATCCAAGCGCAAGTTATTCCAAGTGTGTTAGCAGGACGCGACCTAATTGCAGGCGCAAATACAGGTTCAGGTAAAACCGCAGCATTTGCTCTTCCACTGTTACAGCAGATCCATGAAGGTGCACCTTTAGACCGTCGTTCGGGCAAAGGTAACTATGTTTCTGGCCTTATCTTGGTTCCTACACGTGAGCTTGCTAAGCAAGTTGCCGATAGCGTTAAGTCTTATGCAGTGCATTTCAACGGTGCAATCAAAACCGTTTGTGTATTCGGTGGTGTATCGGTGAACACTCAGATGCAAGCGTTACGTGGCGGCACAGACATCTTGGTGGCAACGCCGGGTCGTTTGCTTGACCTAATCTCAAGCAACGCTATCAAACTCGATAAAGTAAAAACGTTAGTGCTTGATGAAGCAGACCGTATGTTGAGCCTTGGCTTTACAGAAGAGCTCGACGCGATCTTGAAGCTGCTGCCGAGCAAGAAGCAAACCTTGTTGTTCTCTGCGACTTTCCCTGAGCAAGTTAAAACGCTGACTCACGAATTACTGAACGACCCAATTGAAGTCCAACTTCAAAGTGCTAATGCAAGCACACTGGTTCAACGTGTATTTGAAGTCGAAAAAGGCCGTAAGACAGCGTTGTTAGCGCACCTGATTCAACAACACGAATGGCGACAAGCTCTGATATTCGTTAATGCGAAGAACAGCTGTGAACATTTGGCAGACAAGCTATACAAGCGCGGTATCATTGCGGAGGTATTCCACGGTGATAAAGGGCAAGGTTCACGTACTCGTATCCTAGAAGATTTCAAATCTGGCGAGATTGACGTTCTGATCGCGACAGACATCGCAGCACGTGGTCTGGATATTGAAAAGCTTCCTGTAGTAATCAACTTTGACTTACCACGTAGTCCATCAGACTACATGCACCGTATTGGCCGAAGTGGTCGTGCGGGTGAAGTTGGTTTAGCATTATCTTTGATCGATCACGAAGACTACCATCACTTCACAATCATCGAGAAGAAGAACAAAATTCGTCTTGAGCGTGAGCAAATCGAAGGCTTTGAAGTGGATGAAGAAGAAACCGCTGCACTTGTGGCTGCATTAAAACCCGTTGCGCCACCTGCTGGAACAGGTAAGAAGAAAAAGAAGAAAGCACCTAAAAACCAAGATGTTTGGTTGAGAAATAACTGATAAAGAATCAGTTGTTTATGGATACTCTAAAGGCGCTTAATTGCGCCTTTAGAGTGTCTGTCAGTCTGTTCTCAAAAGATCTTGTTAACGCTTAAGTTAAGCAGTGCTCTTTACTCTAAAGAGGTCAGTAAATAGCTTGGCGATCATCAAGACAATCAGGATCGTGGTCAACATAAGCAATGGCGTTTCAATCTGGTATATCGGCGTTAGGTTTAGAGCGCCAGAAGTAAGCACGACGAGCAGGTTAATACCAAGTATCCTATGAATCATAAGCTTAGGTGTTGCGAATACCTTCCATATCACTACGCTATTAACGAAATAAAAAAGTGCGAGTTGCCAAAGTTCACTCATCATTGGCATGATAAATATGTATTGAAGCAAAATAATGGTACCAGTGCCGATTACCCCGAAAAATGCATCTTTGATAACACTAGGTGGCATGGTCGGTAGCATGGAAGAAAACACACCTGCAATCATTGGGAAGATAAAACCACCTGGTACAGGTAGATATATCCAAACCAATAGCGATGTTACGAACATCGAGACACCTTGTAAGACTTTTCTCCCATCCTCATTTAAATGTTGAACAAAGGTGCGATGTTCGTGGTGCCAAGAAACTCCTTGGTTCTTACCGACCACATACGACACATCACCAATCAATGACTGGTGTGGCGCGATTAACTCCAGTTTTTCCATTTTTTGGGTGAGAGCGACCCAATCAATAGCTTGAGTAAGCTCATCTGAAGCGAGTTCAAGCAGTCGAGCCTGAATATGAGCCATTTCATGGATTCTCAAACGCCAGTCTTGAATATTCTCTTTAAGGTGATAACTGCCGTTTAATGGTAAATCTAGCAGTTGGTAGAGCTTATCAATATTCGCGGTGTTGGATTCTAAGGCTTCAATATCTAAGCTGTCGGTGTTACGCATTGCGGTTAACAATGTCTCTCTGCTTGCTTCAAAGCGCTGTACAAAATTTTGTTCCGTGTTTACCGGCCAAATTAAGCGATACACAATAGAGAACGTTATCACGCCGAGCAGAGTTTCTTGTATCCGTAATACCGCAAAGTAGAACGTCACCTGACTATCGAAACCACCCATACACGCGATGATGGAACATACAGCGAACCCAATCGAAAAGACGTACCCATACTTTTCATCACTCGACATGAAGATACATATTCCTAGGAACAAGGTAAAAAACGTCAGGAACAAAAAACGATCTTGTGAAAACATCGCGATCAAGAAAAAGGCATAACCGGTCCCTAATAGGGTGCCCATTAAACGGTTGTGGCCTTTATTGATTGAATGAGCAAAACTCTCGTTCAATGCCATTACGGCAACCGCTATTGCAGCCCAATAAGGTTTCTCCCATTGGAACCACAGCGCAAGGCAGATCGCGATAACGATTGAAAGCGCTGCTTTAATCGCTTCTTTGGTTGATGCATTGAACATAAAAGCCATCCAACTATTTGATTATTTTGATTGAAGCTGTCATCCCAACACGAAGTTGTAGGTCTTCAGGTACATTATCTAACTTCACTTTAATCGGTATACGCTGAGCAAGACGAATCCATTGGAAGTTTGGGTTCACGTTAGGTAGAAGATCATTGCCAGTGCTGCCATCTTGTTTAGCAATACCAAATCCAATACTTTTGATGTGACCCTTCAACAGGACGTTGTTGTGCATCATGAGAGTGACAAACGCTTTGTCTTGTGGATTGACCCCAACAAGGTCGGTTTCTTTAAAATAACCTTCAATCCAAAAGCTATCTTCATCGATCAACGCAACCACAGGTGAGTTGGCAACCACTTGCGATCCAACACGTAAGTTAAAATTAGTAATGTATCCGTTGGTAGGCGCATAGACCTTGGTAAATTCGAGATTCAAATGTGCTTCTTCAACATTGGCTTTGGCTACTTGAACATTCGCTGATGAAGTTTCAACAGCATTGCTTAAGTTGTTCAACGTTAAAACGGGCACGGCACCAGGGGTTCTCTTTTCTAGGTTCGCTGCACGTTGCTCTTCATTCTTTGCTTTCGCAAGTAGAGCAAGCGCTTGTTTTTGTGTCGCTAGTGCTTTGTTGTAAGCCGCTCTATAAATACTAGGGTCGATCTCAAAAAGTAGATCGCCTTTAGACACTTGAGAGTTGTCATCTACGTGGATTTTGATGATTTGTCCGGTGACTCGAGGAGTAATAGACACTATGTAGGCACTGACTTGCCCGTCTCTCGTCCAAGGGTTGCTTGTATAAGATTGGTAATAGCTATAAACCACAGAGCCTGCAGCAACAAATAATAGTAATGTGATGAGGTAACGTTTTATCAAGGTAAGGCCTTATAAGATGGGAATGAATTGGCCAATCACGCCAGTAAAAATCACAATTAGGCTTATTTCTGCTAATGCAGGAAAGGCGACATATTTGTGCAGTCCGAACTTGGTTGCTATTGAACCCGTCAAAATCGTCAGCATATAAGCGAGCGCGATAACCAGTAACAGCGGTGGGAAGTAGATTTCACCCCACACGAGTTCATGTGGCATTGTGTTCATGGTGTTGTTCTCTATTCGTTCTGATAGTCAGAACGATAAAGCAGTTGGCACAATTTGGATAATCGCTTATAGAGGATCGGATCCATCAAAATTAGGAAACTATGGTCTCTATAGATGGGTAATGATTACAAATTAGACAAATTACACTCGTATAGTCGATCTGATTTGTCTTTGTTGTCCTCAAAAAGTGCAAACAGACCATTTCGTGATAACTTAAAGAGATAATCAAGAAAGCCAGTGCGATCGAATGAATTTTAGTATTGAACAACTTCTCGCGTTTGTGACCGTTTACGAGCAACTGTCATTTAGTAAAGCTGCAGTAAAGCTTAATAAGCACAGAACGACTATTGGACAAGTTATTACTAACTTGGAAGATCATCTCGCAGTCGATCTTTTTGAAAGAGTCGGCCGTTCTGTCGAGCCAACCGACGACGGGCACCTTCTTTATCACTACGCGAAACAGACGATCGAACAAGCTAGGACTTTTGACAAAGTGGCGTTGAGTCTGTCCTATGGTGGATTAGAAAACATTACGATTGCTTACTCTAGTGTGATTCCTCAACGTGTGCTGGTGGATATTCGTAAGCAGTTAAAACACGACTTTCCGATGATGCGAGTAAATTTCCTCGTCAGGAATAAGAAAGAAATTAAAGTAGGGTTACAGACTGGCGATTACCATTTTGGCTTGGTTAATGTTCATGATAGCCGTGCTATGCACAGTTTAGATGCCACTTTTCTAGGGCATTTCGAATTCTTTCCATTTGCGCAAAAAGGTGGAGAGTTATCTACCTTGAGCAAAGATGAAGTCCTTGTGGCACTCCGCAATTCGAAGCAGTTTGTATTGAGATCTTTGATTGAAGAAGGGATGTCAGAAAAGATTATTGTGAGCTCGGATTATGAAGAAATCGACCAACTGGTTTTGATTATCAAAATGCTCGAAGAAGGGTTGGGGTGGTCATTGTTACCTAAAGCCTTTTTTACTGATTTGGAGTTTTCGAAGTATTCGATAGAACCTATTCGTTCCCAACAAATGGTAGAAGGTTTCAAGTTTGGCTTTGCATTATGGTGTCCGCACTCAAAACAAATCAGCGGAATAAAAGGTTCTTTGGTATCGGTCATCAAGAACTATCGAGAGCACCTTATTGATAGCTTCAAGTTGTAAGAATTTCAGGTGTAAAAAAGGCGCTAATCAGCGCCTTTTCGTTTTCTATCACTTTCTTACCGTAAGATTACTTCTTACGACAGAACTCAGCGATTACGTACATTGATTGACCGCCGTTCGTTTTACCAGAAACAAGCTTAGGATCGTCACCAACGCTGATGCCGCGAATAACAGTACCTTGCTTAATCACTTGGTTAGTACCTTTGATTGGCAAGTCTTTGATTACTGTTACGTCGTCACCTTTCTTAAGTTCAACGCCGTTCACATCAAGAGGCTTATCATCAGCAGACATGCCGATTTGTGCCCAAACTGACGTTTCTTCTTCAAGGTACATCATGTCTAGCGCGTCTTGAGCCCAGCTTTCAGAGTTCAGACGAGTAAGTTGACGCCATGCAGTTACTTGAACTGGCGCTTCTTGACTCCACATGCTGTCGCTTAGGCAACGCCAGTGGTTGATATCTTTAGGATCGTCGATTTCACCAAGACATTTGTCACATACCATGATGCCGTGATCCACTGTTACGTGGCTGTGTGGCGGCACTGCGTATGCAGTAAGAGAAGAATCAGAACCACATAGTTCACATTTAGATTGGCAGCGTTCTAGCATCGTAGCTTCAGAAGACATAATGGACTCACATTTATTAGGTATTAAATTACGGGGCTATTATCCACTTTATTTACAATAAAGAAAGAGGTCGTACGGTATTCTGTCTTGATTAATTTTAGCTGAGATCAACCATTTGTGTTTTAAAGGTTTATGCAAACGGTTAACTAGGGAATTGTTCGAACGACAGATACAAAAATGCCAGCGGTTAGGCTGGCATTTGGTTTGATTAACTTTTGATCATACGATTATTACTTGCTCGCATCTAACAAGCCAGCGGTTACGCTTGCAATGCCAGTCCCCTGCGATAAGGTAAATTGTACAATTTGCGAGGTCATTTCTGCGTTGGCTGCTGCATCACCAGCATTTTGCTGAGAAATTACAGTAGAGTGTTCAGCCTCTGATGATGATTTATCAAAATACGAAGCCAGCTTGTCTCCCGAAGAGTCCAGTGCAGTATTAACCAATGATAACTTTTTAAACAGTGGTTCGGTTCCAGCTGTTGGGATCTCAGCAACAGAGTTTGGTATTGTTTCGTCACCGTCGGCTTGAATACCAAATACCGGTCCCAAAGTGGTAGAGGCAATGTTGTAAGGGTCAACATTATCTAGAACTGTTTGAGCAGCATACATGAATGAAGTCTGGGTAGAGTCGATTGTCGCTTTGATAGCTTTGTCTGAAGCAGAAGCACTATCACTACTTAAAGCAGTGTAATATTCGGCAAAGCAAACACCACCAGACTTACTTACTGGCGCACAGTTACTCGTATAGTGTGCTTGGTACTCGGTTACACTTGATAGGCTGACCGTATGCTTGATCTCTGGCGAGAAAGAACCTGAATTTAGCAAGAACGGTGCAATGCCTCCACCTGGGTTAGCAAGGGTAGCACTTGTATAGCTAAACATAGAGTCGATTGCAGAATTCAACTCAGTGTTACCAACCGTGTAGGAGCTAATTCCTGTAATGGCACCAATAGAATGGCCAAATAGAGAAACATTTGTCTTATCTAGGTTACTGAATGCTGCATCAGTAGCAGAATTTAAAGCAAAGCGAACTCCAAGCCCATCAATTGCACTTTGGCGAATATTGTCTCGAGCAACAGGCAAGTACTCAAGATTCATGTATACGGTAGGGGTCGTTGGTGTCGTCACGACATCCGCACTTAGTCCGCGTTGACCGTGAAGTGGTTGGTCGATTGCGATGATAGCGTAGGGCTTGCTACTTAAACCTCCAGCAATATGTTGAATTGCAAATGCATAAGCACTCTCCTTCAAGTTAGTGATACCGTGTTGATATTGAAGAATTGGTAAATCGTTACCGATCAATGTTCCTTCAGGAACAAACATAATGAACGGCACTGACTTTACTGAGCGAATTTGCGGAACTGCGCTGTATTTAGTCATAACCCTAGAGCTATCCAATTGCTCTCCACTCGCAAGAGTTAACTTTTCTCCAATGAGTAATTGTTGGTATTCTGCTTGATATAGTTGAGTTGCAGGTTCAGTAATCCCGATACCTGCCAGTTGTGTAGCGATGGCTGTTTTGTCCGCATCACTTCCTGAGCTTAGTACATTTAGGATAGTTAACACACTAGGCATAGCACTGCGCCAAGGCGTTTTTTTCCACTCATCGTCTGTTAATGAATCAGACAAGAAGTACGGTAGCTCAACGGTTCCTCTATACACTTGAATAGAAGCTGCAGCTGGTGCTGAGAAGTTAGCATTGTAACCAGCTGCTAATTGTGTAGCAGCATCTTCGCCAAAAGCACTTTTAAACATCGCGTCAGCTTGTACAGCTGTAGCAAAATCCTGTTTCGCTCCATCAACTGTGAATGTATACAGCTTGTCGAGATCAGCTACCGAAATATTATTTGGATTCGCTAGGTTCTTCCATATATCAGAAGGGTTAACTGCGGGACTAATCGTTTGTGCAATTGCAGCTTTGGTCCCGTTCATAACGTTACCTGCTGAAGCAGTCGTAAACCAAGATGAATAGATGATCTCATCTGAACTTGACACTTCACCATAGCCAGCGAATAAAGCTTCAACTTGATGGATGATTTTTTGTGGTAAATCGAGCGAGCCTGCTTGGTCTATATCTGTCGTTTTTAAAGACGCGTAGGAGCTTGATGTTCCTAGTGGTTCATCTGCGCTATCAATAATTGAGTCAGTTAGTGCATAGATGTAGTCAGAGCTAGGATCTAAACCTTTAAGAGGTAAAACTTGTATCGTCTTGAAATCGCTAGATGCCACTAAGTAGTCAACTCCAGCAGTTAGCGCAGTAAAGTTAGACATGACACCGGTGCTCAGATCAACATCCACTTTAGCAACTTTTACCCCGGAATTTAGGTGCGCGCTAAACGGCGTCGTTCCGTTCATCACGACATCATTCTTCAGCGTCCTATCACTTGGAAGATTCACATTAATAGTGAATGGCATGATAGTACTCCAACCATCAGCTTCACCCATGGCTACTTTTGGGTCATTCAACAGTCCTGTTGAATTTGCATCTAACGGGATGTTTAAAGTGTGATCGTTGGTATCAAATAAGAAAAACGAAGGAAGAGGTACATCTGCTTCATTGCCTAGCAGAGTGAAGCTAATTTTTGAACTTCTAGCCAATGATTGGTTAATTGCATCAGAATAAGGTGCAGCTGTTGAATCGCCAGAGCTTTCACTGTTGTCCCCACAGCCAGAAAGTAGTAATGCCGAGCATACGAGAGATAAAGAAAATTTGTTGTTCATGTAATTATTCCCGTACGGTTAGTTGAAGGTGTAGTTAAGCTGAATCGCTGAAAGGTAAGCAACGCCCTCAGCATCAAATGTAAGCTTTTGTCCTGCCGCATCCGTTTCGGTAAACGAACCACTTTCACTTTGTACTAACGCAAATGCTGCATCGACAGTCATGTTTTCAGAAACTGCATAAGTTAAACCGGCTGAATACCACATACGGTCGCTATCGGGGATGCTTAACGTTGCTTCACCAGCTTGTTCGTCATATGCCAAACCTGCACGTAGAGTCCAGCTTTGGTTAACCATGTAAGTAGCACCTACAGACCATCTTTGGTTGTCTTCGTAATGCTCGGTTTTTAAGAAACACTCATTATTTTTACAATCTGAGCTCGTTGCTTTTAATTCTTTGAACTTACTCCATTTGGTTAATTGCCAACCATAGTGTATTGCCCAAGCATCGCTAAGTTGATGAAAAGCCGATAGTTCAAAGATATCGGGTAGTTCAATTTCAAGACGACCTGTTGTTTTTCCAGGGGCGTCGTTTGCCATTCTTAGACCTGTGTAATCAGTAAATTCACCGTCATCAAAATCAAGTTCGACAGATGAGCGATAGCCAAAACCAAAACGGTTATTTTTATTCAGCTCATACAACGCACCCACATTCCAGCCAAAAGCGAACGTTTCACCAGTCATTGATATCAGTTTGTCACTTGGCGATCCGCCAACAGGCAGACTGCCTTTGTGTCTATTTAATTCAGCTTCCGCATATACTAGATTGATACCAGCACCGAGGCTTAAGCTTTCATTTACTCTGTAAGCAATGTTTGGATTTAGGTTTACGGACACCAAAGATGTGTCACCAGCTAAATCACCTGCATAAATATCGTCGGGATAATCAGTAGCAACGCCATATGTAGTGAACATGCCAATCCCCCATGCCCACTTTTCATTGATTGGACTGATGTAGTAAGCGGCTGGGACTATTTGCAAAGGGGCTACGTCAGAAGACTTCTGATTGAAATCGCTATCATTAATTTTGGTTTGAGTGACGTTAACCTCTGGATCAACGATAGAAACCGCGCCTGAAAATTGGGCTGTATCAAATAGGGTCATTGCGGCGGGGTTTCTCGCTAGCACACTCGCGTTATCGGCTACGGCACCTTCACCTGAAAATGCGCGACCAAGACCTGAAGCAGAATGCTCAGCAACTTGGAAACCAGCCGCAAGTGAATTACATGCAAATAGCACAGAAAGCGAAACGAGAGAGCGTTGTATTGTTTTCATCCGTGACCCTCCTAGGGCATCAAATCTCATTCTTATTGTTGAAAACACACTGAGCATTGTTGGTGTTTAAGTTCTAATGTAAACGGCATGTTAAATTCATATTTCATATAAAGTCAAAGAATGAGTTGTTATTTTGTGAAGTTATATTTTTAAGGGGCGGGACTTTAACACTAATAATATAACTACAATCAATGGTTTATTGGTGGTTGGAGGTGTGACCAGAATGATTGTGAATCTCATTGGTACAAATAGTGTTCAACTGCTCAATATGTAACAACTTTGTTTATGTTTACCGCTAATCGCTAAATCGGCATAATGTTGGTTCATTTAGAAAGTCATTAAATTGGAATTTTAGTTTGGAATTACTCGCGATAGAGTTTCTTGGTAAACCGCTTCGTTTAGAGGGGTCAATGGCAGGGTGGCAACAGTTATTTTGGGATAACACGTTGGTCTCTCAGTTGGATGCAACGACAGATCAAGATGATGCGAGAACGCATACTTTTACGCTCCGATCTGGAGAAGAAACGTTGCAGTGTCACGTTGAAGCGTTGGTTCAATGGCAACCGTTCGAGATGACATACAAAGCATCTGTTAATGGACAAACCATCACCGAAGGCAATCGCAATACTAAAGATATCGAGCAACAAACTCCCGTAGTAGCACCTAAGCCTGAGAAGCGTTTTAGCTTAATCGGGTTAGTGTCGTTGGGTATGAAAGCCCTCAAGAGTGCTAAGTTAATTAAGGTGGTACTTGCCTCTGCGAGTTTAGCGGCTTACTCATGGCTATTTTCAATTCAGTTCGCGCTTGCCTTGATCGCTTGTCTTATGTTCCATGAATACGGTCATATCAGAGCAATGAAGTACTTTGGCATGAAGACCAAAGGCATCTATTTAATTCCATTCTTAGGTGGCTTGGCGTTATCCGACGAAAAGATCAATACACGATGGCAAGATGTGGTTATTTCTATCATGGGGCCATTGTTTGGCTTGATATTGTCGTTGATATTTATGGTGTTGTATTGGGCGACTGGCGAGATGTTCTTTGCCGGGCTTGCGGTATTTAATGCCTTGTTAAACCTGTTCAATCTACTGCCGATTTTGCCTCTTGATGGCGGTCATGTGTTGAAAAGTATTAGTTTTTCAATGAACAGCGTTCTTGGTATTGTGCTTTGCGTGGCAGCAGCGGTTGCTGGCGTCGTGCTGAGTTATCAGTTGAACTTAACCTTATTTGGTTTCTTATTGATCATGGGTAGTGTTGAAATCCTATTCGAATGGAAAGGGCGTCACCACAGTCATTTATTGCCATTAGATAAATATGGCCAACTCGTATCATTCCTTTGGTATGTGGGCTTAGTGAGCAGTTTAATCGGCGTTATCTGGTACTTCGCATCAACTGGCGATCAGTTACTCAGCCTACCATTACAAATTTTAGGTACATAATTCAAGAGTTAACGCTATCTGAATAACTCATTAGCTTGATGTACTAAAACGCCCTAACCAATATGGATAGGGCGTTTTTGTATTTGAGGCTCTAAATCTAATCTAGCATCAGGTTACGCTTTGCAATTTGGTCTTGATGTTCCAGATTGAGGCAACGTTTTTATTTTCGCTTGCAGATCTTTAATACGCGTATTGTGGGAAGGGTGCGTAGAAAGTAACTCGGGTGGTTGGTTCCCACCTGATGCTTTCGCCATGTTTTGCCACAAATCGACACTTTGTTTTGGATCGAACCCAGCTTGAGCCATGTACTCTAAGCCTACAATATCGGCCTCAGACTCTTGAGTTCGACCATAAGGTAGAACAACACCGTATTGAACACCTAAGCCTAACGCAGCCATTGTCATGCCCTGATACTGTTTGTATTCTGATGCGCCTAACGCGACGCTAGTTATAGATAAGCCAGTATTAGCGATTTGAGATTGAGATAGACGTTCATTACTGTGGTCAGCGAGAACGTGAGCCACTTCGTGTCCGATAACTGTTGCGAGTTGGTCTTGATTAACTGCAACATTGAGTAAACCCGTGTATACGCCAATTTTTCCACCAGGTAGGGCAAACGCATTCACTTGGTCGCTATCAAAAACAACGACTTCCCATTCACTAAAGCCTTGCTTAGGGATGTGTTGAGTAATACTGTTCGCTACGCACTGAACATAAGCGTTGGTTTTTGCATCTTTACTGATTGGCTGTTCTTTCTTCATTTGCTCAAAAGATTGTGCTCCAAGCTGAGACATATCTTGATCTGAAAAAAGCAGCAGTTGGTTTCTTCCTGTCGGGGAAGCGCTACATGCGGTTAGGCCTGCAAGAGTGAGAAGCGAGGCAAACTTCGTCCATGACGTCATACAATATCCTCTGTGTATTCGGTTTTTATGCATGTTAACATCAACTTGCGTAATAACTAATAGTTGTAAGATAACTATTGTACTTAAGAACGATTGTTATCGTTAAGATCTCCATTCGTGTTAATAAAGCCGCTTACGCACAAACAAAGTCAATAATTAAGGAACCCACATGAGTATTTGGAAAAAGCCCGTTGACCTAGATACCTTCAACGCGACCTCAAAAAATACCTTAATTGAGCACCTCAACATTATTTACACTGAGGTCAACGATAATTCCTTGGTGGCGACCATGCCGGTTTGTCATTTTACGCACCAACCGCTGGGCATGCTTCATGGCGGCGCATCGGTAGTTTTAGCTGAAACGCTTGGCTCATTAGCGGCTAATTTCTGTGTACCAGAAGGCTACTATTGCGTTGGTTTGGATATTAACGCAAACCACGTTCGCTCGATGCGTGAAGGGCATGTTATTGGCACTGCCGAGCCCATTCACCTTGGTGTGTCCACCCAAGTATGGCAGATAAACATCACTGATGAGCGTCAACGCTTGGTATGTACAAGCCGTTTAACCATTGCTGTGAAGAAGCACAAACGCTAATTCGATAACAAAGGCTGGGGATAGGAATCATTACACCCCCAGCTTATTAACCTCATATACAAAT
Organism: Vibrio sp. 14N.309.X.WAT.E.F5; assembly: GCF_030397615.1. Lineage (NCBI taxonomy): Bacteria > Pseudomonadati > Pseudomonadota > Gammaproteobacteria > Vibrionales > Vibrionaceae > Vibrio > Vibrio sp. 14N.309.X.WAT.E.F5. Next base: position 40,866 of record NZ_JAPNXR010000013.1, on the reverse strand, counting down.
TGTTTATTTTAGTTAGAGAAATCCATGGTCATAACGTTTAAAAGTGGAAAAGTTATTGCAACGGCACATGAGTTGGTTGTTCGTTTAGATGGTGAGCATAGAGTCACACTGCAAGCGCAAGTTGATGCGATTCAACTGATCGGAAAAGGGGCAAACGTTATTTCTGCCAACGGTTCAGAATGTAAATGGTCGATTAAATTAGACAATGAACAACAGCTCCGTGATATCGCCACTGAAATCGGCTGCGATGTAATGTAACTATACGTTATAACTAGGTTTAATTCGGTTTTTGACTTTCTAATAAGTCTACTTAATCAAGTCACATTCGTAATCTCTTCGTAAAAACTAATAAGTTCGATTGATTTTGACTCATAAAATAGGGAAACTGAATTCAATATCCTTTGAATAAGTTTTCCTCTTTATGAGTAGCCCAAGACTTCGCGTTCAATTTGAAACCCTGTTCGAATATTTCGATGGTAAAGATTCTGATGTTCAGCTCGACGACATAACAGATGTGCTCTGTTGTACCCGTCGTAATGCCAGAATGGTGCTTAACAAACTCGAAGAAGAGGGTTGGGTAGAGTGGTTACCGGCAGCGGGTCGAGGTAAGTTGTCTCAGCTTATCTTTAAGCAGAATCGCTGTGATGTAAGCGAAAACCTAGCACGCCGCTACTTAGAAGAAGGTAAGATTGGGCAAGCACTGTCGGTACTTGACCACAATGCAGCCAAGCTTACTCAAGTGATTCAAAATTACTTGGGCGTACAGTACCAAGAAGGTGAACAAGTTATTCGTTTGCCTTACTACCGTCCACTTTCCATGCTTAACCCAACTAAATCTATGCGACGATCTGAACAACACATCACGTGCCAGGTGTTCAGTGGGTTAACGCGCCTCGATGAGAACGATCAGCTACAGCCTGATCTTGCTCATTCATGGCAAAAGATTAACGACCACCAATGGCGATTCTTTCTAAGGCCGGGCGTTCGTTTTCATAATGGAGAACCGCTGTTAACAAGCCACGTTGTGGATACGCTTCTTTTGCTTGAACCACTTAATATGTTCTCACATATTAAAGATGTCTCATCACCGGCCAATTGCGTGGTTGATGTTTTTCTAACGCGTCCAGATAAGTACTTCCCACTCGCGCTTACCGAATCGGTCGCTAAAGTGACCTTGCCGATGATTTTACGTGGTGAAGACTACGACATTCGACCGATTGGTACTGGCCCTTATCGCATTGAAAAGAATGATGAGAAGCAACTCGTGCTAACGGCTTTTAACGGATACTTTGGTTTTAGGCCGCTGATTGATCGCGTTGAAGTTTGGGTGGTCGATGAGGCTTATTCATCAATGGTTTACCCAAGCCTCTCTAAACCAGTAATGGCAGATCGTGGTGACAGCGATGAAGTTGAACTTGATCCGGGCTGTACGTATTTACTACTCAATAGAAAGAAGGGTATCGCACAAGATCCAGCGTGGGCAGAGTTCTTATCAAATGCTTTGAACGCTTCAGATCTGTTTGTGCATATTCCAAAAGAGACGGTTATCGACTTGGGTGTGCTGCATGCTTACGGAATCAAACCCGGTTGGTATGACATCAAGTTAAAAACGCCAGTTTGCCCACCAGCAAGCGCTAAACCAAGCGTGAGATTGGCGTATCAATGCCAACATCCGATGTTTCCAACGCTCGCTAAAGCAATCGTCACTGTGTTGAAGCAATACAACGTTGATGTCGAGCTTTTCGGTTACGAAACTGATCCTCCACACGCCGACAATGTTGATATTTGGATTAACCCAATGGGGATTGCCAACAATAGAGATGATGCGCTGGCCGGTTGGTTAATGGATTACAGCTTTCTCGATGAATCTAGCCCAGCAGAAGATTTTGACCAATGGTGTCACATGATTGATCGTTGGCGATCGGGCGAGTTTGAGCAATTCCCAGCAAGACAACTAGGGAAACAACTTGTGCAAAGCAATCAGTTGATCCCGATGTTCCACTGTTGGCTAGGTGTAAACAAAGACCAATGCGGTACGCTGCAGAACGCAAAGTGCAATGCACTCGGTTGGTTCGACTTTAGCCAAGTTTGGGTAAAGCCTGACGTTGATTGAAACCAGAGATAACTTGATTAGGACAACACGATGCAAACGGTGATTATCACATTTATTACGCTGGTGGCATTTGCAGCCAATTCTGTATTGTGTCGCTGGGCTTTGATGGATCAAACGATTGATCCTTTGAGTTTTTCGATCGTGCGTATCATATCGGGTGCGTTTACCCTGTTGATTTTATTAACCTTATCTTCAAGCGCTAAGCGCAAACAAGATAAAGAGGTTAACAACGCATCGACATACACCAAGGTTCGTTCTCAGTTTGATTTAACCGCCATAGTGGCGTTGCTCGTTTACATGTTCGGCTTTTCGTATGCTTATCTAACGCTAGGGGCAGGGCTTGGCGCTTTGGTTCTGTTTGTCGCGGTTCAATTCACTATGATTGCCGCACACTTGTTAGCTGGCAACAAAATGTCATTATTAGAGTGGTGTGGTTGTTTGTTGTCAGTTTCTGGGCTCATTTACTTACTCATGCCGACGGAATCGACAAGTTCGCCAGATATAACCTCTGTCATATTGATGGCTCTGGCTGGAATTGGGTGGGGCATTTATACATTGGCGGGTAAGAAATCCACAAACGCGTTGCAATCTACGACTGCCAACTTTGGATTTAGCTCGTTAGCGATCCTTGTGTTATTAAGCCTGTTAACGGTTATTCCAAACGTGGCATCGCAAATATCCATCACTGAGCAAGGTTTGATTTACGCAGTATTGTCGGGCTCAGTGGCTTCTGGCGTGGGTTATAGCTTGTGGTATTACGTCGTGAAAAAGCTGAATACCGTCGTCGCATCGATTGCACAGCTTTCTGTTCCAGTTATCGCGACACTTGGCGGTGTTTTGTTGCTATCTGAACCCGTCACCATGCAATTTGTTATCTCATCGACTGTCATTTTACTTGGGATAAGCTTGGTTGTTGTCGCCCCTAAACTTAAGAAATAATAAGTACAATCACTAACGTCTATGGCTAAACCTAACAAGAAACAACCGACCAAAACGGTTCAGATATTCTGCGCTAAATGTAAGACGCAACTTTTCAAGTATCGAAAAGGTGGCAAAGGTGCGCTCGTAAAGTGCTTTAAGGAACGCATAGTCGAAGATTTCACGACAGAACCATGCGTTTGCCCTGAGTGTGGTATCGAATTTGCGCGAGATACCTTGGTTCGAGGTACGCCAGCCTACAAGTTTGTGGGTGGCAAGGTAACAATGAAGTAATAGAGAAGAATAAATGCCACAGCATATAATGTGTGTGGCATTTCAAATTTGGTATTGAAGTTCAGGTTTAAAGGCTAGTATTAATAAGTTCTGACTCGACCTTGAAGCTTAAGAATCAATAGCGAGACTATCGCTCCGGTGGTGTCGCAAAGCATGTCTTTCTGCGCGTCCCAAATATCACCTTGTGAACCAAGGAATGCGATACCTTCATCACCACCTGCAATCTCCGCGTACCACCACTCAATAATCTCATAACCTGCTGCAACACTCATGATGGCAAACAGAGCAAAGAAGCACGCCAATACCGCTTGAGCCAGTTTCTTACGAATCAAATATTCAGCGAGCGGATAAGCGTAAAGACCAATCGAAAAGTGCGCCACGCGGTCGAAGTTATTACGTTCAGATCCAATCAAGTTATTAAACCAATCAAATGGTACTTCAGCGAAGGTATACTTAGCCCCAATCGTATGCAGAACCAACCAGATGAACATCAGGACGTAAGCCGTCTTTGAAAAGGTAAGCTTGGTGGATAACCACCATATCCCGACAAGAATACCGAGAGCAGGGACAATCTCAGCGATCCAAACGGCTCTTGAAGACGGAGCAAAGGCTGAAAAGAGAAAGATAACAAGATAGACTGCAGTTAGTGAGAGTAGAGGTCTATTTTGAGCAAGTGGCGTAATTGTCATCATCAGATCCTGTATAAGTTTCATGTATAGTTACACAATAATGAACAGTGTTCAATTGTGCTCTAATCACCATATTTGTTGAAAACTAGCGTTATCGCCCAGTATCTAGACAAACGGTTGCGAGAGTTTCACAAAAGTTTGATTTACAACAAAGCGATCCTTAAAATCGTTGCATCACTACATAACAAGAAAGAAAAGTCATGAAACTGGAAACTGTCGATTACCTTGCTGACGACGCAGCAGAACAATTTGTTCGCTCTCTACGTGAAACGGGTTTTGGTGTTCTTAAGAATCACCCGATCCCAAAAGAGCTTGTTGAGTCAATTTACGAGAACTGGTACCAATTCTTCATTTCTGAAGAGAAAGAGAACTTCCGCTTTAATGTTGAAACACAAGATGGATATTTTCCACCTTCAGTGTCTGAAGTTGCTAAGGGCCACACTGTAAAAGACATCAAAGAGTACTTTCACGTATACCCTTGGGGTCAGATTCCTGAACAGCTAAAAGAACAGATTCTAGATTACTACCAACGTGCTAATGCTTTTGCTCAAGAGCTATTAGGTTGGGTTGAAGCACATGCACCTCAAGAAGTACAAGAGAAGTTCTCAATCGCGCTTTCTGAAATGATTAATGGTAGCGAACAAACGCTGCTTCGCGTTCTTCACTACCCACCAATGCAAGGTGATGAAGAACCAGGTGCTATCCGCGCAGCGGCACACGAAGACATCAACTTGCTGACTGTTCTTCCTGCTGCAAACGAGCCTGGCCTTCAAGTTAAAGCTCAGAATGATGAGTGGATTGATGTGCCATGTGATTTCGGTAACATGATCATCAACATTGGTGACATGCTGCAAGAAGCGTCTGGTGGTTACTTCCCATCAACGACTCACCGTGTAATCAACCCATCAGGTGCTCGCCAAGAAAAGTCTCGAATTTCTTTGCCTCTTTTCCTTCACCCGAAACCAGAAGTGGTTTTGTCTGAGAAGTACACGGCAAATGAATACCTAATGGAACGTCTAAGAGAGCTTGGCGTTATCTAATCAGTTCAAGCTCATATAAGTTAAACTGTATATTCTTGAAGGCCAGCGTAATGCTGGCCTTTTGTATATCTGGTGCAACGGATTGATGTTTATTTGATTTGAAACTCGACAAACTGTCGTAAATCGCTTTCAATTAATAAGACACTCAAATGCATATGGCAACGGCTCACTTAATTATGTTAGACAATCCAGATTCACCAAGTCATCAGGATATTAGCCCTAATTTTCAAGCGCATATGGAAAACCCGTTGCTTTGGCCAATTATGGAAGTGCTTAAGCAAAAGCCAAGTGGGTGGAAAGTGCATACCTTGGCAGCACACCTCAAAGATCTCGGTTTGGTACCAGTGTTAGATCCCGTACCTGAAAAAGAGCTGTTTAAGAAAAACTTCTTAATTATGAACGCCCTCTATCAATTGCAAGAGACCTTGTATCCAGACAGTTGGTTGCAGGTTCAAGCTATGGACATTGAACTGATGAGCGGCCGTTATCATGGCAGCACTCATACCATCGACCTCCAAGACCCATTACGTGACTACTACATAAACTGGCTCAACTATGAGGCGGATGAGGGTGAAGTCAAAAGGTTGTTGAATGAGTTTTGGACGCGATACAAAAGGTTTGTTGGTGGTAGTGAAACGGATATGGACAGAAGCCATGCACTCAGTTTGTTTGAGTTGCCATTCGACGCGACTCAACAAGAGATTCGTAAAAGGTGGCGACGCCTCGCACTACGTTGGCATCCAGATAGGGACGAGGGCAACACGGCTAAGTTTCAGACATTGTGCGAAGCATGGCATATATTGAGAAGCTCGTAGTCTACGGAGTCTCGAGCTACGTTTAATGAAACCCTAAAATAAAAAGCCCCATACTATGAATCTAGAGTGGGGTTTTCTTGGTACTAGGAGTTATCTTTGTTCTGGCCGCTTTTATGCTCAAATGCAAAATCGAGCACTTTTCGGATATAAGGCGCTCCGACTTTTGAACCACCATTACCGTGTTCGATAACTACAGTAGCCACATAATCAGGATCCTCGTATGGTGCAAAAGCTGTGTAGAGTGCGTGGTCAAGCAAGTGCCTTTCTAACTCTTTTGAGTTGTACACCTGATCTTTTGCCAAGCCGAAAACCTGTGATGTACCTGATTTACCACCACTTGTATACTCACTGCCTTTAAACGCTTTTCTACCACTACCACGACTGCCGTGGTTAACGAGTCTCATCGCATTAATTGGAACTTCCCACAGGCTATCTGGTACCTCGTCAATAGACTTCATTTTTTCAGGTTGAATTAAGGTTTGTGTCTCTAAGTCTTCACCGTGATCGAGTGTTGCTCGAAGAAGGTGTGGTGCTATTACTTTTCCGTGATTGACCAGTACAGAGGTCGCTTTTGCCAATTGCAAAGGGGTGGATGTCCAGTAACCTTGACCAATCCCGATAGGTACCGTGTCACCTTGATACCAAGGCGTACGATAGCGCATCATTTTCCATTCGCGAGTTGGCATATTAGCGTTGCTTTCTTCATAGATATCGATGCCAGTCGGTTCACCAAACCCGAAGCGATTCATCCACTTAGATATGCGATCAATACCCAAATCAAATGCAATTTGATAGAAAAAGGAATCAACCGACTCTTCGATTGCTTGAGTAACATCGACGGGACCATGTCCCCAACGCTTCCAGTCACGCCAAGATTTGGAATTAGGTTTAGAACCAGGAATGCGCCAAGAGCCGTGATCGTTTCTTACCGTGTTCTTCGAGATAATGTGCTCTTCTAGTCCTGCAACCGCCATAAAGGGTTTGATTGTCGATCCTGGTGGATAGACACCTAGAGTCGATCTATTAACTAGAGGGTGAGCTGGGTCGTGCAGAAGCCGCTGGTAATTCTTACTCGATATACCATCAACAAAAAGGTTAGGGTCATAGCTAGGGCTTGAAGCCATCGCTAAAACGCTGTTATCGCCAGGGTCTAGCACGACCGCACTGCCTGTGCGACCTTTGAGTTGTTCAAATACATACTTTTGTAAGTCCAAGTCGATGTTTAGCACGATATCTTTGCCTGCCACTGGCGGCACGTACTTAATAGTACGGACCACACGTCCACGACTATTAACCTCGACTTCTTGGTAGCCCTTTTGGCCATGCAACAAATCTTCGTAATAACGCTCGACCCCCAACTTTCCGATAATGGTCGTTGCTTGATAATTGTCTCTCTTGCCGAGCTCTTCCAGTTTTCGTAAATCGCCATCGTTAATATGTGCAACATAACCCAACACGTGCGTAAGCACTTCACCGTTCGGGTAAAATCGGGTTAGGTTAGTATCAACAGCCACACCAGGAAACTGATACTGATGCACCGAAAATCTTGCTATTTCTTCTTCAGTTAAGTTTTCTATAATCGTAACGGTTTTGAAGCGGCGGGTGTGTTTGTAACGTTCTTTAAACTTATCGATTTTTTCTTGGCTTAATGGAATATATTGATTTAACTGTTCTAATAATGGCTCTATATCACCAGACTTCTCAGGTACCATTGTTAAGTTATAGACCAGTTTATTTTCTGCCAACGGCTTACCGTTACGGTCAAAGATAAGCCCACGGACGGGAGGGATAGGGAGAACCTTGATTCGATTGCCATTCGCGCGAGTTTGGTAGTTTTCAAAGTTTTGAACTTGGAGTCGGTATAGGTTACCAACTAAGACGAGAGTGAAAAGTAGAATACCGATGAATGCAATGATGACTCGGTTTCTAAAGAGCCTTACTTCACCTTTGTGATCACGCATTTTTACGCGTTTATGGTTAATCAAAATCCAAGCCCGTTACATTTAGTTACACTTATCGAATCGGGACTTTATCTGAATATCACTATAGATTTGTAAAAACTGTGTCATGATTTTTTGGATTTCTATGATTAAAGCGCTGACCAACAATGTAGTCATGTAAAGAGTGGGCGAATCAGATAGAAATATAGGAATTGAACGCAAAAAAACGGCCCTCATAAATGAGAGCCGCAATAATAAAGATTAACTTATCGCGAGGTATTAGTTCGAGTTTGAAGGTTTGAACTGAGATTTACGCATACGATTTAGTGCGGCCATGACATCCAATACTCTTGGCTTCGCCAAGTCACCGTAGTTTGGCATGTTCACGTGCCACTCATCGCTTAAGATAGCGCTAAACTCTTTAGCAGGGTTGTTTGACCAACCTGGAGTTTGTGCAAACTGGAACCATGCCCAACCAATCGCGTTTACTTCTGAAGTTGACTCTAATTGCTCTAATGCAGAAAGGTCCGCGAATTCCTTACCAAAACGCAGTGACTCTTTGCCTTTCGCGTTAACACGGAATTTACCGTCAGTAAGAATGTTCATCAGTGCAGCGCGGTTTAACGAGCGAGGAACAAAAGTTTCTAATGCTGTCTCACATTCGTTAGTTCGTTGAGTAGGGTGTTGAGCGATCACTTCTTGTGCTTTTTCAGTTACGTCTACCGCTTGGTAGTCGTGCATTTGAATCACAGTGTCAGCCACATCTAAGTAATCACCAGAACCACCCATTACCACGATAGTTGAGATGTCCATCTCTTCACGCAGTTGGCCAATACGGTCAACAAGTGGAGTGATAGGCTCAGCCCCTTTTGATACTAGCGCTTGCATACGCTCGTCACGAATCATGAAGTTAGTCGCTGACGTATCTTCATCGATAAGGAGTGTTTGTACGCCCGCTTCAATTGATTCTTGTAGCCACGCTGCTTGCGAAGTTGAACCAGATGCATCTTGTGTGCTGAAATCAGACGTATCTTTCTGCATTGGTAAATGGTTGATGTAGTTTGAAAGATTCAAGTTATGTACACATCGGCCATCTTCTGCACGGATCTTCATCGTATCAGTCGCCGTCACGATGCCTTCACGACCATCACCTGGAATATGGTTATAGATAGAACGTTCAACGGCGTTCAGTAGTGTAGATTTACCATGGAAACCACCACCAACGATCAGTGTGATGCCTTTAGGAATGCCTAAACCGGTCACATCACCTTGGTTTGGTGTGTTTAAGGTAACACTCAAAGACTCTGGTGCTAGGAAAGGAACCGCGCCTTTCATTGGTAAATCACAGTTACCTGCGATACGAGGTAATACGCTGCCATTTGCTACAAATGCCGCTAGATTGTTTTCTTCCAATTGAGCGCGTAACGCGTCTTGGTCCTCAATGGCTTCACAATGCTTAATCATCGCTTCGATGTTGAGTTCGCGTTCAAGCGTTGCGCGACGAATAAACTTAGGCAAATAGAACGTAATGATGTTGATTGCTTTCTTTGCAAGAATGCTACGACCATCAGCAGGTAAGTTGATACGAAAACGGATTTCGATACCGTGCTCGGTGAAAACCACTGATGTGTTATCCAAAACAGTTTGACCCGTTAATGCGATAGACACGGTCGCTTCTTGCTTAGCAAACTCAGAGAAGCTACGTGCAATAAAGTCACGCGCTGCTACTTGGTATTCGTAAGACTTTTCTTTCAGCCAACCTAACCCTGTTAACGACCAAGCGCGTGTTGCGCGAAAACGTGAAGAAGATGCGTACGGGTCACCTTGAACGTGGTCGATGTGTAATTCGAAATCAGCAAAGTCGTATTGACCTTTAATTTGTTGATATGCGCGGAAGTTTTGTTTTTCGAGCTTTTTAAGCTTTGCAGTCAACTGATCCATAACGAGGAATGCCTATATAAAGGGAAGATAAAAACAGAAAGGCGGCGATTATAAAAATCACCACCTTTAGAGTAAAGAGAAAGTAGACCTAAATCCAAAACAAACTGCTCTTTTTCGCTTTAAGCGTAACGAGTTGACCCCAAATAGTTTTGATTGACTAAGCTATGTTCGAATTCTTGCCCGGGCATCGGCTTTCCGTAGAGGTAACCTTGTCCAACATCGCAGCCTTCTTCAACGATGAATTGCTCCTGAACTTCTGACTCAATGCCTTCGATGGTGACTTTTAAGTCGAGTTTTTTGGCAATTTGAACAATAGAACGAACAATCTCTTTGTCTTCACTTGAGTTCAACATTTGGTCGACAAAGCTCTTATCGATCTTGATTGAGTCGAATGGGAACTTCTTGAGGTAACTGAATGAGGCATAGCCTGTACCGAAATCATCAAGTGACAATGTAACACCGATATCATGCAAAGATTCCAAGGTGTTCTTTGCCACCACTTCATCCGCGATCAGGCCGCTTTCAGTGACTTCGAGTTCTAAAAAGTGCGGTTCAAGGTGATAGGTTTCTAAGAGGTGAATAACTTGCTCGGCAAAATGCACGTTTTTAAGTTGAACGGCAGACACATTAACCGCCATTTTGAAATCATCGACGTATTGTGACCACTCTTTGGCTTTTTCAATCGCGTTCCGCAAAACAAAGCTGCCAACCTCGAAGATCAAACCGTTTTGCTCCGCCATGTGAATCAAGGTTTCGTTTGAGATGTCACCAAGAACAGGGTGCCTCCAACGTAACAGTGCTTCTGCACCAACCCAGCGATGAGTGAGCGGACAGACTTTCGGCTGGAAATAGAGCATCAAGTCATCATTACGAACCGCGTGTAATAAATAACCTTCGATCTTATTCAGATGACTTTGTTCTTCGGTATGTGACTGAGAGTAATAAGCAAACTTTTGCCCCGAATCTTTGCAGGCAAGCATCGCTTCCGACGACTTTTGCAGCGCACTTTCAGCATCGTCTTCGTTGTCAGTTATCGCAATACCAATAAAAGCATGCAAATGAACCTTGTCATTATCTATGGCGAATTCTGAATGGCCAACATTAACTAAACTCTTGCACAGTTCTTCGAGGCGATGCTGTAAATCCTTAACGCTGAACGCCAATACGAGGTCAACAGAAGTAGGGCGTGCCGTGAAAACTTCAACATCGGAGATGCTTTCGATTCGTTGACGGTATTCAACCAGCACTTGGTCTAATGCGTTATAACCGTAACGAGCTTGGATACGCCGACCATTGGTAAAGCCGATATGAATGACAGCGTATGAACAATCGGTCAGTCTATTCTGGGTAGACAACCTTTGGTTTAAGCGAGACTCAAATGCGTTACGGTTCAAAAATCCAGTACCAAGATCGTGGTTCTTCTGGAAATTGATTTTTTGTTCAGCCGCTTTGCGCTTATCAATCTCTTGGTTGAGTGAGTAGTTCAGGCTCGCGAGATCTTTAGTTCGAGTGTAAACGCGGTTTTTTAACTCTTCATTCATCTGAGTCAGTTTCGCATGCTGAAACAAAGTCTTGAGTTGAGATTCGATTGAAGTACGAAAGCTTTCGAGTAACTTGATATAGGTAGGTGTGTAGTGGTTTTCTTTAGAATCTAAGATGCAGATCGTACCGAACAACTCGCCATTCGGCCAAAGTAACGGAATACCACAATAAGAGACCAAACCAAGTTTGATATCAGGATTATCTTCCCATTCGGGATCAGCCAAGGCGTTAGGAACAACGAGATGTTGCTGAGATTCCATCACGCTTTCGCAATACAACCCATTGCCTAATGTTTCTGAGTCGCCTTGGGTATAGGGGTTATTTTCGCTACGGCTGGTTGAAAAAACTTCGATGGAGTTGCTGTGGACACGCATGATGAGAGCCGCTGGGACCTCAGTGATCTGAGCCAGCAAGTCGACAATATTTTGCCAACCGGATTTCATGTCGTCTGGGATGTCTAAATCTAGAGTTTTAATTTTCTTCATATGACTCCGAGTCAATTATGCTTAATGCATCAACACATCCTGTGTTAATTATGATGAAACCAAATAGCCTGTGAACATTACGTTAATTAAGTATAAGAAAAGTTGCAGAAAAAAACCTCTGCAATTTTGCAGAGGTTTTCAAATATGAATCTGGGTCTCAGTAATGAGATAAGTTTCGATTAAGGCTTTAACTTTATAAAATCTTCAGTGTTAAGTTTCTGTTTATAGTCTACCGATGGTTGAGCAAAACCGTTCAACTGTAAAAACTCTTCTTTAAAACCTTGATAGTCACCGATTGATTGGAAGTTGTTTTCATCCATGGCTTCAAGTAACTCTGTCACATGAGCTTGGGTTTCTGGATCGAGTTCCCATTCATCCATTCGCACTAGTCGTTCACCATCAAGTGGCACTTTTTCCTGACCATACAGTTTGCTGCTAAACAAGCGCTGCATCTGTTCGATACAACCTTCGTGGGTTTCTTTTTCTTTCATCACTCTATATAAAGCAAGCAGATAAGGGCTTAACCCCGGAATGAATACGCTCGCTTTGGTGACTAATGCCTTACACACGGTCGCGTAAGCATTGCCATCAAAGTTAGCTAGCTCAAGGTTGAGTGCGTGGCTTGTTTGATGAAGGTCGATCTTAGCGCGACCCAAAGTACCGTCTAAGTAGATAGGGTGCGTCACTTCTGGACCAACGTAAGAAAATGCGATGGTTTTACAGCCTGGGGCGATAGATTCAGCATTGATCAGCTCATCTATCCAGTTTTCCCAGTCTTCGCCACCCATGACTTTGAGTGTGCTTTCGGCTTCTTCTTCGGTTGCTGCTTCAAGCGTATTGGTTACCCAATGATCGTGTTCAAGAGATATCGTCGCGCCAGTGACGCTTTCACCGATTGGCTTGATCGCAGAGCGCCAGAAGTCTTCGGAATTTGGTTTCGGTCTAACGCCAGCGGCTAGGCTGTAGATAATCAGATCCACTTCACCTTCGAAGTAAGTTTCGATGGCTTCGACAACTTGGGAGCGTGTCTCTTGTGAAAAGGCATCGCCAACGATGTTGATCGCAGTACGCTGCTCTCGTTCGGCTTCTTTTCTGAAGTAGATATTGTTGTACCAACCTGCAGTGCCTAAGGATTTTTCATTAGGACCGCGCTCGAATGAGACGCCGATAGTGTCAGCTTTAGCACCGCCAAAGGTAAGGGCGATACGAGCGGCAAGGCCGAAGCCAGAGGATGCGCCGATGATCAGGACTCGTTTCGGGCCATCTTTGATTTGCGGCGCACTCTTAACAAATTTGATCTGTTGTTTGACGGCTTCTTTACAGCCAAGAGGGTGAGCGCTTTTGGCTACCACACCCTTGATAATAGGTTCGATCAGCATAAATAACCTTACAGTTAACGGTGATATGCACTCAGGCTAACGTAAAGCTGTGTAAAATTTATTGAGCTAGACCATTAAAACTTAAAGATACTGATATAATTCTTCGGCGACGAATTCAGCGATCCAAGGTTGAGCTTCAGGTTTTGGGTGCAGTCCATCGTTCATCATCCACTCAGGTTTGAGGATGATGTGCTCAAGGAAAAAGGGCAAAAGTGGCACGTCTTGTTGATCAGACAGCGATGTAAAAACGTACTCGAATTGTTCGTTGTAACGTTTGCCGTAGTTAGGTGGGATTTTAATCTGCATCATAATTGGTTTCGCGCCCGCGGCTTTTACTTGCTCGATGATTTGATCCAGATTCGCAGACATAAGCTTAGGTGGGAAGCCACGCAGTCCATCATTTGCGCCGAGTTCAATAAGAACGGTGTCTGGGGCGTGTTCTTCAAGCAGTTGCGGTAAACGCGCTAAGCCATTGCCTGTTGTGTCACCAGAAATACTGCCGTTGACCACGTTCACGGTTTTATCATGTTTTTCCAATGCGTCTGGCAACAAACTTGGCCAGCTTTGCTTGATATCCATGTTGTAACCCGCACTCAAACTATCGCCAAGTACCAATAACTTGGAAACTTGAGCTGACGTAGGGCCTTGAGCTAACGAAACGGTTGAAAATAAAATAAAAAATAAAAAGGAAATTAGTCGAGTCATGCATACATCCATCATAAAAGCAGAAGCTGTTTCCAAGACAGTGTCTACTAATCAAGAACATTTAACAATCTTAGAGCATGTTGATATCGATATTCGTGAGGGTGAAACGGTTGCGATTGTCGGTACTTCAGGTGCGGGTAAATCCACGTTAATGACACTGCTTGCAGGGCTCGATGTGCCAACTTCTGGCGAAATCAGTTTGTTAGGCCAACCTCTATCACAACTGGATGACGAAGCGAGAGCCAAAATCCGCAGTGAATCCGTTGGGTTTGTTTTCCAAAGCTTCTTATTGATCCCAAGCCTTTCTGCCCTGCAAAACGTCACGCTACCTTGTTTATTGAAAGGTGAAGACGAAGACATCGAACGCGCGACGGCTCTGCTTGAATCAGTGGGCTTGAAAGATAGGCTTGATCACTTGCCGTCTCAGCTGTCCGGTGGCGAACAACAAAGGGTCGCATTGGCTCGCGCGTTTATGATTAAGCCTAAAATTTTGTTCGCCGATGAACCAACGGGCAACCTAGACCAACAAACGGCAGCGAAAATCGTCGAGTTGTTGTTTGAACTCAATTCATCGCACGGCACCACGCTTGTTCTCGTCACGCACGACCCTAAACTCGCACAACGTTGCCAACGAACCTTGAAAATGCATGTCGGTCACATAGAGGAAGTGTAAATTGAATTCATCACACGGACTAAACAAACGACTGTTTTCATGGAGTATCGAAGAGATTCGACATGGTCAGTTATGGCCGGTATCCATCGCTTTAACACTCATTATTGCTTGTGTGTTCGCGCTTTCAGCTTTGGCTGAGCGTATGGAACAGGTGATCGTAAAGCAGGGCAAAGATGCGTTAACCGCTGACAGTGTATTCGTATCAGCAAACCCAATCCCTCAACCTTTATTAGACCTGACTCAGGTTGAACAGTTAGAAAGCTCTCAGTTAACTCGCTTCTCAACCATGGCATTCAGTGATAACTCGATGCAATTGGTTACCGTTAAAGCCGTAGAGAGCAATTACCCTTTACGCGGTGAAATGATACTGGAAGGCGCCGATAATGCGGCAAGCAATCATGTTGAACCGGGTGAATTGTGGCTTGATGAGCGTATATTTGCTCAGCTAGAAGTTGAAGTAGGTGACAACGTCACGATAGGCGATGCCGATTTAACAATTACAGGGCGTATCGCGCAAGAACCGGGCCTGAGTTTTAACCCTTTCCAACAAATGCCTGCTGTTCTGATTCACAACAGCGATGTTGAAGCGACAGGCGCGATCCAACCAGGTAGCCGCGTTAGCTTTAGACTGTTTTTAAATGGTGATGAATCGAAACTCAAAGCCGCACAAGACAGTATCGAACTGACACCAAGTGATCGCTGGCGTACACAAGATTCAGCCAGTCGTACCAACGACATGTTCGAAAGCACCACTCAATACTTATCGCTAACGGTAGCTATCGTAGTGATCATGGCTGCGACCACTTTAGTACTCACTTGCCAGCACTATGTGGCGAGTCGTCGAAAAACCATCGCAATGCTTAAAAGCTTAGGTGCGAGTAAGCCGTGGATCATTAAATGGCTATCTGTACAGGTATCTCTGTTAGTCGCTATTGGTGCAGTACTGGGTATTGCCATTGGTATCGGCCTAGAGTTTCTATTACGAATTCCGCTTGGTGACTTATTGCCAACACCGCTTCCTAGTTATGGCGCTGAGCCTGCAATATTGGCTATCGTATCAAGCATCTTGATTGGCGTACCCGCTTTAGGTATTCCACTAATAGGTTTGGTCAACACATCAGCGATCAGCGTTATTCAATCAAACCACCAGTTACGTGAAAGTTATAAAAAGTACTTGTTGTTGCTTGTGCCTATTATTCCAATGATGCTGATGTACGGCGATAACTTGTTGGTGTGGATTGTCTTAGCTGGGATCGCTTGTCTGTTCTTAGTATTAGCGGTCGTGAGTAATGTGGTATTGCGTTTGTTTGGTAAATTACCGACATCAACTTCGATGCGTTTGGCGTTAAGTCGAATTAATCGCACACCTTTTGCGACTGGCATTCAGTTCGGGTCTTTAGCGTTGTCTTTGATGCTGCTATCGATTATCTGGTTAGTGAGAAGCGATTTGTTGTCGGATTGGCAACAAACCTTACCTGAAAACGCGCCAAATGCGTTTGCACTGAACATTGCGAGCTATGAGAAAGACGATTATCTGGCGACCATTGATGCCAACGATGTAGAGCGTACTCAGGCATTTCCAATTATTCGTGGCCGCTTAACCACAATAAACGGAGTTGAAGCGAACGAGTACAGCGATACATCAGAAGGGACAGATGCACTGAGCAGAGAGATTAACTTTACGTGGGGAGACGCTCTACCAGTCTATAACGAAGTGCTTGAAGGTGCTTGGACTCAAGAGAAAGGCGTATCAGTGGAATCTGAAGTGGCTGAACAGCTAGGCTTCGAGATTGGTGATGAGCTAACCTTCACGATAAACAGCCAGAGTGTTGTGGCCAACGTGAATAGCATCAGGAAGGTAGAGTGGCGTGAAATGAAGCCAAACTTCTACTTCATCTTTACACCGGATGTATTGAGTTCGATTCCTTCGACTTGGTTGGTGAGCTTCAGATTAGAAGAGCAGCACAATCAAATGCTCAACGATCTGTCACGTAATCACCCGACTGTAAGTTTGATGGACATTCGAAAGATGGGCAGCAAGATACAAGAGCTGCTTAAACAAATCGTCTGGTCAATCACCGTGCTCGCGGCACTTGGCGTGGTAGCGGGGCTGTTGTTAATCTTCACGCTGCTAAGATTGAGTCTATCTCAGAGACAGCAAGAGATTCGTTTATATCGAACTTTAGGGGCAAGCAAGAAGCGCATTCTCAATACCATTTGGTGTGAATATGGATTGATGGCACTGGTAGCGGGATCGATTGCAGCTTTGGGTTCAGAACTCAGCGTCGCTGGCGTGATGAACTTCGGCTTCGAGTTAGAACCATCACTTCATCCTATGTTGTGGATTGTTCTTCCTGTTCTGACTTTCATCACCTTAGCGGCGGTAGTTAATAGTTTGATTAAACGTTTATTGGCGCCAGTAAACAAAGACTTTGGATAGTTACTAAAACGATATTGGTTAAATAAAGGCGGGTGACTCACTTACGTCACCCACACTTTTTAAAGCGGTCTAGCAGCGAATACCTATTTACATCTTTTAGGTCACTCGCGATAGGCCGCTTTTTATTTAACCAACTCGTGTGACTTACAAGATATATCTCACCTTAAAATAGACATTTCTCAGCATTAATTAAAACTCATTGTTCAATATCGCCGATTTTATGAACATCGGTTAGTCCCTGTAAACAAAGGGTTTGCGCAACTTAGCAAGAACGTTATCAACAGTTATCCACAAAAACGGTGGATAACTTTAGGGATAAGTTAACATCGATGTTTTACGAGTATTGAGACAGCCTTTATGTGGCGTCACTTAGGACAAATCTGACTGTTAGATAACCTTCAAATCGTAATCTAGAGTTATTAAGTCAAGAAATTATTTTTGTTTTTTTTATGGATATTAAGAAGC
This sequence comes from Vibrio sp. 14N.309.X.WAT.E.F5, assembly GCF_030397615.1. Classification (NCBI taxonomy): domain Bacteria; kingdom Pseudomonadati; phylum Pseudomonadota; class Gammaproteobacteria; order Vibrionales; family Vibrionaceae; genus Vibrio; species Vibrio sp. 14N.309.X.WAT.E.F5. The sequence continues at coordinate 23,427 of NZ_JAPNXR010000013.1, read as the reverse complement.
AGAATGCTAAGACCTTGATAAAAATGTGATTTAATTCATCGCCGAACAAAAGTAGAATAGAGGCAGTTAATCTAATTCTACAGAACACGATGAACCACAACAAAACGGATACAAATCAACCTTCTATTGCCATTGTTGGCGGCGGTATTGCCGGAACCACAAGCGCTATTCATTTTAGTGAGCTGGGTTTTAAGGTCATTATCTTGGAAAAAGGGCCAAGTTTGGTTAATGGGCCACCCATTTGCCACTTGCACGCTGGCGGCAATTTGTATCGAGATATTTCTGTAGAGCAGTGTCTCCAATTGCTCACGCAGTCGATTGATACTGTCCGACTATTCCCTCACACGATCAATATTCGACCAACAATCATCGCTGTGCCACATAGTGATGGCGGCGAACCGACGGATTTACTTCCTCGTCTTAAGCTAATCAAACAAGCCTATGCTGACCTTGTTAAACAAGATAAAAGCAATCAAGTGCTTGGCGACCCGGAAGACTATTACAAGCTGTATAACAAAGAGGATTTGTTAGCGCTTTCTACAAAGACACAGCCTCTAAAGCCTACATCTCTCGATGATTGGTGTATTCCTTTTGCTAAACACACTGATTTAGACACGCTCAAATACCCTGTTGCGATGGTTCAAGAGTATGGTTGGAGTGTATTCCGATTGTCCGCGACAGCTCAATTGTCCCTTGATAAACAATCGAATTGTACTGTGTTAACCAATAGCCGCTTACAGTCTGTTGAATCGACTCATGAAGGCTGGTCTTTAACTTACACTGACCGTGAAAATCAAAGCCGTAACCTGACGGCAGATTACTTGATTAATGCGAGTGGTTTCGAGACCGGCATCGTTGACGACTTTGTTGGATCTAAGCAGCAAAGGTTGGTCGAATTTAAAGCCGCCTACGTTACTGAGTGGCCATATTCGCAAGAATGTAAGGAAGAGTGGCCAGAGGTTATCTTTCATGGCCCAAGAGGCACTCCACAAGGTATGGCGCAATTAACGCCGTATGCTAATGGTGTGTTCCAGCTTCATGGCATGACAGAGGGGATTACGCTGTTTGAGGGCGGATTGGTTTCATCTTCAACGGATTCATCACAGCCTCAGTTACCTTCTAAGCTGCTTAAGAAAATCGTATCTGGTTGGAGTGAAGAACAGCTTGAATTAAGAACGCGAGCGGCGATTACTCATATGTCTCAGTTCATTCCAAGCTTTGCTTCTGCTGAAGTTGGCGGCAAGCCGCTTTTCGGTGCGCAGCAAATTCCGGGAACGGACCCAAGCTTGAGAGCTTCAGACGTGTCTTTCTGCGGTAACCGCTATGCTCGACTTGAAGTCGTCAAAGCGTCCTCCACGTTAGAAGCAGCACAAAAGGTTGCTGAGCAATGGTTTGATATAACTGAATCGATATCGATTGAAGATACGCACTCTGTGACAATGTCACTTAAGATGAATGATATTGAAAACAAAGCGATAGGGTTAACCAAAGAGCGCGGTTACCCAGATGCGCTTGCGAAGGTGTCAGGGCAAGATCACGGCTAAAGGCAGTCTAATTCTCTTAGAAGCTTATACCTTAACCTAGAACCACGATACCCAAAGACAAAATCCAGCTTGCTGCAAACAGTAAGCTGGATTTTTCAATTTAAACGTCTGGTTTTGTTTTGCTATTAGGGTTGTTCATCAAAAAAACACATCAATAGCCGAAAAACTGCGCCCACTGACACCACACATCTTGTAAGCCCAAGCGATCGCCTTTACTAAACGATATTTCATGACCCGGTTTTGCTTGAGCTAACCTCGGTAAGTCAATTCGAGCGATACACCCAATCTTCGGATATCCACCAATGGTTTGTCGGTCGTTCAATAGCACGATAGGTTGCCCGTCTTGTGGGATTTGAATCGCCCCAAGTGCAATTCCCTCAGATAACAAAGAAATATCAGGAGAAGCGACCGGCTCGCCACTGAGTCGATAACCCATACGGTTCGAATTCTGATCAACACGATAACTGGAACTATAGAGAGTTTCCTTCGCGGGTTCAGAAAACAGATTGCATTGATAACCTTCAATAATGCGTAAGTTCAGAGGCAGGTTATAGTTCGGCTTGTATCTGAACGTGACACTCACTGGCTTGAAAGGTTGAGTGAGGGGATGTGTTGAGAATGCAATCTTCTGACCTTGTTGGCAAGGCTCACCATTTTGGGTAAAACCACCAATCTTTTCCCGTGTAACCGTAGAACGACTATTTAGAGTCACGGGAGCATCAAACCCTCCCTTAATCGCCAAATAGGCTCGAAGGCCATTCTTCGGTAATCCAAAAGATAAAACCTGCCCAGATCGAGCTTGGAAAGTACTCCAGTTATCAAGCTTCTGGCCATCCAAAGCCGCCTGCAAGTCTCCGCCACATATCGACATTTCACAATCGTGATCGATCTTGAAAGTGCATTGTCCTAGGGTAATTTCTAACGCGGCTAAGTTTACGGGGTTTTGTAATAGGTGATTAGCCCAACTGTAAGAGTAATCATCCACAGGGCCACCTTGTGTTAAACCGAGGTGTGCGACACCAAACCGTCCGAAATCTTGAATCAAACTCATTGGACCCGGCTTAAGTACTGTCAGTGTTGGCTTAACCATGAAGCACGCCTCCTAGTTCAATGAATTCTTCTTTAGTAATGGCTTTAAATTGCACGCTATCGCCAACATTCAATAATGAGAGACCTTGCGAGGCTATGTCTGCGTTGGTTAATTGGCCATAGTCGAACAGAGATAGAGGGCAGTTACCTATAATATTCCATCCACCCGGTGAGTCAGATGGATAAACAGCCGTTTTTGAACCTGCAATAGCAATACTGCCTTTAGGCACACTTAAACGCGGACTCGCATGGCGTGGCAATACCAGTTCATCAGGCACATCAGACATAAAGGCAAAGCCAGGAATAAAGCCAATTGCACTGACGTGGTATGTCTGAGAGGTGTGATAAGCAATAACAGAATCTAACGATAGCCCTTTGTCTTGGTATCGTTCTAAATCGAGTGCGGTCTCTTTAGAATAATAGGCGGGCAATTCAATCACATTTGATTGGGAATGGTTGTTTACAAGTGTCGACAAGGATTGAGTGAGAAGGGTGTTAAGTTGTTCAACCAATTGTTGTTCAGATATTCGGTAAGGCAGATAATCCACCAATATTGTGTGATAAGCCGGTGTCACGTTCATTAATACTGACGCGAAATGTTGTCGAATGGCTTCAGAAAAATGGGCCATGTATCGAGAATCATCTGCACTTGAACTGTGCTCTACACCTTGCGTCACGCTTGAAGAGCAAGCCTGATTTAATGTAACGAGAACACTGCACTCTGCGACAGGGTCGATATTGAATTCAATCTTGTTCATCTTCATTTCGCTTCCATACTGATACGAAGAAATACGCTTTAAAATACCATTCGTGCCAATCACAGAATAATGAGCTTTGGTAATTGGCCATGGTTTCTTGTTTTGTGGTCTTATCGCTTTATTTTTAACTAACCGCTTCGAAGCTTAAAGCTTTCTAGCTTTCGCAATATTAATTAAAAGCGTTGAGGTCTTGTCTGATTTTCTTTATCAATGCGATCGATTGTGGATTATCGCCATGGACACAAATCGTGTCGGCTTCAATAGGGAGTCGTTCACCTTCGAGCGTTGTAACTGAGCCGTAATTGACGATCTGCATGACTTGGTTATAGATATCATCTTGATTGACATAAACCGAACCTTTTAAAGTTCTCGGCGCGAGCTGTCCACTGTTTAAATAAGCTCTGTCTGCGAACGCTTCAAAGAGTAGAGGCAAATCATGATCATCAGCGATGTCTAAATACTGTTGATTATCAGAAGAAGAGAGGATCATTAAAGGGATGTTGAACTCAGCAACCGCTTGAGCGACGGCGTTAAACACATCGGTGTTTGCCATCATATCGTTATAAAGGGCACCATGAGGTTTCACATACCCAACCGTAGTATGGTGATAACGACATAGGGCTTGCAGTGCGCCCACTTGATAGCAAACTAATTCGCTGATCTCGTCCATAGTGTGAGGGATTGAACGTCGCCCAAAGCCAACAAGATCTTGATAGCCAGGATGAGCACCTATCTGAGTATGGTAATGTTCAGCAAGTTTAATAGTCTTAGACATCACGTGGGGATCGGACGCATGAAACCCACAGGCAATGTTTGCCATGTCGACCCATTCCATGACCGATTCATCATCGCCCATCTTCCAATTGCCGAAACTTTCTCCCATGTCGCAATTAAGTAAAATCTTCGTTGTCACGTGGTGCTAATCCTTTACGTTGAGGAAAGTAACGACGGTCTTATAAATGCCAAAAATAAACAGTGACCTGACTCAAACTTTCGATATCGGAAATTTACCAGTATGGCATTTCATATATAGTTGAACTATCGATTAAAGGATTAATATCTATCTGTATATTAGGTGAGCACATGATATCGCGCCAGGTTTGCTTAGGACTAGCATTAACGACACCTGTTTTTGTCTCTGCTCAAGAAAACTCTCTAGATCAACTCATGTCGATGAGCCTTGAAGAGTTGTCTATGTTAGATGTCGAAATGGAAACGGCTTCGAAAGTGACACAAAAACTCACTGACATTCCCTCGTCGGTGTATGTGCTTTCTAATGAGAGAATTCAGCGCAGTGGCGCGAAAACCATTGCAGAGGTCCTAACACTTGTACCTGGACTCAAAGTCACCAAATTCAATGAAACCTCATGGTTTGTTTCGACACGCGGCTTTCATGATGGGCTATATAACAAGATGCTCGTGATGATGGATGGACGAAGCTTGTTTAGTCCAGTCTATGGGGGTACGTATTGGAGCGACGTTGATTATGTACTAGCCGACATCGAACGCATCGAAGTACTAAAAGGCCCCGGTGGAACAATTTGGGGAGGCAATGCGGTTAATGGTGTTGTCAATATCATTACTAAGTCTGCCGATGATACGCAGGGGACTTATCTCTCAGGTGTCGCTTCTAATACTGATAACTATGAATTTAGTGTTCGTCAGGGATTAAGCCTAAACGACAGTGTGAATGCTCGTGCCTTTTATAAGTACCGAGAAGAGCCCACATATCGCACAAACGAATCTGAAAAATGGAAGGCACAAACGGCAGGGATGGTGTTTCAGCCAAGTAATGCCGAAGAAAATTGGTCATTACGTATTGGTGGTGAGAAAAGCTTTTATGAGTCGGAACTCTATACGTTCCAATATGATAACTCGGGATCCTTTGTCAGATCACAAGCCAACGATTTTGATAATAAGAGCCAATCTGTTTACGTCCAGTTCAACGATTCTCGCCATTTTGATGAAAGTTCGACACTCTCATATTCGTTGTGGGGTGAATATAATGAGGATAACGCGCCAGACGCTCCAGGAAGCTACTCGAGCCTCGATTTTGACTCTACATATATCAACCAGCTGTCGGCAAACCATCAGCTAACACTCGGTGGTGGCCTGCGATATATGTACCTTGATTTCTCCTCAAGCCAAGTTTCGGACGTTGATTGGTACAACCCTGATTACTACGGTCGAGCCTACAATATCCAATCTGCCAACGATTATATTGCGAACGCTTTTATACAGTCTCAAATTCAAATGACGGAAGCGCTGTCTATTACTCTTGGTGCCAAGGTTGAACACTTTACACAGAATGATTCAACTGAGCTTTCACCTCAACTGCGTGGTTTATATAAGTTAACTCAACGTCACTCCGTATGGGCGGGGCTTAGCCGTGCAGTTGTTGCACCATCTTATATGGATTCCAATTCCACCTATTATTTCAATAGTTACAATGCTGATTCAAACAACAGCTACTTAGATGTATATAAATCAAGCTCGAATCTTGAAACAGAGAACGTCGTAACGGCGGAAATGGGTTATCGCTACTCAAACAATTCAAATTTTGAACTCGATGTAACGATTTACCTGAGTGAACATGACAACCTTCGCTTCCACAGTTATGACCCAAATGATATCCCCGCTAATCATGTCTATGTTGGGGCGTTGTCTGATGATTATAAAGCAAAAACTTATGGCTTAGAGTTAGGCGCGAGTTACCAACTCACCGCAGATCTAGCCAGTTACCTGAGTTACGCCTATACGACATTGGAAGGTGAGAATAAAGGTGATGCCCCGAAATCTAGTCCTCAAACGAGTGTTTATTACGATATTGATAATGAACATTTAGCCACGGCACAGTTGATGTGGAATATCACAGAAAGTTGGCAATTCGATGTGATTGGCCAGTACATTAATGTGAATTACCCAGACTATTGGGTAGCAGGCGATGGCACTCAATATGAATGGCAGTCTTACCCACATGAAATAACCTTTGATGCGCGTCTCGCATGGAAAAAGTCGTTCGCAGCGCCTTTAATTGAAGTGGTTGTTGAAAACATAGGTAAAAGTGAGGGCTATCAAGCGGAATTCACATCTCAGAAAAGCGTCAATCAAGAATCGGTGTATGTGAGGGTCTCTCATGAATTCTAAATGGCTTAAGCACCGCATTAAGCTCGGTTTCTTTAAATTAGGCCTTGCCGCTTTAACGATGCTTATTATGTCTTTGAATACCTCGGCAGCTAGCTTCAAACCTTATGAAGTGAAAGCGGTGTACCTTTTTAGAATTGCGAATTTTATACGTTGGAATGATGAAAGCTCAATGAGCGCTGTGAACTTTTGTGTGATTGGCGATGAAAAGGTAAGCCAAGTGCTGACGTCAATTACAGAGGGGAAATCTATTCGTTCGCTCGCTATCCGAGTTCAACAGTCGATTACTTCTAAGTGTGATATTACGTATTTGTCTGACCGTAAAAATGACCAATTTCTTAGTCAAGAGCACTCCCCACATACTGTGACAATCAGTGATATCCCTAACTTTACGGACTTAGGTGGAGTCATTGAGCTCACGCACATTGATAATAAGCTCAAACCTAGGATCAATCTAGAGAATGCAAGGCGCGGTGACTACGTCATTGGCTCAAATCTGTTACGAATCGCTATAGTGGAGGGCCAATAATGTTGTCTTTCATTAATAACATATCGATTAAAAACAAGCTGATATTACCCATCATCATCTTCATCGCGGTCACTTTTGTCACGATTCAATCAGTAAATTACACTGTCACTTTTGAAAGAGAAAAAGAGAGTCTTATCCAGCGTGTTAAAGTGCTAGCACAAGGTGTTGCTTATAACCTACAAGCCGCGATTCTATTTGAAGACAAGTCATCGGCTCAAGAAATCTTGTCAGCTTTCGTAGCAGATAAAGATATTGTTAGAGTGAAGCTCTATGACATTAACGAGCAGCTTTTTGCAAGCTATCAGGTGAGCAACACTTTGGTTCCAAGGCCAAATACAGATGAATTAGACGATATCGCAGATCATCAATTTGCCATCTCTGAGCATTTCATATTTTTACTCGTTCCAGTGACGCTGGATGGCGCAGTGATCGCAAACTTGAGAGTGACAATATCGAAAGAGACGTTTAATGCGATCTTAACGAATATTTTCAAGGTTGCGGGCGTCTACCTGTTATTCCTGGTGATCTTAGGCGGAGTACTGGTCAAATTGGTTCAACGCCTGATCATCGAACCGATGTTTGACCTCAATGAGGCGATGCAAGCCTTCGTTGAGCGTAGTTCAAAGCAGCCAAAATTGGTCGCAACGAACCGCGATGAAATCGGTGATCTGGTTCGAGCTTTCAATACCATGTTAGAAAGGCTTCACCATCGCGACAACCAAATCAATTTTACGTTAGACAAATTACAAGAAGAAAAATCGTTCGCAAATGAGGTCATTGAAACCGTTCAGCACTCGTTGTTGGTGGTGGATGAAAAAGGGCTCATCCTTCATGCGAACGCAGCTACTCGGGATATTTTTAAATGCTCGGAAGCCTTTCTTGAGAACTTGTTGATCCAAGAGTTGATCGCGACCAAGCAAACGGGCTACTTACAAGTTGTTACTGATGCCAATATTGAACTCAATGATGAATTGCTGGAAACCACCGATCTCTTTCAATCAAAACGCTGGCTTCGTGTGAGTAGCCGTTCTTTGACAAAACACGGTCGTATTCTTTATGCAATCCAAGATGTCACAGACATAGAAACGGCTATGAGCCGCCAACGTATTGCAGCGGGTGTTTTCGAAAACAGTAAAGACGGTTTGATCGTGCTGAACTCGTCCAATGTGATAACCATGGTTAACCCGGCGATCACACAACTTCTCGGTTATCACTCTGATCTGCTGGTGGGCAAAACACCATTTGAAGTATTTTCGTGGCAGCAGTTTTCATCACTAATGCCGACAATTCGCAGTTCGTTAGAGAACTATGGTCAATGGCAAGGCGAAGTGTGGGAGAAGAGTGCGTCTGGAACGTTAGTTCCAATGTTTGTCAAAGTAAATAGAGTTGCCTCAGACAATGAGAAAGACGAGTTTGATATGGTATTAACGCTGTCTGATTTGTCCAACGTTAAAGAGATGGAGAGACTCGAACACTTGGCTCATCACGATGCATTAACCGGGTTAGCGAATAGAGCGCAGCTGTATAAGGTTATGGATGATGTTGTCACGTCGAGCCACTATTCAAATCAGCATTTCGCGGTTATCTACTTGGATTTGGATGGTTTCAAAGAAGTGAATGACAGCTATGGACACGATGCAGGTGACGAAATCCTTAAAGAAGTATCAAACCGGTTGTTATCTCAGGTAAGGGCGGGGGATTTGGTTGCACGTTTGTCGGGTGATGAATTTGTTCTTATTATTAAACAGACAAACAAGGTCTTGTTAGCTAAGTTAGCCGAGCGATTGTTGGAACTGATCGGGCAAGAAGTGAACTACAAACAGCGTTCACTTCATGTGGGTGCGAGCTTAGGTATCCATTTAGTTGATGGCTCAGAGCGTGATATTGACGTGATTCTAAAAATTGCTGATGAGGCTATGTACCAAGCGAAACGCAAAGGAAAAGGCCAGTTTGTGTTCGCTCGTGAGGGTAAATAGGCTCCGGTGTTTGTGAGCCCACCCTAAGTTGTTGTATCATAAGTGATAGGTTGAATAATTTTAATTAAAAGGTCTGCTAAACATGAATGTTTTAGTTACAGGTGGCATGGGCTACATCGGCAGTCACACAAGTATCCAAATGATCAATGCAGGTATGACACCTGTACTTTTTGATAGCTTGTACAACAGCAAACCAAGCGTTTTAGAACGTATCGAAAAAGTGTCGGGCGTTCGTCCTGATTTTATTGAAGGCGACATTCGCGATAAAGCACTGCTGATTGAAACCATGAAGCAACATAACATCGAAGCTGTTATCCACTTTGCTGGTTTGAAAGCGGTTGGTGAATCCGTTGCTAAGCCTCTTGAATACTACGACAACAATGTAAATGGCTCGCTAGTTCTTGTTGATGCAATGCGTGAAGCTGGTGTGAAAACACTGGTATTTAGTTCATCAGCAACGGTATACGGCGATCCAGCCAGTGTTCCAATCACTGAAGATTTCCCGACAAGTGCAACCAACCCTTATGGCCGTAGTAAGCTAATGGTTGAAGAGTGCTTAACCGATTTCCAACAAGCGAATCCTGATTGGAGCATTACACTGCTGCGTTACTTTAACCCAGTCGGTTCTCATCCAAGTGGTGAGTTAGGTGAAGATCCACAAGGTATCCCAAATAACCTAATGCCATTCGTATCTCAAGTAGCCGTAGGTCGCCGTGAATTCTTATCCGTATTTGGTAGCGACTACCCAACAAAAGACGGCACTGGCGTACGTGATTACATCCACGTCATGGATCTATCTGACGGTCATATCGCGGCACTTGAGAAAGTAGGGCGTAAAGACGGTCTTCATATCTACAATCTTGGTACAGGCAACGGTTCAAGTGTATTAGATATGGTTAAGGCGTTTGAGAAAGCGAGCGGCAAACAAGTCCCTTATCAACTGGTCGATCGTCGCCCGGGTGACATCGCAGAATGCTGGGCAGATCCGGCTAAAGCTCAGAAAGAATTGGGCTGGAATGCGACACGCACACTGACTGACATGACCGAAGATACATGGCGCTGGCAGTCAACGAACCCTGATGGTTTCCCTGGTTGATCTAGTCGTTTCATGAATAGTTAACGTACAAAAAGATGCTTTAGGGCATCTTTTTTGATCTAAATCGAATAAAAAGTAAATTAGTGGTTAAAAAGTATCATTCTGTATTCGTTGTGTTACTATGCTCGCGAATTATATGTTTAATGTTAATTTTCTTTGGAGTTAATCATGGAACTAGGCCTAATCATCACTTTCATCATTGCTGCTGCAGTAATGGTTAAGAAAGAAATGGCAGAGAAGTAAGACGTAATTTCACTTATTCCTTTTTGATACATTTTTTAGTGAAATAGATAAAAGCCAGCATTAAGCTGGCTTTTTAGTTTCTGCTACATTAGTTTTTCTGTATCAGTTAGTTAACGAATTAGAATTCGTAGTTTGCAGATAGACCCCAGTTACGACCAGGTTGAGACTTAAAGTCTGTATTGAACTGAGAGTCGTGCGCGCTGCCAGACATATCACTGTATAACCAGTACTGTTTGTCTAGTGCGTTAAACAGACCCGCTCGTAAAGTTAAATCTGTAACAGGGCGGTAGTAAGCTGTTAAATCAACAACTGTGTATCCAGATACATCTACATTATCATCTGAGTTCCACTCATCTTTAGCGGCAACCATTTTGATATTTAGAGCTGAACCAAAGGTTTCGCGCTCAATACCAAGGCCGATTGTACCTGTTAGAGGTGCTACCGAATCGATTGATTTACCCGTCGACTTATCCTCACCATCAGCATAAGCCACAGCTAAACGAGTGTATGTGCCGAATGGTGCATCAATCAGGCTATCAAGGTTTATGGTTGAAGATAGCTCTGCACCGTAAATCGTTACTTCATCTAGGTTTTCTTTAGTAAATACGTCTTTACCGCCTTGTTGACCTGTTTTCGTTTCATTGATGAAATCAGTGTAGTCGGTGTAGAAAGTACTTAATTCGAAGCGAGCGTGTTCATTGCTACCACGGAGACCAAGTTCGTAAGAGATACTTCTTTCAGCTTTAAGATTTGGGTTCGCCTCTACAATAGCGCCTTGGTTGTAGAAGTAGTAAAGGTCATAAACAGAAGGGGCTTTAAAGCCTTGGCCAATTTGACCAAATACAGCTAGGTTATCGTTGATGTGGTAAACAGAACCTAACTTAGCAGTAAATGCATCATCTTCATTCTTATCATATTCTGTCGTGTAACCATCATCTGTTGATGGGTCAGCAACAAATGAGTCGTAACGAAGACCACCTGTTACAATCAACTTATCTTCCATGAAGAACGCTTGATCCTGAACAAACACACCCCATTGCGTGATTTTTGCGTCAGGGATACCCGTACTACCCGGAGTAACGGTGCCTCGGTCAAACTTATGATCGGTGTTGTCTAACTCAAAATCATTTTGTAGGTAAGTGAAACCATATGTAAACTCGTGGTCAGCACCACTAATGTTCACTAACTTAGAAAGCTGTGTATCAATTTGCATGTTTACATCTGATGCATCACGCTCACGAAGTCGGCGTCCATTGAAGCCAGTCGTATCGTAGTTTTTATTTAGAGTGCTTGAATCTTGGTAGCTTAGAGACCAGTCCAGAGAATCCGCGATAGACGAATTCAGCTTTAGCTGTTGTTCTAATGTTGCACGAAAACGTTTGTTGGTGTCTTCGTTATAGTTATCAGTGTATACAAAGCCGGGCATAAGCTGATAACCATTGTAATTCAACTCATCTTCATCGTATTGGCGCTGATAATGCTCTAAAGTCACCCCAATCTTGTTTGAATCCGATACGTTGTAGAATGCTTTAGCTAAAAAGTTACTTAATTCCGTATCAGCTGGGTTAGCAGCGCCACGGTCTGGGCCTTCAACTTCACTTCCTGATGAGTGAGTTTCTGTCTCATGGCCTTGAGCGTATGTAGCCATAACGATGGTTTCTAGCTTATCTTTCCGCATCGCCCATGAAAGTGTATTTTTGAACTGTTCATCAGCTGACGTATAGCTAGATTTGATACCAAAACGGTTTTCATCACCATCAGCTCTAAGCATATCTTCTGGGTTCTTCGTTCTTAGCAGTACAGCACCGCCAATTGCATCAGAGCCGTACAACGTAGAAGCAGGTCCTTTATTCACCTCAATAACACTCAGTGTGTCGACTTCAATCGCATTTGAATATTTACGCTGTTCTGAAGCACCCGGGTTGTATGGGGTTGGTTGTTGAACACCATCTATCATTAATTTAACGCGATCACCTTCAACGCCGCGAATATTGAAACCCGAAATACCAAAACGGCCACTGCCTTGCGCTTCTACGCCAGGAGTGTATTGAAGAGCTTGCTTTATGTCGTTAGACATTTGATTATCAATATCTTCTGCAGGTACTGACTCAATTGAGCTTGAAACATCTTCTTTGTTTTGTTCTGTACGCGTTGCCGATACAACAACCTCGTCAAATAGGGCATAATCTTCAGCAAAGGCTGAGGTTGATGAAAGCGCTAAAACGATTGAAGCAGAGAGTAGGGATTGCTTATACATCTGATAGTTACCTTAATTCCATAGTATTATCTTGATTTGCGAAAGATAATATTGGATCTAAATGATAATTACTATTATTTGCATTTGAATTTATTTTCAATTTCGTCAGTCTAAACCTATTTTAACCGTATAACTCGTTGTATTTTAAAAGCTTTAAACGTTCCATTTAGCTGGTGAATACTTCAATTTTTGTGATTAACCTCTCATTTATAAAGTTGGATACTGATGCATAGCCCAATAACACTTGAAGCACTACATATACTGGATGCCATCGATCGTCGTGGGAGTTTTGCCGCTGCAGCGAATGAAATGGACCGAGCACCTTCTTCATTGAGTTATCAAATCCAGAAGTTAGAACAAGACTTGGATATCATGATTTTCGACCGCTCAGGCCACCGCGCAAATTTCACGGAAGCGGGGCAGTTAATATTAGAGCAAGGTAGAATTATTCTTGGCGCCACAGAACAACTCGTTAATGACGCGAGTATTCTTGCAAATGGCTGGGAGTTGGATTTGACCATTGCCTTTGATGGCATTATTCCGATTGCTAATTTCTTCCCGCTAGTCGATGAGCTAGGGAAGATCAGTAAGACACGTGTTCGTTTGCAAGAGGAAATCTTAGCGGGTTGTTGGGAATCTCTAACAGATGGTCGTGCTGACTTATTGGTATGCCCTAAGCTCGATACAATTCCCAACGATATGAAAAGTAACGTAATTGGTAAAATGGAGATGGTGTGGGTCGCGGCATCAAGCCACTATGTTCACAAGCGTTCTGGTGAATTCGATCAGAAGGCGAGAGAAAGTTACAGGGTAATCGCAATTGCGGACACAGCGCGCGATCAACCCGCTTTAAGTCGTAATATTCTAGAGAAACAACCACGTTTAACGGTAACGAGCTTTCCTGCAAAAGTAGAAGCTCTGACGACGGGGTTAGGGATTGGCACCTTACCGAATGTTATTGCTAAACCATTGATTGAATCTGGTGTTCTACAGCAGATTTCGGGAACAGAACCGCAACCTATCGATATTGTGATGGCTTGGCGACGCAACAAAATGGGCGACGCCAAATCTTGGTGTATTCAACACCTTAAAAAGACATGGTCACTCAAATAGCGGTAACACCATATCAGCAGTACCATCTTCAAAACTGATATCTAGCTTAAAACCAAGCTTTTGAGCTAGTGTCAGCATCCCTCTATTCGTTGGCATCGTCATTCCCGACATTTGCTTGGTTTGTTTAGCACGACAGTAATCGATAACCTTAGTCATAAGAATACGACCTAAACCCACACCTTTCAGATCAGATCGTATCAGTATCGCAAACTCTGCATCCGTGTTCTCAGGGTTAATCAATGCTCTTGAAACACCAATGATCGCAGGCACACCTTGTTCCTTACGAACGACCACAAAAGCGATCTCTCTATCGAAATCAATCTGAGTAAAGTTCGCTAATGCCTCATGATTGAACTCACCGACATCACTAAAGAAACGCTTATACAGATCCTCTTTAGAAACTCGGTTAATAAAGTCGGCGTGAAGCGGTTCATCTTCTGGAAGGATAGGGCGCAGCAGCACCTCAGTCCCATCTTTTAACTGTATTGTTTCTTCCAGCTCGACTGGGTATGGGCGAATCGCGAGCCTTTCTTGCGGGTCTCCCTCATAAGCTTTCAAGATGATATCCGCGTCCAATATCGTGAATTTGTCACCATTGGCCAGTACTGGATGGATATCCAAATCGTGTATTTCAGGGCAATCGACCACCATTTGAGATATACGAACCAGTAACTCAGACAGCCCTTCAATGTCGATCGGGTTAGGTAATTTCTGTAGGCGAATCTTGCCGCTCTTTATCGCTCGAATGATCAAGTAACGAGCCAGTGTCATGTTCAGCGGTGGGAAAGCTGCTGCTGCATCAATTGATTCGTCCCACTCAGAGCCCCCTTGGCCAAGCAAAATGATAGGACCAAAGGTTTCATCGGTTGTGACTTTCACGCGTAACTCTTGACCGCCTGCAAGCTTAGCCATTCCTTGAATCAACAAACCATGAATATGCGCGGTTGGGAACGATAGTTGAGATCGATCGAGAATCGCTTGAGCCGCATTGGCCACTTCACTACTGTTTCGTAAATTAAGCATCACACCTTGCACGTCAGATTTATGTGCAATATCTGGAGAACGGAGTTTTACTGCGACGGGATAACCAATCGTTTCAGCAATATGTACCGCTTCACTTGGGTCTGAAGCAATCCAAGTTGGCAGAACATCTAAGTTGAAATGCTTGAAAAACTGACTGTTTTGGTGAGTATCAAGACTAACTGTATCTTTATCCAGTAGTTGGCGTTCTATCCAATTTTTCGCATCAGCCAAGTCTTCAATGTGAACTTTTTCAGCCGTCGTTGGTGTTTCCATTAACTGGCGTTGGTTACGTCTGTACTCGACTAGGTGCATGAATGCGACCACAGAACTTTCCGGCGTTCGATAGGTTGGAATACCCGCTTCGGTAAATAACTTTCTTGCAGGCCTTGCTGTCAGCTCACCAGACCAATTGGTTAATATATTGAATCGCTTATGACGAGGGTGCTTCTTAATCGCTTCAATAATTCGCTCGGCCGTTTGAGCTGAGTGTGCGATAGCAGAAGGACTGTGCATGATAAGAATGGCATCGGCTTCATCCCCATCAAGCAGCGTGTTAATGGTATCAATATAGCGCTGATCACCAGCATCACCGACAATGTCGATAGGGTTGCTATGCGACCAACTCGATGGCAATACATTGCTCAGCTTATCAAGAGTTTGCTCTGATAGTTCCGCAAGCTTGCCACCACGGTCGAATAGGGTATCCACGGCCATAATTGCAGGGCCACCACCATTGGTAACGATAGCAAGACGTTCACCACGCAATGGCACCGAGTGAGTCAACGTTTCTACCGCGGCAAACAGTTCATGCAGATTCTTAACTCGCAGCATGCCGCTACGTCGAATTGCGGAATCATAAATGATATCTAGTGTGTCGGCACCGCCTGTGTGTGCCATGGCTGCCGCTCTGCCTTTCGCTGTTCTACCACCTTTTAACACCAGAATTCGTCTGTTACGCGAAGCCGCACGCGCCGCAGATATAAAGCGCCTCGCATCGCTAATACTATCGACATAAAGCAAGATTGCTTCAGTGTGCGAATCGGTACTCAAATAATCCAATAGCTCTGAAAACTCGATGTCACTGCCATTACCTATCGAGATAAAAGCAGAGAAACCTATCTCTTTGTCGTTAGCCCAATCAAGAATTGTGGTACAAACCGCCGCAGACTGAGAAACAAACGCGATTTTGCCGGGTAGTGCAGTCACTGGAGAGAACGAGGCGTTCAAATTGAGCCAAGGGACAATAATCCCCAAACTATTCGGGCCTAACACTCGGATATTATGTTTCTTAGCAATGGCCAGGCATCTTGAGTCAAACGTTTCGCCGTTGTCGCTGTGCTGGTGCATGTCAGAAGAAAGCACAATCACCGACGCAATCCCTTTCTCGGCCAACTCTTCAAAGATACCGACATTACGTGTCGCATTGGTACACAAGATTGCGAGATCAGGAACGATAGGTAACGACAAAATGTTCTTATAAGAAAGCACACCCGCCACTGAATCGTATTTTGGCGTAACCGGCATCACCGCACCTTTAAAATCCCCGTGCAATAAATTGTTCATAACGATATATCCCGCACGGGTTTCTCGTTGAGAAGCACCAACAACTGCGATTGAGCGGGGTTTAAGGAGGGGATCAAGATGATTCATAGACATATCCTAGCAATGCACGTAAGTTCATCGTAACTTACTTTTGATTCACAGGTTGATGGCAAATTCACCGAATTCAGATGAATAAGCAAACACTGCATAAAGTTTGTGAAATAGGTCACCCACTAATGGTGTATAATCTCAAAGTTAACTTGATTCTAAACCGACGTATCGGCATGATTTATAGTAATTATTATTAAGGATATAGAGCTTTCCATGAAAAAATTTGCAATTGCGACTTTGCCACTGCTCTTGGCTGCATGTGTATCTGACGACTACGTGACTAATGTAACTTCAGATAGCTATCAAGAAGAGTACAAAACTGCCAAAGTTGAAGCTCCAGTTGTATCTCAATCTGAGCAAACAGGCGTTGTTGAAGAGAATGTCGTCAACGTTATCAAGACCCAACCTGTTGAACAGAAAGTGACTCAAACGACTAGGGCTAAACCCGTTGCAGTAGTAACAGGCCCAACCAAGAAACAGCAAGACATGAACCAGCGTTTTGGTTACACAGTTCAAGTTGTTGCTGTTGGCAGCCAAACTAAAGTCGATTCTTTCGTGAAAATGCTACCAACGACTTCTCAACCAGTTTGGGAAAACTACAAAATGGTTAACGGCACTAAGTGGTTCACCGTCCTTTACGGTGATTACGCGACACGCTTAGAAGCTAAAAAGGCTATCTCGACTCTGCCGACCACTTTCCAAAACTTGAAGCCGTTCGTTAAGAGCATTGATGACATCAAAAACTCTGAATACCCAACGCTTAACAAGTTGAACTAAGTTTTAATTCATGAAGAGGGAGCAAATGCTCCTTCTTTTGTTTTAAGACGAACAGTTTTGTTTAATAGTTAATCGCTCGTTCTTTCGGACACAAATTTAACGTTCAAAACACTGTACCTATTTCGACTTTTGTTTATCATTGAAGTCAGTATTCCTAGTTTCAAGGACCGAATTTACCCATGAACACCACAAACATCCTTCTACTTTGCGGCGGTGGATCTTCAGAGCATGAAGTGTCTTTAGTTTCAGCCAATTACCTTTTTGAACAGCTCAATAGCGTTGCAGATTTTAACGTTGTAAGAGTTGAGATTAAAAACGAAGGCTGGTGTCTTGATTCAGGTGAATTGGTTTATCTCGATATCAACAATCAAGCTTTACGTGGCGATGAACTCGATTCAAAAGTAGATTTCATTGTGCCTTGTATTCACGGCTTCCCAGGTGAAACGGGCGACATCCAGTCACTGTTTGAACTGGCGAAAATTCCGTATCTAGGTTGTGGTTCTGAAGCAAGTAACAACAGCTTCAACAAGATCACGTCGAAGCTTTGGTATGACGCACTGGGTATTCCAAACACGCCATACCTGTTCCTGTCAGACAACACAGAGCAAACTCACTCACAAGCAACTCAAGCCTTTGAAAATTGGGGTAAAGTATTTGTGAAGGCAGCTCGTCAAGGTTCATCTGTTGGCTGTTATCAAGTAAACCAAGTAGAAGATCTAAGCGAAGCAATCAACAAAGCGTTTACCTTCTCAGATCAAGTACTTGTCGAGAAGTCAGTCGTTCCAAGAGAACTGGAAGTTGCTGCGTATGAACTTGACGGTAAGCTTTACATTAGCAAACCGGGCGAGGTGATTGCACCGAATGGAGCATTCTATTCTTATGAAGAGAAATACAGTGCAGACAGCCACTCAATTACTGAAGTGGAAGCAAGTAACCTAACTGATGAACAACGTGAATTGATTGCAGACAGCGCGCGCAAAGTTTTCTCTCAAATGAAGCTTCGTCATTTATCTCGTATCGACTTCTTCTTAACACAAGATAATGAGATCTACCTGAACGAAGTGAATACGTTCCCGGGTATGACGCCGATTTCCATGTTCCCTAAAATGGTTGAACATGATGGGCCTAAATTTAGTCAGTTCTTAGAGAACTGCGTTAGAACGAGCCTTGCTTAGTTCATCTATTCACTCGCTGTTAGAGCTGAACCCAACAACGAGATGCTGACAAACTAATGCCTTGCGCTTTATGCCAAGGCATTATTGTTTTTAACTAGCCGTATTTAGAAGCCTATTTTTAAAAACAGGTGTTTAGAATGCTTGTCGTTACTGCCAGGGAAGAATCGCTTTAAACTTCATTTTTTCGCGCTCTGCATTATCAAAATTGCCAACGTATTGAGCTGGCATAGCAGGGCTGAGCCAACGACCAAAGTCCTGAATCTCTTTCACCTTAAGACCTTGTTTCGATAATTCTTGTGCTGCGCCAACACGGATCGAGTTCCCTGAGAAGTGATGATTTTCTGCTAGCTGTAGTAAGTCACTCGCTCTACGCAAGATTCGATAGATAGAAGAATCATCCAAAGTTTGAAGCCCGATGTTTTCATGCTTATCTATCGCGCGAAACACAGGTAAATCATCAGCTGTTCCCGTAAATGAAAGCCAACGCTCGAGTGCGACACTCGCGACTTGTGAAAGCTGATACACAGAATCTTTAATCGTTATCTGATAATCACTGTCGGTACTCTCAACATCACTAGTCGATAACAACTTAAGTTCTGAACGCTTTAAAGCACACTCGAACATCACATTATAAATAGCGATATCGCGAATCTCTCTTAAGTTAGCTTTGTCATGCGAAAGCAACGTGTTCAATTCAGTCAGGTGTGCCGACGTCATGGCGTTGGTTTGCTTAGCATCACCGGCCATTTGAGCTTGTAAGTGGAGTAGGGTAAAGCGAACTTGCCGATGCTTGATAGGGTTAGCGAAACCAAGAACAGTGTGCAACAAACTAAGCGTTGCAGTGTAACGTTTTAGCGATGCGTATTTTCTGTCATTGGATTCAGTCTCTAAGAAACGACGAATTGCCGTCACAGAGGCTGGAAGAGTGTTAATGCGTTTCTTTGCACAGAACGCGTGGTAACGATTCCAATCACTGTAGATCCCCAACAGTGAATTGCGAGAGTATTGGTATCCTGTTAACTCATCTATAATTTCAATTGACGCATGGCTGTTCAATTTTTCAACAAATGAATTAATTATCACAGAGTCAGATAAAATAGGGACTTTTTTTCTCAAATTACCGTACCTTAACAGGTGTTTTTGCCATATTATGCTTGATATCATTAAAAGTATACTTATGATTAATGCAGTGAAAACAAAAAGATGATCAATAGATATGGCTAATTCAATTTATCGAAGCGTCCATCTGCAATCGACGGATGCGACCAACACGGTTTGGCGTGCGAAGTTAAAAAATAATGTTATTCAGGGCAATTTAGCTGCCGTTAAGAAGAGTATTGATTGGTGGATTGAAACCGCATCTATTATTGATCCTAAAGAATTCACTGCCTTAAATAAGTCGAGAGGAACTGGTGGCTCGACTGAAAACTTCAACGGCTACCAAATCAAGAATGACACCGGTGAGCCTAATGCGTGGTATTGCATGTTTAACGGTCGCCTAATTAAAGGCGGAAAAATTGCAATCCAACGTCATATAGAAGCTTACTTACTCGCAAAACAAAAAGCAGAGCAACAAAAGAAGTAAATTATGAGCCTAGTATATTCAACAGAAACAGGTCGTATCACACCTGAAGAAGAGAAAGTCCAACGTCCTAAAGGCGATGGTATTGTTCGAATCCAAAAAGAAACCAAAGGCCGTAAAGGCAAAGGCGTTTCTGTCGTAACTGGCTTAGACCTAGATGACGCTCCATTAAAACTAATGGCGGCAGAACTTAAAAAAGTGTGTGGCTGTGGCGGCTCAGTAAAAGATGGCAACATCGAAATTCAAGGTGACGCGCGTGACAAGATCAAAGCGCACCTTGAAAAGAAAGGCTTCAAAGTTAAATTCGCTGGCGGTTAATCTCTAACTAATACCAGGGTTAAAATCGAAGATTATTATCACTGGATATTAGGTATTTTATGGTAAATAGCCAATATGGTTAAATACACAGTATAAATCAGAGAATATCGACACCGAATAAAGGCAGGGCATCACACAAAGATACCTGCCTTATAAACACCAAAATCAATTTAACATAACGTACATAATACGCAGTTGGCTAGTGCTTTATTTGGGGTGGCTGCCATCAGTGCTAATCCCGCGCAAGTCATTGAAATCGCTTTTAATCCTAGCCCGTTGTACTTTTTTGCAATGTGTTCCCACATCTTCTTTATCTCTGGATTTTCGTTGCGGTCAGCGTGACATCCTAACAATGCTATCTCAGGGTCAATACCTGAGTTCTCAGCAAGAAAAACTGCTTCATTATCAGATATATAGCGTCTTCCTTTACGCATTTCACTAATTCTAGACGGTTGTATATGTAAGTCGTGTGCAATTTGCTTGTCTTGTACGTAGTTTTGCGCCTTTTTGTAGGCGTCTAACAGTTTACTTTGATACATGGCAATTTCTCCTTTCCCTCGATTCTAGCTTAAAAATTCCGAAATTACGTATCTTGAACATCCGATTAAACGGAATTAAGATTATTCCGAATTAACGGAATCGCTCCTGTTAAGTTCTCATTTGACTGCTTAGGTCTGGGCTATTCGCCCTTGACGCTCATAGCTCGGCTTAGACAGTCACTCTCAATAATCAGGTCAAGGTGGTTGTTATGTTTAACGTTCTTTTAGTCTCTGGGTGTTTTCCTCGTTACTTTGCAGGTTTTGGAACTTCAGCTTCTGGTAAGCCTTTTGTGATCACTACTGGTCAACATTTTCACAGTAAGTTTCTTTCTGTATCTGATGCTCACAGC
This sequence comes from Vibrio sp. 14N.309.X.WAT.E.F5, assembly GCF_030397615.1. NCBI lineage: Bacteria > Pseudomonadati > Pseudomonadota > Gammaproteobacteria > Vibrionales > Vibrionaceae > Vibrio > Vibrio sp. 14N.309.X.WAT.E.F5. The sequence goes on along the minus strand of NZ_JAPNXR010000013.1, from coordinate 2,261 downwards.
ATTGTTGAACGTCTCAAAGACTCTTGGCCTTTGGCTCAAGCTTCTTATGTTGTGAGTGATTAATCATGGATTCAATCTACTTCGACAACGAACCCAACCATGGCATCAACGCTTATTTTCCTTGGGGTCATAACTTCTTTAAGTCTCAGCGTGAGTTCTTCCAGTTCATGGAAGTTCACTACGGCATGGTGTCGTTTCAGATTGTCGAAATCACTGATGAAAACTACCAAGAGCTTTTGGTTAAAGGTGTTTTCCATGCCATCTAAAAAACCACATAAGTTTCATGATGAGATTCGTCCGGTTCAGGTAGATCACTTAGCGTTTTCATTTTCGTACGGTTCGCTTAGACACTTGGACAGTTCTAACGAACAAGATTTTATCAACATGCAATTTCCTGAATTTAAAAAGAAAAGCGTCAACGGTCGCCTTAACTCACCAGAAGCTATAGAGAAATCAATTGAGTTACACCGTAACAAGTGTCGTAAAGTTTTGGCTGATAGGTTTGATGAGTTCATGTCTAAAGTCTTTAACTTTCGTATCTCTCCGATGCGTGGCCGTGGCTTACATGGCTATGAAGATTCGATGGTGATTTACGATTCTACGGGAACGGTTGAATGCGGCTTGGTCGGTGTTGGTGGCAACAATGACACTGTCTATGTGCAAATCAATGGTACGGGTTGCGCCAAGTTGTTCGACTTCACCACACACAAAAAGGTGCATTGGTGGTTGTCACTTTTGGGTATCACTCGCCTAGCCCGTTTGGATCTCTGCGTGGATGACTACACCGGAATCTTTGACTGTAAGTATGCTGAGAAATGTTTTTATGAGGGAGCATTTCGCACTGCTTCTCGTGGTCGTGGTCCGACAATGGTTCCTCATAAGCGCGTTTCGCAATCCGGTGAATTATCAGAGGAAGCCGTTCTTGTTGGCTCTCGTACCTCTGCAATCTATTGGCGTGTGTACAACAAGAAGTTTGAGCAAAACATCGCTGACCCTGAAGTGATTTGGTACCGCAATGAAGTGGAATTGAAGAAGTGCGATTTGGCACTACTCGCCTCGCCTGCTTCGGCCTTTGCTGGTCTGTGTGACTTTTCAGCCAGTATCGACCCTGCTGAACCAATGAAGATTGAGCTTAACAAAAAGAAAGCGGGACTTGAGTTCTTTGCTCGTATTGCTTGGGTTCGTCGTCAATGTGGTAAGGCACTCTCTGAAGTTATAGCAATGACAGATGGTGACTTGGGTGAAGCCTTTGGAATGCTCATTCCTACGCATCATAGACGTGCAAACTTTGAAACCTCGTTAGGCATTCCTGACGAATACACTAAACAGAAAATCGAAATTTTGGAGTCAAGAATATGCCTACAATAACTGGTATTGCAATCAAGCGTTTCCCTAAATCCAACATGGAGTTTGCGGAGCTGTCTGTCCTTCGTGCCGTTGAAGAAGTCGATAACGAGAAGTTTCAGCAAACGGGTATCGGTTACTCGACTGACATCCCTTACAACAAACAAGCGTTGAAAATTGATGTGGCTTACGCTCGTCAGCTTATCCAATCGCGCGCTTTTGTTGCCAACCGTGACTACGAACTTAGCTTTGGTGCTAACCCAAATGATCCTCTAGACATCTTGGTTAACAAGCTCGTTCCTGTCGATGAAGAAATTAAAAAGCACTTCGATAACTTTATGAAAGCTAAGTAATTAGGTCTTAGGTGCTATGTCTATTTGCGTGACTGTTATTGATGGGATTTTGCAACAATCGTCTGGTGATGTTTGTGAATATGTCTTGGTCTCTAAAGAGCAGTTAACGCACTTGGTTGATGGTCAATTTGATTGGTCATTACTTGAATTCGACAAATCGTTGTATGAATTCGTTGTCGGTCAGAGCTTGGCAACCTTTGTTGGTGGTCATGTTCTAGGCCGTGTAATAAAACACTTTCGTTAATCCATTTAGGAAAATTATTATGATTAAACTACGTCAATTGGTTAGCAATAAAATCCTTGTTGCTTCTGTCGCTCTTACTTCTGGCTCTGCGTTCGCTGACCCAAGTGCAAATGAAACAGCTATCACTGCTGCCGTTAATGCGGGTAAAGGTATGGTCGAGTTAACTACTTCTGGTGTGATTGGTATCGCTGCTCTTGCCTTCGGTCTTGGTATGGTTGTTTCTTGGCTCCGTAAGTAATGATTATCTCCGTTGTTCTTGGCTCTTTAACGTGTGCCTCATTCCTTTATGGGGTTTACACCGGAGTCATAGCAGGTTGATT
>NZ_JAPNXR010000012.1:0-165899 GCF_030397615.1 Vibrio sp. 14N.309.X.WAT.E.F5 | reverse complement strand
AACCCGCATCATCAGCTTGGAAGGCTGAGGTAATAGCCATTATACGATGCACGCACACTGTCTTAAGAGTAAGACTGAGGCATCAAGAAGACTGGAGCGTACAGCGGGAATCGAACCCGCATCATCAGCTTGGAAGGCTGAGGTAATAGCCATTATACGATGTACGCACATCGTCTTAACGAGTTTGATAATGCCACATCTAACTGAAAACGAAACCTTTTTCTTTCATTTTTATTCTAAGTGCTCGCATAACCACCACTCCGCTAGTTTTTCAATCATATCTGGCCTTATGAGAGTGAATAAAATGTGACTAAAATCTCGTTAAAAGGAGAGCGAGAAATAATAGTAAATGTCATGCCGTTTTTTTCGATAAATCCACCTTAATTTATAAACCTGTTTTAGTGGTGCTCAGTTGTCATAAATCTAATAAAAATTAAGGTATTTGGAGTGTTAACATAAACTGATTTTTATTCTTGTTTCGGCGTTCGTTAATAACAATCTGAATGCATAAATTTAACTTATTAGCCAGTCAAAACATTCAGTAAACTAATCCCAAATGAGTAGAGTTATAGAGACTTCTAAGCCTTTGCAGAAAAAAGTAACGAGTTCAGTTGATAATTCACGCAAAAGCCTCGTCATTCCGTCTGTCGTTTGGTACATTTGCCGCACATTTTGTCTCCCCTAAAATACCCATGCCTTCTCAGTTCCGAATTAACAAAATTGTTGAAATTGGTGATACTCTTCACCGCAGTGGTTGCGCTCCGTATAAGCTTGAAAAATATACACAATATTATGCTAAAAAGCATGGTGTGGATGTGATGATCCAAGCAACGCCAACCGCGATTAATTATCAGTTTCCAGACGATAACAACGCTGTGATTCTAAAGCGTCTAAAGCCTGCTTCAATTAACCTGAGTTTGTTGGCCAATACGATCATTCGTATTAACCAACCGAGCAGTGAGCCTGTACCAGAGCCTGTCGGTTACTCTAAATTTGTGACTGCACTCGCCAATATGGGGATTCCGCCTGCGTATTTGATGCTGGTGGGCAGTACGTTGGAAGCGGTGGGTTTTTCTGCGTTATTGGGTTTGATGGTTTGGGTCTGTCAGCAAGTTCTTCATTCACGTCGCGCTATCGCGGTTGAGTTCATCTCTGCATTGTTAACCGGTATCTTCGTGGCGTTTTTGGCGAGTACAGGGTTGCCGATTCCGGTGTGGGCATTGTGTATCGCGTCAATCGTTTTGTTCGTCCCCGGATTATCCATAGCCAACGCATTAGAATGTTTGGCGTTTAATGACTTGGTTTCTGGTACTAGCTTGCTAGGGCAGAGCGCCTTAACCCTGATTAAGCTGTTTGTCGGGATTATCATGGGGCTCAACATCGGTGAAGCGATATGGGGACAAGCGGTTTCTATCGACTATACCAATGCGGTACCAATGTGGATGCACATATCCGGCTTGGTGTTGATCTCAGTATCTATCGGTGTGATGTTCAATGCGCGCCCTAAAGACATCTTGCTTGGCTTGCCAGTTGCGGTTCTGGGTATGTGGGGGCCATTCTACCTTGGTTTTGATAGTGGCTGGGTTGTGGGCACTTGGGTAACGACGGTTCTTATTACTTTGTACGGGACTTGGATTGCCAAGAAGATGGAGCTCACGGGCTCTATTTATATCGTGCAAGGGATCATCATCTTGGTTCCGGGTAGCCGAGTATTAGTGAGTGCCAGCCAGTCTGTGTTTGAACAATCGATTCTGCCTATTCCGAGTATTGGTTTGTCGGCGTTATTCATGTTCTCTGCAATCGTGGCAGGGCAAATCACCGCTTACTCAATTTACTCGCCAAAAGTCGAACGTTAAGCCGTTCTGCTTCTCAAATCTTTAAACAAACACAGCTTAATGGCTGTGTTTGTTCGTTTTAGGTGCTGTTCTTTCTACGTTAAATTGCGCTACCGAAAATTGGTTCGATTTGTGCTCGCTAAGCCTAACAAGAGTCATTAAAATGGGGACAAATTCTATTTAAATGAAGTATTAACGTATGTCTTTACCTCCTTGTCCGCAATGCCAATCTGAATATGTCTACCCAGACCAAAACAACCTAATTTGCCCTGAGTGTGCCTATGAGTGGAACCCAGAAGAAGAGCGTTTAGAAAGAGAAGCCGCGCGTGTTAAGGACGTAAATGGCGTTGTATTGGAAAGTGGCGATAAAGTTACCTTCATTAAAGATCTAAAAATCAAAGGCAGTTCTTCTGTACTGAAAATCGGCACTAAAGCGATAATCAGACGAATCAATGAAGGCAAAGATCACCAGTTAGATTGCAAGCTGGATGGTGGCGGTGAAATGCTCGTTACGGCGAAGTACGTTAAGAAGCAATAGCGGCTAATGGTATTGACCTATCATTGCCGTTCAATAATTCTGACTGAGACATTGTCGTAAATCTTCAATAACTTTACGTGGCTTCTCGGCATACTGGTTCGCCTATTAAACAATATTAATTGCCTGAGAATTAAGATGATTAGAGAGTACAACCCAACTGATATTGAAGCTGTTTTAGATATTTGGTTAACCGCCTCGATAAAGGCCCATGACTTTGTGGCTCCTGAGTTTTGGGAGTCGCAAGTGGCTAATATGCGCGACCTATATATCCCGGCATCAACAACTTACGTGTATCAAGTAGACGGTGAGGTTCGTGGCTTTTATTCGCTTTATGAAGGGATCTTAGCGGCGATCTTTGTCAGTACAGAACAACAAGGCAGTGGTATTGGTAAGCAGCTTATTCATCACGCGAAGCTTGAATGCCCGAACCTGTCATTGAATGTATATAAAGAAAACCAAGCGACGATTCAGTTCTACTTGTCTCAAGGATTTTCTATTGTGAGTGAACAAGTTGATGAACATACAGGGCATCAAGAATACACCATGTACTTAGCTTAGGCTTGATAGCTAAACCCGAAAGAGCAGTAACTAGGAATCGAAACTATATGGACATGGTCAAAGCTGATATTTCGCACTCAAGTGTCTTTCATCACTATGTGAATGCTTGCTCTGAGGATGGGTTAGATATTTACACAGGTATTTCTGACAGTAGTGATGCGTATTTAAAAAGGCGAGTCGCTTATTCAAAAGGTGAGGAACTGCCAGAAGGTTGGACGCCTGCTTCTACGTATTTTTGTATCGACTCTGGTCAAATCCTTGGTGTCATAAGAGTTCGTCATGGCACCAGTGAATACATTCATGACGTTATCGGACATATAGGCTACGAGACTTTGCCACAAGCGAGAGGGCAAGGTATCGCAAATCATATGTTGTCTTGGGTTCAACGTCACGTACTTACCGAAAACGCTATTATTACCTGTGAGTACGGCAATATTGCTTCGCAAAAAGTGATTGAGAAGTGTGGGGGGCAGTTCTTAAATACCTTTTACTCAGAGCAAGATAAACACGAAGTTCTACGCTATCAACTAAACCCTAAATGAACACTGAAGCATGGCACCTTCCAATTCTCACTTGCTTGTCGTGAGCGAGCTTTTTGGGAATGAAGCTGCTGGTGATTCTGATTCATTAGTTATAGTTCATTGATTATTGTTGGAGATATTTTGAAGTATTCGACAAGACCCGCTCAGTCATCAGATTATGAATTTCTGTTCGAGCTAAAAAAGGCGGCTGAACTTGAGCCAATTAAGGCTGTTTTTGGCTGGGATGAGCAGATTCAACGAGATATACACGCCGAAGAGTGGGCAGAAGAACGGCCTGAAATCATTGAATATCAAGGTAAAGCGATTGGCAGTGTGTTGTTGCAAGACAAAGACGACCACTTCTATTTTTGCCGGTTCTTCTTACTGCCTGAATATCATGGCAAAGGTATTGGCAGCCAAGTTTTAACGGATTGCTTAGCTCAAGCAGCCAAACTCAATAAGCCTGTGGCGTTGTGTTATTTACAAGGTAATCGAGTTGGGGAGTTGTATTTAAGGTTTGGCTTCGAAATCACCTCGCAAAACGATCAGTTTGTCTATATGTGGCGTGAATAGTTAGTAATAATTGTGATTAACTCATTCCTTTAGCCTGTATCTCCATCAGATAGTTGTCTTAATCTTGCCAACAGAAGACGTTTAAATATGAGAACTGTCAGCTGAATTATAAAATAATGCTAACCATATCAATATTTTATCAATCTGTGTTTTCGGTCTGGATTTTTAATGATAGGGTCGCTGAATAATTATATTGATAAAAATAAAGGCTTTATATGAAACATTTTCTGCCAATGGCTTTGGTAGCTAGCTTAACGGGTTGTATGACGTTACCTCATAATGCGTCGAATACTCTATCTGCTCCTCATGGAGATGGAGCTATTGGTATTACTACGAAGATCATTAAGGTTGGTAGTGCTTATCCGTGTGATACTTTTTCGATTCTAATGTACGAAAAGATTGGTGATGAACTCGCTCAAGAACCGGAGACGTTGAGAATGACAGTCTACGAAGATCTAGAGTACGTATTGTTTGATAATATCAAGCCAGGTAGTTACGTTGTTAAAGAAGCACGCTGCAATGTTCCAAGAGGGATCGCTGTAGACGGATATAAACGTTACCACTCTATCGAAATGTCGAGTGAGTACATGGTTAAACCCAACACATTGACTTTAACTGACGACCTAATCTTTGCTGCTCAGGAAACTGAGAAGGACTTTTATTTCACAGTTGAATCAAGTGAAGAAGTTTCCAATTACCTTGAGGGTCTGCTTGCGGTATCAGATACTATCGGTGAAGAGTGGAATATAGAAACTCCTAAGAGTCAGCAGCTCTAATCGTTCGTTGGCTCCAAAGTACTAGCTGCCTTAAAACTGGTTAACTTAGCTGGAAATTGTAAATAAACTCAATGGTACGCTGTGTCATTGAGTTTATTAGTTTTGAGGGGCGACTTAGATTTGATAGTCAGTAATGCCCGAATGTTACTACTACAGATCTGCACTCTTCATTAAGCCTTCTTTTGGCTCCTAATTGTTTGCCTGCAATATCTTAAAAGTAAAAATCTTGCGACGATACTACCCCAAAATCTGTTTGTAGCATCGCTAGAATCAGAGTTATCGACATTCATTTCCCAATTTTAACTCGGAATTATTAATCTTACTGGTTTCAGTAACTAACGGTTTCTTGCGACTGAACTTTTTACAAGTGCATGAGGCGGAACACCAAAGGCTTTCTTAAAAGCATTAGTGAAATTGGAAGGGTGCTGGTAACCCGCCTCATAAGCCGCTTCGGTTATTGAAACCAAGCCGCGCTCTAAGTGCTGTCGCGCGATATCTAGGCGTCGCTGGCGAATATAGCCGTTGATGGTTAGATTATAAGACTGCTTAAATCGACGTTGTAAATTGGAGATACTCATTGAAAATTTACTCGCGATGCTTTCAAGGCTGAGCGGCTGATCCAAATTGATTTCAATGTAGCTGATGATGTCTTCAATTTTGGCATCAAACCCTTTTGAGGTGGTTACCTCATCAATGCTTTCGTTTAAATCTAAACTCTTCAACGTGCTATTCGAACTGATGATTGATGGACTGGTATTTGATGAAACGAGATTGGCATCCTCAGAAGTACATTGCTGACAACATTGAATTGGCATCTGAGATAAGGTTTGAGCAAGTAACTGCTGGGTCAGCGTCTCTACGACAAGCTTGTCTTGAAAGTTGGTTGGTGTCGCTTGGCTGGTTAATCTGTTGGTGAGTTGAATGATGTCAGCGTTGATCTGTAAGTCGTAAAACGCCTTGTGTGAATCGAGGAATGACTTGCTTGTACAGTGCTCACTTAAACGTGGCTCTACCCATTGAGGTTTAACCAATATGTTGATCTTGTTCATCTTATTGTTTTGGATTAGCGAACGCCTGAAGTTGGCAGGTTTGGCTAAGTTTACTACCACGCCTTGTGGTCCATTGCTGGCATCGAGATCGAACTCAAGATCGTCGTAGCCAAAGGTGAGCTTTCCTTCGAGAAGAATGGTAATCAAGATAGCGGAGTGAGCCGTCGAAACTATGTTGCTGTCGACCAATTCAATACAGCGGCCACCATGCACAAAAATTTGGTCATTGTATTGATAAGAAAGAAACTTTCCCTCAGCAAGCGAGGTCTGCTTGGTTTGACCTTGAGTGACGATAATCTGCTTTTCTGTCTGTTCGAGCTTTTTGGTCAAGGCGACTTTTTTGGTCAATGCAGCTCTCTTTACTGGTGCATTCGCTTTAGCCACAGCCGTTTCGGCAAGTTTAGTTTGCTTTGATGTTACTTCACCCATTTGACCGTTCCTCATAACACCTGTGCGTTTCTGCATAAGCAAATCATCTGTGCATTTATAAATTACAACTCTATCATATTTGCGAATTGTTATCATTTACATCTAGGATTGAATTTATGGAAAGCCCAGTCAACTCAACAATTAAGCTTTCAGCCCTCTGTATTGCCATAGCCAGCGCGTTTAGTAGCCCTGTGATGGCAGAGGAAAACACATCGCACTTTGATGAAGTTGTGGTGTGGGGAACGAGAGTATCGAGCAACACTGAATCGATCATTGCCGATGACATGTCACTCAAGCAAGCTGACCATATGTCAGATCTTCTGCGTGAGATTCCCGGTGTTGATGTTGGGGGAACGCACTCGGTTAACCAACGAATTACCATCCGTGGACTAAGCGAAACTGACTTAGATATTCGTCTCGATGGTGCTTCTCAGCATGCCAACATGTTCCACCATATCGGTAACCTGACTCTTAACCCTGACATTTTGAAATCGGCTGATATCCAAGTGGGTAACAACTCGGTGACGCAAAATGGTTTAGGTGGTTCGGTGCTGTTTGAAACCAAAGATGCGAAAGACTTACTTCGTTATGACGAGAATTTTGGCGCTCGTGTTTATGGCGGCTACGCGACTAATGCAAGTCAGCAAGGTTCTTTAACTGTGTATGGTTTGTTGTCTGATAAGGTCGATGCGATGCTCTACAGCCATTACATGAGTAGAGATGATTTTGAAGACGGTGACGGCAATGAAACCTTCGGTTCAGAAGGGGACGTGTACAACATTCTCGGTAAGATTGGTTTTGAACCGAGTGACTTACATCGCTTTGAACTCTCTTATGACTTGTATCGTGATAGCGGTGATTATAGCCCGCGTCCAGATATGTCTGGCGGTGCGAACGAAGGCTTGTCTAACGATATTCTCATTCCTACCGATTACGATCGTGACACGATAACGGCTAGCTATGAACTGCGTGGCGAAAGTCACCAAGGTAACGTGACTCTGTATAACACAGAAACTGAGATTCAGCGTGATGAAAGTGTTATGGCACCACGTTGGCCATCAAATCGCTTGTCTAACAACACCGCGAAGAACCAAAACTTTGGCCTGAACGCGAAGTTCCAATCGGACTATCGCCTAATGTCGTTTGATAACATCGCGACCTATGGCTTTGACTACATTGATAAGTCATCAAGCAGCTATTATGGCAGCAGCAAGTTTATGGATGAGTCAGCAATTTCTACCGCACTTTTTGTTGAAGACCAGTTCTACTTTACCCAAGCCTTTTCTATCACGGCAGGTGTTCGCTTTGATGATTACCAGCGTAAAGCCGAAACAGGAAACGATGACTTTGACGATGTAACTTGGTCGTTGGCAACCCAATGGGATGTGACCCAAGACTGGACGCTGTTTGCGAGCACCCGTTCGCTGTTCAAAGGCCCAGAGCTGATGGAGACCTTTATTGCTTATCAAGATGCAGCGTTCTTAGCTGACGATATTAAAGCCGAAACAGGGCAGAACACTCAAGGTGGTGTGCGCTTTGATAAGCGTTTAGATAACCACTTCATCGGCGCAAATCTAACTGTATTCCAAACCAATATTGATGATTACATTGCTGAAGAGTATCAACGAGCGAATCAGAGTTATTTGATTTACAACTTAGGCGACGTTGAGATTAAAGGCTTCGAGGCAAGTTTATCTTATGGCTATGAGATGTTTAACAGCAAACTGTCTTATGCGCGTTCAGATACTAAAAACAAAGACACAGGCGGCGCTGTTGCAGGTGGCAATGGACGCAGTATTGATATGGGTGACAGTATCACGCTCACGCTCGATTATCAGTCTGAAGTGCTAGAAACGATCTTCGGTTGGAACTCAATGTTGGTGAAAGACGAAGACAACGTATTTGATGGTCAGCCAATCAAAGAGGGTTACGATGTTCATAACCTGTATGCTCAGTGGGTGCCATCAAATGTGGATGGATTATCTGTCACCTTTGGTATCGATAACGTGTTTGATGAGCAATACACCTCACACGCATCTCGTTCAGGAACAGCTAGAGGTTTTACTTTGGATGACTATGAACCAGGTCGTAACTACAAGCTTTCAGCTGCTTATCAGTTCTAGGAAAGGTTTAAACTCATAGGTTTGGTTAGAGCGATAAACTGGGTCGTAGGGATCCGCAAAGTTTAGCGCCCATAACTGAAGCTATTCTTTTAAGTCGGTCGTTTAAAGCATTCATTTAAGTTATTCGTTTTAGTGATTACTTTAAGTGCTTAGTTTAAGTGAATAGGGAAAAGAAAAGCGCCTCTCGATCTCTTGAGCAAGGAATCGAGAGGCGCTTTTGCTTTATTCGTTATTGTGGGTATCACTCAATAGGCAAAGACAGCACACCACCATTGAGTTCTACTTGGCTCAGCCATTCTGTTGGAATCGCTCCATCTTCTTCGTAGAAACACGCCGCTAATACCGCGCCAATCACAATCGCACGCCCGCAGCTGTCACCACCACATAAGATGTTGTCGCGAATGCCTTGTTTATAATTCTGAGCACCCGCAATGATGCGAATCAGCAGTGGAAACGCAGCACTCAATTCACAATGCAATCCGAACTTCTTCGCGGCATCTGTTATTGAAAGCTCAGGTTCAGCCAATGCTTCATCGATTTGATCGTGTATAAATCTGCTGCAAGTTTGTCGCACCATTTCTACGGACTGTAATGGTGATTTGCCTTGAATTGCTGCTTGAATCAACAGGGTGATGGCTTGCGCCCATTCCACGGCTTTGTCGTTGTTGTTGGTCACTCGTACCGCGCTCTCTACCATCGCTGGTAAGGTGTGAGAGGTAAAAGTACACGCCACTAATGGAATGATCTTGGATATTGCGGGGAGCTGTGTATCGTCTGCGCCGCAAGCTGTAATCGGGGAATCAGCTAACTCTAATTGATGTATGTTCAGCAAGCTCATACGAGTGGCTTTATCAATGTAGCCTCGCCAACTGCCACCAAAATCAAACCAGAAACGGAAGTGTTTGATGTAACTCGCTTCATCGTATTCTTTATTGTCGACTAAGCTATCGACCATCGCCAATAACTGAGCACCATATTGAGATTGTTCGCCTGCGGTTTTTCCTTGGTGCGCAAAGTAGCCCTTGTCTTGATAATCGAATTGATTCGGTGAGCGAAACTCTGGCTCAAAACCCGCTACGTGTAAAATCCTCTCTTGGTCGTAAAGCCAATGCAGCCCCATGGAAGCAGCGTCGCCAACCAAGGCGCCAACAACAGCGTAAAAAGCTCTTTCTTTATGATTGTCCATGTTGAGTGATGTCCTTGAGAAGAATCAACGTAGTTCGATACTTTAAGTATAGTGATTAGGCGAGTATTTTGCTGTGTTTCTAAGAAGAAATATGAAGGGATAAATCCTGATTGGTCAATAACTTAAACCAATCAGGTGAAATTGATAAGGGCAATGAATGGTCGGGTGAGTCGATACTTTTGATTGATGGCGTTACTGATGGTTAAGGTAGGCGCTAGAACGCTGCTCAATCACTTTGAACAGACGCGAAAGTGCAAAGCACAAAGTAAAATATACGAAGCCAACAATCAGCCAGATCTCGAAGATCAACCCCGAGGAGTTTGCCATCTCAGTACCAACAAACGTCATCTCTTGGATCGAAATCAGAGACACAATCGACGTGTCTTTAACCAAGGAGATTGCTTGGCCAGCCAATGGTGGGGTGATGGCAGTTAATACTTGTGGACCAACCACAAATCGATACTTAGACAATGCAGACAAGCCAAGCGAATCGGCCGCTTCCCATTGGCCTTTAGGAATACCTTCTAAACCCGCTCGAATCACTTCCGCAATATAAGCAGAAGAGAGCAAACCAATACAAATGACACCAGATGCTAAGTTTTCCCACAGGTTAGCTGGGCCGAACAGGAAACCTTGAACTGCGTTAATCTCACCATTGTGTTCACGTAAGATACTTTCTAAACCAAGTAATGGAATCAGTTGGTTAGAAACGAAGAAATAGAATATGAAGACAAACACCAGTGGCGGAATATTTCGAACCAACTGGATAAAAATCAGTGCAGGCGTTCTGAAGAAAGCGATTTTAGAGTACCTTGCGACACCAAGTAATGTCCCAAAAGAGAGTGCTAACACCATGCTCCAGACACTCAAGCGCAGTGTTGCGATCAAGCCTTGGAAAAAGTAGGGAATACTGCCTTGAGAAGGTGGAATACAAATCAGGGTAAACGCATCTTCCCATCGCCAATGGTAGTTGATACCAACAGCAGAACGATAATAAAGCCAGCCTGCAAACACACAAATGACAGCGAGTAACACGCCATCTAAAAGAGTAAGGCGTTGCTTCATATGAACGTTGGGCTTAGGTGTTGTTAATGCGCTAGTACTACTCACGTCATTCCTGTTTAAACATTAATTATTATTGGGTTGTTGCTTGGATCTAAAACGAATCAAATTAAGCTACTTAAAAAGGCTACTCAAATCGTCGATGAGAAGGCAGTGCAAACAGTGCACTGCCTTGATTTAGATTCGACAGATTAGCTCATATTAAAAGGTGAGCTCAACTTCAGATTACTGACCTTGAGCAATCTGGTCTTGCCAATCTAAAGTAGAGAACCAGTACTCGTAACGCTCTTTCAACCAACCGTCTTCAGTACGTGCTTTGATCCATTCGTTGAAGAATTCTGCCTTGTCGGTTTCACCTAGGCGAACTGCAAATGCTTCATTACCTTTGGATAGACGCTCTTCAAATGGAATAAATAGCGTGTCTGCGTTTTTGATCGCTTCATGTTCTGGTTTCGGGCTAGACGCGATAACTGCGTGCGCGTTGCCGTTTAACACTTCTTGGAATGCCTGAGCATCGTCATCGAACTGTAGAACTTTCGCTTTAGGGAAGGTTTCACGAGCCACTTGAACTGTGAACGCACCACGACGAGCAGCAATTTTCACGCGACGAGAATCAAAATCAGAGATCTGAGTAAAACCTTCCGCTAGCTCTTTGTTAGCAGCCAGTTGAACACCAGAGTGCGAGTATGGTTCAGTGAACAGCACGCTTTTGGCACGAGCTTCAGTAATAGACATACCGCCGATGATCACATCAAACTTCTTCGATAATAGAGAAGGGATAATGCCATCCCATGCCGTAGGTACAAATTCGACTTTCCAACCTGAATCTTCGGCAAGGCGTTTCGCCACGTCGATTTCGAAGCCAATGAGATCGCCTTGTTTGTTACGCATTGCCCAAGGAACAAATGTCGACATACCAACGCGTAGTGAGCCACGTTCGTTGATTTTATCGAGGTTAGGCGTTTCAGAAGCAAGTGCAGGCAAACTTACGGCAAGCGCAAGTAGGGCTGTAATCGCGGTTTTAAATAGCTTCATGCTGATAAATCCTTATTGTGTTCGCCAGTTAGCTCCGAGCTTATGCTCAAGCCAAGCAGCAACGGCAGAAAGTGAAAGTGTAAGAGCAAGATAAATGATCGCCACAGAGAACCAAATCTCGAATGGCATCGCGGTTTCAGAAACGATGTTTCTGGCTTCGGTTGTCAGGTCGAAAATAGCCATGACACTCACAATCGAAGAGTTTTTAATTAGAGAGATCACTTCATTGGTCAAAGGTGGCAAGGTGCGTTGCACCACCTGAGGAAGAATCACATCCCAGTAAGTATAGGTCTTTGATAAGCCCAAGGATTGAGCCGCTTCAAATTGTCCTCTCGCAATACCATTTAAACCGGCACGAAATATCTCGGCGGTGTAAGCACCTTGGAAAAGTGCCAAGGCTAAAACGGCAGTGCTAAAGCGATCCAGCCCTAATACGGGGCCAAATACAAAATAGAGCAAATAAATTTGTACCAATAACGGCGTGTTACGAATCAGTTCAACATAGCTGGTGGCTAAGGTGCGTCCAACCACAGAATTTGAGTTTCTCAATAGCGCTGTCGTCAAACCGATGATCAACGTAGCGACCAACGAAATCAAAGAGATATTGATGGTAACCAGTAGCCCTTCAACCAACTCTGCTGGCCACCATTCACCATCTTCATAGAAAGCAATATAGTCCGGCACGCGCTCCCACTGCCAGCTGTATCCCATGGTTTGTGCGCCAGAATCGAGGATCCAGACAACCGCAGCCACGAGCACAATAATTTGTACCAAAGCGGATAGGGCGGGTTTAATAATTCGAATCAACATCAATAAGTCAGGATCTGATTTAGGAACGCTTGAGTACGTTCATGTTGCGGGTTTTCAAAAAGCGCTTGAGGCGTATTGGATTCCACAATTTGCCCTTCATCCATGAAGATAACTCGGTCGGCCACTTGTTTCGCAAAGCCCATTTCGTGGGTCACACACACCATGGTGATACCTTCGCTCGCCAATTCAACCATCACATCGAGCACTTCGTTGATCATCTCCGGATCAAGCGCTGAAGTTGGTTCATCAAAAAGCAGTAATTCAGGCTTCATGCACAGTGAACGTGCGATAGCCACTCGTTGTTGTTGGCCGCCAGAAAGTTGTACAGGGTATTTGTTGGCTTGTTCTGCAATGTGTACGCGTTCGAGATAGTGCATTGCAATCTTCTCGGCTTCTTGTTTGCTTTTTTTAAGCGTACGAATCGGCGACAGAGTTAGGTTCTCAAGCACAGTAAGATGGGGGAATAAATGAAAGTGCTGAAACACCATTCCGACTTGACCTGGAGTGCTGAACTTGCGCGGAAGCACTTGCTCTAGCACAGAAAGCTCGCCACTTTCGAAGGGTTCTAGCTGATTGATACAGCGGATTAAAGTTGATTTCCCCGAACCTGATGGCCCGCAAATCACCACTATTTCTCCCTGTTCAATATTTAAATCGATATCCTTTAGGGCATGAAAATCACCATACCACTTGTTAAGTGACTTAAACTTAACCATTTCCTTGAGATTGTTCAAATCGTTGTTCATACCTAGTAAAGAGACAGGTTTACCTTACCAATATAGAAATCTGAATGCACATAAAATTAAGGACTTATGAGAATTTAATAGCATCTTGTAGGGCAAATTAAAAAGCAGCGCCTGATTTGGACGCTGCTTGAGGATATACGCAAGGGCAAAGAATTTGGTTCAGTTATCACGGATAAATTCTTAGATTATAGTGATTTTCTTTAGAACCTTGTTTTCCTTGCTCTAATTTTGACCGCTATTGAATCGCAGACTCTAGAATCTCACGTGTTTTCTGAGGCGTGATTGCTTTGTTCTCGCCAAGCTCTAGGTAACCGTGTGATTCAAGTTGCGCGACAACACTATCAATCGCAGTTGCTTTGTTTGTTTCGTAACCGTCGAACATCGTTGGAACGTCTAGGCTGTGGTAGAACGCTTCGATTGCAGCAATAGTGCGCTCTGCTAAATCGGCACCCGCTTCTAGGCCAAATACGTTACGACCCATTTGCTCTAGCTTGCCACGCTTCGCTTCGATTTGATTACGAAGTAGTGAAGGTTGAACAATCGCAAGAGACCGTGCGTGGTCTACGTGCCATAGTGCTGTGAACTCGTGGCCAATCATGTGTGTTGCCCAATCTTGAGGAACGCCAGTACCAATCAGGCCGTTAAGTGCTTGGTTTGCCGTCCACATTAGGTTTGCACGCCATGCGTCGTTGTCACGCTCGTCGTATTGCTTACCCAGTACAAGCAAGTTTTTAAGCAGTGTTTCTGCGTAACCGTCTTGAACCATCGCGTCTGTTGGCATCGTAATGTATTGCTCACACACGTGAACCCATGCGTCAACTAGACCGTTGATCAATTGACGCTCTGGAAGAGACTTCATTACGTCTGGATCCATAACCGCGAACTTAGGTTGTACTGCTGGGTTCATGAACGCCAGTTTCTCTTGAGTCTCTTTACGAGTGATTACAGCACCCATGTTAGATTCAGAACCTGTCGCAGGAAGTGTCAGTACTGCACCAATAGGAGTAGCTTCAGTTACTTGGTGTTTGCCCGCTAGGATATCCCAACCGTCGCCGTCGTATTTAGCCGCTGCAGCAACGTATTTAGAACCGTCGATTACCGAACCACCGCCAACAGCGATAATGAATTCTACGTTTTCTTCTTTAACAAGAGCGACTGCTTTATCTAGCGTCTCTTTCGTTGGGTTAGCTTCGACACCTGCGAACTCAATCCAAGCGTGATCCTTTAGAGAAGCGACAACTTGGTCGTAAACACCGTTGCTTTTGATTGAACCGCCACCGTAGATGACTAGCACTTTCTTTGAAGTATCAACTGCTTGGCTGATAGCGTTGATTTGACCTTGGCCGAAATGGATTACAGTAGGGTTAACGTAAGTAAATTGCATTAGAGATTCCTTGTGTAAAGCTAAATTTGTTATTTTGGTTTATTGCTCAATTTCTATATTTGCATATTAGTACAGTCATTCGGGGTAATGAAGGGCTGTTTCTCCAAATAAATTGCCTATTTCTACAAAGTTGATATTCTTCCTCTGCTTTAGCTTACATACTCTTAGCACTTGGAATGGAAAGTCGCCACTTATGAAAGAACTCGCGCAGTTATTACAGTCTTACGTTGAACACAAAGGTTGGGATGATCTTGAAGGGATCAGAGAAACAGAAATAGACGGCGTGTGGTTATATAGAAGCAGCGGCGGCAATCAGCGTCAGCCTTTTACTTACCAATCTGGCATCATAATGCTGGGGCAAGGTAAAAAGAATATCTATATTGGCGAACGCCCAGTCACTTACGCAGCTGGTGATTACCTTGTAGTAGGTGTGCCAATGCCGTTGGAGTGTGAGGCTTTGCCTGTTAATGGTGAACCATTGCTTGGTTTATCTATCAACATTGACTCTCAACGTTTGCACAGCTTGGTAAAAAAGTTAGAAGACCAAGGCTTTCTTGAGAGCTACTGCAATAAGCACAAACAGAATTCTAGCGGCTTAGAGTCCACGCCGATGGAAGAGCAAATGCTAGAAAGTTTTACTCGATTGGTGAAAATGCTGCATTGCGACATCGAAGCCAACATATTGGGTGATGCCATGGTCAGCGAAATTGTCTACCGCGCCCTAACTGGTTCAGAAGGGCGAGTGCTGTTTGATTTGGCCCATCATGACGGCCATTACGCACGTGTCGCTAAAGCACTATCTAAAGTGCATGAAGAGTATGACCAAACTATTACTGTTCAATCGCTTGCCGACGAAGCCAACATGAGTGTGTCTGCCTTCCACAATGCGTTTCGTAATGTCACCTTTGAATCACCGCTTCAATATTTGAAGAAGGTAAGGCTTAACAAAGCCAAAGAACTGATTCAACTAGAAGGCTTACGAATCAGCGATGCTGCTCGCCGAGTCGGCTACTCCAGCCCATCCCAATTCAGTCGCGAATTTAAGCGCCACTTTAATACTACTCCAAGAGCGGTTTAGTCTTTACTCAATATCTATGTCCCGAAACGTGCGGCATTTCATGTTGTGCGATATCACGCATATCTTTTGGTTGATCGAGAAGTATTTATTTTATAAATATCTGGTTAGTCGTAGCTCTTCTCTCGTGAGGAAAGCTTAATTTACAGATATTTTCTAGGAGTTCTCTTGCTCGATTTATTGAAGAAAGTAGCATTAATTAATCTAACAGCAGCATTGGTTGTTTTAGCGCTATCTCAGTTTTTTCCTTTCTTTGCCACGACAAGACTTGTCGACTTTCTGTTTTTTGTGGTCATTGTCATTTGGGTTCTAGCGAAGTTAATGTGGGAAGGTGGAGTTCATAGTAAGACGACACGTCTTGATGACCCTATAACAGATAAAGTCTACAAAATGGTCGAAGGCCATGATTTTGATAAAGACCAACAAGAACATTACCGAATGAACTACCACACAGGGTTAGTGTTGTTCATCGCTGGTTTACCCGCTTTTATTGCTTGCTTTGTCCTGCAATTTTTATGAGTTAGAGGTTCGCAATGGCGTCGCTCGTTCAATTTTGAAGCTATCCTCATCCCTAAAGGGACCATTCCTTGGTATTGCAAGCGTCTTTCTTCTGCAATCACTTCAGCCTTCCATACTTGTTTAATTATATGAGTAAATGTATCTAATTATAGGTATTGTCAGTTTGTTGGTATTGGATTGTCGAATATATTATTAACCGGATTTATGTGTAATGAGTCCGTTAAAATAATTAATTAAATAGCCTAAGAGTTTATGCACGGGTATAGGAGAGAAACTCACTAACTTAGCTATTAACGGAGTTTTAGTGTGAACAACCTATCAAATATTATCTAAATTTTAGGAATTACTCATCGTATTCTCAGAGAGAGTATTCAGGATTATTGAATAGACTTAAAATTAAAGATAATTTAGCAGTTGATAAAGCCTAGTATGACGGATAATTAGTCGTTTGATGACTAATTATTCTGTAACTTGCTGATTTATAGTCAACTGAGAGTCTGATGGATATCACGTTTACCCTAAAATAATTCACTTAACATGGCGCTACTTTAATCATTCTTTCCAATACGATTGTTAAATATAAATACGTATGCCTATATTATTAAAAGGATAATTCCGATGAGTAGCGATATCATTAAAATTTCAAGAAATACTGAAAATGCACCAATTAATTCTGTATCTACACAAACGGTCGCTTTTTCTCATTATAATAACTTTTCAGCTCAATTACCTGTTGACCCTAAAACAGGTGAAGTCGTAATCGGTAATATTAAAGACCAAGCAGAACAATGCTTAAATAATATTAAAGCTATTGTTGAAAGCATCGACCATGTTATGGATGATGTGGTGAAGATTAATGTTTTCGTTAAGAATATTTCTGATATTGAAGCTATCGATGAAGTTTACAAAAGCTTCTTTAACAACAGCCTGCCTACACGTACCGTTGTGGGTGTAGCTGCACTGCTAAACAGCGATGCGCTAGTGCAAATGGATGCTCTGATTTCTAACGGCGAAGGCACTAAACCACAAGCACCTTGCGCACTAGTTAAGGTATCAAGAAATACAGATAATGCACCTCAGAGTGCTGTATCGACGCAGACAGCGGCTTTTTCTCACTACAACAATCTTTCGGCTCAATTGCCTATCGATGTAAATACAGGAGAGTTGGTTTCAGGTGGTATCAAAGAGCAAACGACACAATGTTTAGCAAACATTAAGACGATTCTAGAGAGTATCGGTCATGTCATGAATGATGTGGTTAAAACGACTATCTACGTGAAAAATATCGCAGATGCGGAAGTGGTAAATGAAGTATGTGCTAAATTCTTCCCAAGCTACGTTCCTGCTCGTACCGTTGTTAACGCCGCTGAACTACCAATGGGCGCTTTAATTCAAATTGATACATCCGTTTCACATGGCGACGGTACACCGCCGCAATTACCAGAAGACACTCGCTTGTTGGTTATTGAAGCTAATAATACTGTTGCTGCACCATTCATGCCTTATTCGCACACCGTTGCTTTCTCCCACTACAATCATATTTCTGGTCAACTACCTTTAGACCCGAAAACCAATGAAATGGTTGCTGGTGGTGTAAAAGAGCAAGCGGAACAATGTTTACAAAATATTAAGGCGATAATTGAAAGTGTTGACCATAGCATGAACGATACCGTGAAGATCAATATTCAGCTTAAAGATGTTTCAGATATTGAGGCGGTGAACGAGATTTACACCACATTCTTTAATGCTGATTTACCGGCAAGAACGGTAGTAGGAGTTTCAGAAATTCCTATGAATGCTCTAATTCAAATTGATGCCGTCGTTTCTAACTGCGAAGGTACGCCGCCACAAGACTAAACGTCATTTAACCTTTCTCGATAACAGCGATCAGATCTCGGTTTAAACTCCTAAATATGGAGTGGCACATCAACCGTAGATCTGATCAGTTAATGTCATCCTAGACGTTAATCAATCATCAAGCCTCGCTACACAACTCGTTCAAAGCGAATTAATTAAGCTTATTCTCGACATATGGTGCTTATTAAGTCGAAGTGTTTTAATATGAAAAACAGACGCTTAACGCAAGAAAGAAACCCAGTTTATGCAATTTCGAATTATTTTACTGCTGTGCCTTGCCCTAATAGGGTGTTCGTCCAATCAAGAATTGATACCCGACCCAAAAAACATCACGCTATTTTATGGCGATACATCGATCTCGGCAGGTGTTTTAGAGGATAAAACATTTAGTTCAGTGCTCGCTGACAGGGTTGAAAGCGTTACTTTTTCGGGTTCAATACGAAAGCAAGACTCTGGTTACTTCGTCGATATGTTAGTGATTCGAGAAAAGAAAGAGCCACGCTCGACTCGACAATTAAATACTTCGCTTCTTATGAAGCCCGGAGAGTTAGTGGATGTTGGCGGCGTGAATAACGATGTATTCAGAGTTATTCTCGAGTAACACACCCAATGTGCTCAATTAATCTGAGTTTTTGCTTTACCTCAACCTAACTTCAAGTCTTAAGCTTCTCTCAACCATTGGAAAGGAGCTTATTATGCAAAACAACTACGTAAAAGAACTTGCCGTAAAAACTTATCAAGAAGAGCTTCAGAAAGAGTACGTAAAATCTAAAGCTCGCCCATTTCATGCCCCAAGCTTTATCGGAGGCATACTGTTGTCAGTCGTGTTGGTTGGCTTGTTTTAACTTAAGCAGGATCTTTGATCCATTACCAACTCTCAACATCTCTATTTGATGCGTTTTAATGCTTACGGCACAATCGCTTATGTTGAATTATGATGCCAATGTCGAGAGGAAGTATGGCAAGTCCTAGAGTTTTAAAGGCGCAGATTACTGATATTACGTGTGGCGAAAATGTCACTATCATCGAGCCCTCTAATGTGTATGGTTGTGAGCTTAAAGATGATGTGTTCGTTGGCCCTTTTGTAGAAATTCAAAAGAACTCGGTTATCGGTGACAGAAGTAAGATTCAGTCTCATACCTTTATTTGTGAGTATGTGACTATCGGGCGTGACTGCTTTGTTGGGCACGGTGTGATGTTCGCGAATGACTTGTTTAAAGATGGCACACCAAATTCAAACCCAGACAGTTGGGGGCGAACTGTTATCGCAAATAACGTTACCATCGGTTCCAATGCGACAGTGTTGTCTGTCAGCATTTGCGAAGGGGTGGTAATCGGCGCGGGCAGTGTGGTGACCAAAGACATCACCGAGAAAGGTATTTATGCAGGCAACCCTGCTAAGAAGTTAAGAGACCTACCTTAAATTCAGAATAGAAGCCGCGTTATATGAATCATAAGGTGCAGCTTTTTAGATAAGCGCCAGAGTATTGATTATGGATGTATTTTTACACTTACTTCAGCCAAGCGATGTAAGTGCTTTATTGGAGTTTGAAGTCGAAAATAGAGAGTGGTTTGAGCAATTTGTCCCAGCTCGGGAAGACAGTTTCTATTCTTATGCGGGCGTTGCTGAGCAAGTCACGAGTTTTCTAACAGAGTATGGCAATGGCGAGATGATTCCTATGTTGATCAAAGACGCTAATGGCACTATTTGTGGGCGAATCAACGTTCGTGATATCGACCAGAACACTGAAAGTGGAGAACTAGGTTATCGAGTAGGTCATGCATTTGGTTCTAAAGGTATTGCGTCCAACTCGGTGAGAAAGTTACTTATCTACTTGGCCGAGCACTCTTCCCTTAAATATGTTGATGCCTATGCGTTAGTGGGTAATGTAGGCTCAAATAAAATCTTATCCAATACAGGGTTTGATTTAGTTGAACGCGTTGAAAGTTACGCCGTGTTCAAAGGGAAGGCTCAAGATGCTCATTATTATCGAAAGGCGATACTTTCTTAAGTGAATGTTTGAGATGTATTATTTGTTCTATCATCAATGAGATAATAGATTTAGACAAGATGAGCTCACATCAGTTGTGGTGCGAAACAATACAGAGATCAGTTTATGAACATCGTGACAGTCTATAGTGGTAATCAACAGGTATACGCGAATCTATATCAGGGTTATGCCGCCGAGTTTTCAAAGATCATCGGAGATAAACCAGACGAGTATGGCTTGTTTGAGATTTATCCGACGCTTGGTGATACCGTAACAGGTTACTTACTCTACATTGATGGAGTTCCTGCTGCGTTGACAGCAATTGAAAGCAAAGCGCCAAATGAGTTTGAGATATGCGATTTCTATGTCGTCCCTTATTTTCGAAAAAACAAAGTAGGGAAACGGTTTATCTGTGAGCTGTTTGAACATCTAAAAGGCAGTTGGGAGATCAAGCAAGTACTGGGTGCAGAGCATGCAGTTAAGTTCTGGAGAGAGGTCGTTAATGACTACACATCAGGTAACTACGTGGAAGATCAATATCAGGACGAAAAATGGGGCTTGGTAACGAGACAATGCTTCAATCACGCTGCTAGTGCCGAGTAAAAGCTTATACATTAGAAGCTGGCAGCGTCCTTCTAGCCAGCTTCGAGTCTTTTTATTTCAAGGTTTAAGGTTACTTCTAGTTACGGCCACTTATAGATTTACGGTTACTTCTTAGGTTTGTTACGTTCGATTACGCTAATCGCGATCGCCAAAAATAGAATATCTTTCACTAGGAAGAAATTAGTGACTAAGATGCCATCCGATACTTTCCAAGTGTTTGGCGTTGTAATTAGGAAGCTGAGTGTCACAATAAAGATAGCCGCTGCAGCAATGCCTGAATAGAAAGCAACTGTCGGTTTCTTAAATCCAACGATCAGTCCAATCGCGACAATGATCTCCGCGCCACCCACCATGTTAGACACCGCTTGTACTGAGAACAGATTGTAAAGCCAGTTCATTGCAGGATGATTTGCGATTAGCGGTTCAATGAGCATCGCTTCGGTTGGCGTAAACTTATAAATACCAATCCAAGCGAGCACTAATGCTACGCCAATCACACCAAGGTTATATCCCACATTACTCTGTTTTAAATCATAGGTTTGAACATGCATAAAAGTACTCCATTTAATAAAATCCCTGAATATGACCGCACTAGTGCAAAATTAATTTCGCTGTGAGAACAATACTTAATCTTTTTTAGCGAATTCAGGTTCGAGCCCTGAAAAGTCGAGTCGCAAGATGCTTGGTAGAGAAGGGGTGTTTTATGCAAGAAGAGGAGCTTTCTAATTTTTGTTTTCAATATTAGGAATTTGGATTAGATTACGCTGACGTAAATCCAAATTATAAGAAGAGAATCGCTCGTGAAAATCCATAGAATTAACCCGACCAAACGTTGGTCTGATGTAACTGTATTGAATGGCATCGCAAGTTTTGTTGAAGTACCAGAGACGGATACATCTGCAGGAATTAAGAGTCAGGTTCAGCAAATTTTTGATCAAGCAGAAGAAATGATGAGCTTGGTCGACAGCGATAAATCTCGCGTATTGTCGGTGACGATTTATCTAACAGATTTCGCAAACTTTGATGCATTGAATGAAGTGTGGGACTCGTGGTTCCCTGAAGGCAGCGCGCCAAGTCGTGCATGTGTAAAAGCTGAACTGGCAAACCCAGAGTTGTTGGTGGAGATGTCGTTTATGGTTGCTGCGGGTGAGAAGTTTCAATAAGCCGAAATATCTCTAGAAGTAAGTATTAGTCGATATAAACGCTAATCAGCTAATCAGCTAATCAGCTAATCAACACAACTAGGCAACGAACAGATAAAACAAAGCCACTCAGGTGAATCACTTGAGTGGCTTTATTGTTTACACGCTACCCGACACTAAATCGGATTAGGTATTAAGCGATGCCTTGATCTCTTGCCATCTGCTTCGCGATCTTCGGTGCGTGCCATAAACACGGTAACAAGATGAACGATACAGGAACGGCTGTGATCACAATGAACGACTGTAGGGCAGATATACCGCCAGAACCCATTGAGATAAGCGCGATAGCTACTGCACCCATGATGATACCCCAGAAAGTACGTACGGCTGCGTTCGGCTCTGTAGTGCCTGTCATTACCACACTGATCGTGTAGGTCATTGAGTCACCTGTTGTCACGATGAACGTAGTCGTCAGGATCAAGAACAGAATCGCAATCAAAGTAGGGAACGGCAGTTGCGCTGTAATTGCTAGAAGAACAGCTGGAAGGTTAAAGCCTTCAAACGCACTAGAAATCACGCCTGGGTTCTCTAATTCAAATGCTAAACCACTACCACCAACGATGCTGAACCAGAAACAAGTTACAAGCGGTGCAACGATGCTGATAGATACGATCATCTGGCGAATGGTACGGCCACGTGAGATTCGAGCAATGAAGATCGCCATCATCGGGCCATAGCCCAAGAACCAACCCCAGAAGAATACAGTCCAGCCACCTAGCCACGCTGTATCTTGGCGGTAAAGCGCCATAGGGATGAAGTTATCGACCATTTCGCCCATACCTTGCAGGTAGCCATCAATGATGAAGCTCGTTGGGCCGACTAGCAAGATGTAGCCGATTAGGCACACAGACAAGATGATGTTGTAACGGCTAACCAGTTGGATGCCCTTGTTTACGCCACTTAATGCAGACAGCGTGTACATTGCGATAGCAAATACGATAACAACACTTTGAGTCGCAAAGCTGTCTGAAATGCCAAACAGTTCGCTCAGAGCGTAGCTGATTTGTAGGCCAAGGAAACCAATAGGACCGATAGTACCTGCAGCTACTGCCACAATGCTACACGCGTCGACTACGTTACCAATCCAGCTATTAATTGCTTTGTCGCCAAGTACTGGGTAAAGCAGAGTACGAGGCTTAAGAGGAAGGCCTTTGTCGTAATGCAGGTGCATTAACACGATAGAAGACAAACCGCCTAAGATTGCCCATGCAAGGAAACCCCAGTGCATGAAAGATTGTGATAGGGCATTGAACGCCATCGCTTGAGGATCTGCGTTGCCATAAAGAGGCGGAGCTGAAACGAAGTGAGCAATAGGCTCTGCCGCTGCCCAGAACACACCACCGCCGGCTAGCAGCGTACATAGGACGATAGACATCCATTTAAAGGTGGTCATTTCAGGGAAGGCAAGCGTTCCTAAACGAACGTGGCCTGTGCGCCCTAGTGCAAGCACTAAGCCGATAATGAAGTTAAGTAGTAGTAGGACTTGCCAGAAAGCACCGAACCACTTAGTTGAGTAACTAAAGCCGATGTTAACAAGTTCGGACAACACGGAGGTGTTGGTGAAAGCGAGGATGACAAAGAGGGTTAAAAAACTGCCACTAAGCCAAAAGACTGGGTTTCCGAGTTCCAGTTTTTCACCCAAAGATTGAGCTTTGTTGAAATCGATAGAAGTAGATTCTGCGTTGATGTTTTCGTTGGCGACTTGCGTCAAGTTGGACATTATTTCTTCGCTATATTTGGCTCTTTCAAGCCTATGTATTTCTCCCACACTTGCATAGAAATGTGAGGTTCGTCAAAAAAGCCGCAGATACTAACACATTTGTTACCAAAAAGTGGGCGAATTCCCAAAAGAAACCCAAATCATCTATAAATTGCTACTTTTTGGTTAGTTTTAATGCGGATTTTTTCTCAACGCTGTGTCACATTTCTGATTTTTGAGACATTATTTTTTAGCTTTCCGAAATAAATTAATATTAGTTGTTGGTGCAAAATAAGTGTCGACTCATTGCATGCTATAAACAAATTAATGCGAGTCATTTTATAAATACTGAATATTTTAGGTGTTTAATTGGCGCTGTTACCTACAGTTGTTTTGCGAAGAGATTTAAGTGGTGAGGAAAGTGCCATTTAAATTGAACATCTTGAAACAACAACTTAAGGGATAGCTAACATGCACCTAAACCAAGGAAGAGTGGCCAAGAAGGTTTTTACACTCAGTACTCTCACCGCGTCATGCTTGATGGCGTTCAACAGTTATGCGGCTGTTGATTGTTCAACGTTAGAAACGTGGGACTCTGCCACGGTGTACACCGGTGGTGATCAGGTTTCACATGACGGCAGCGCGTATTCAGCAAATTACTGGAATCAGAACAACAACCCGAGCCAATTTGAAGGTGACTATGCACAGTGGAAAAAGCTAGATGTGTGTAGCGGCAATGGGGGCGGTGGTACACCAAATGAAGCACCAACGGCTTCGTTAACAGCGCCAACGGCATCAGATGTGATTGTTGAGGGTGACAACGTCGTATTAAGCGCAACAGCACTGGACGCTGATGGCAGTGTTGCTTCAGTAGAATTCTTTGTTGATGGTTCTTCGGTCGCGGTTGTGACAGCGGCACCATTTGAAGCAACGTGGGCTGCAACGTCGGGTAACCATCAGGTTTCTGTTGTCGCGACAGACAACGAAGGTGCGGCAAGCCTTGCTAGTGAAGTTTCAGTGGTTGTTGATTCAGCTCTGCCAGGAAATGAAGCACCGACAGTTTCGGTTGCGCTTTCAGCAGTTTCGGTCGATGTTGGTGGTGTAGTAACGCTTACCGCAACAGCAGCAGACAGCGATGGCACGGTTGATAAAGTAGATTTCTACGTAGCAGGTGCCCTTGTAGGGACAGCAGCGACAAGCCCATACACATTAGACTACACAACGACTCAAGCAGGCTCTTTAGCGGTTTACGCGAAAGCTACCGACAATCAAGGCGCAACGACAGATTCAGCGCTGGCTTCTTTGACTGTGAATGGCGCGCCAACAGTAAGCACATGCCGTCCTGATGGCTTGTATCAAACTCAAGGTGTCGATGTTCCTTACTGTACTATTTACGATGATGAAGGCCGTGAGAAAATGGGCGCGGATCACCCACGTCGTGTCATTGGTTACTTCACCAGCTGGCGTGCAGGGGACGACCCGCAAGCCGCATACTTAGTCAATGATATTCCTTGGGAACAACTTACACACATTAACTACGCTTTCGTGAGCATTGGCTCAGATGGCAAAGTAAACGTGGGTGATGTGAACGATCCGAACAACGCAGCGGTAGGTAAAGAGTGGCCGGGCGTTGAAGTTGATCCTACCTTAGGCTTCAAAGGTCACTTCGGTGCATTAGCGACCGCTAAGAAAAAACACGATGTTAAGACTTTAATCTCAATCGGTGGTTGGGCGGAAACGGGTGGTCACTTCGCCACTGACGGTAGCCGAGTGGCTGATGGTGGTTTCTACACAATGACGACCAACGCCGACGGTTCTATTAACCATCAAGGTATCGAAACATTCGCCACTTCCGCGGTGGAAATGCTGCGTAAATACCAATTCGATGGTCTAGATATCGATTACGAATACCCAACCTCTATGGCGGGTGCCGGTAATCCGTACGACAAAGACTTCATGGAACCCCGTCGTCAATACCTGTGGGCTTCGTACCAAGTCTTGATGAAAGTGCTACGTGAGAAGCTTGATGCGGCGTCTGCGCAAGATGGTAATCATTACATGTTAACGATCGCGGCGCCTTCTTCTGGTTACCTGTTGCGCGGTATGGAAACGTTCGATGTGACTAAGTACCTCGATTACGTAAACATCATGTCTTACGACCTTCACGGTGCGTGGAACGATCACGTAGGTCATAACGCAGCCTTGTTTGATACGGGTAAAGATTCAGAGTTAGCACAGTGGAACGTTTACGGCACCGCGGCTTACGGTGGTATCGGTTATCTGAACACGGATTGGGCTTACCATTACTTCCGTGGTTCTATGCCAGCAGGTCGTATTAATATCGGTGTGCCTTACTACACTCGTGGTTGGCAAGGTGTAACCGGAGGCGAAAATGGTCTTTGGGGCCGAGCTGCACTTCCAAACCAAGCTGAATGTTCAGCAGGTACGGGGGAAGGTGAGAAGAATAACTGTGGCCATGGTGCAATTGGTATCGACAACATGTGGCACGATACCGATCCAAAAGGTAACGAAATGGGCGCGGGTTCTAACCCAATGTGGCACGCGAAGAACCTAGAGAAAGGCATTTGGGGTTCGTATGCAGAGGCTTACAAGCTTGATCCTGTGAATGATCCATCTGATGTTCTAACGGGAACTTACACGCGTAACTACGACAGCGTAGCGGTTGCCCCTTGGTTGTGGAACGCAGAGAAGGGCGTATTCCTTTCAACGGAAGATAAAGATTCTATCAACGTGAAAGCAGACTACGTTATCGACAAAGAGATCGGCGGTATCATGTTCTGGGAACTGGCAGGGGATTACAACTGTTATGTACTCGATGCAAGTGGCAACCGAACGTCTATCGATACGACAGAACAAGCGTGTAACAGCGGTAACGGTGAGTTCCACATGGGTAACACCATGACGAAAGCTATCTACGACAAGTTTAAGTCTGCGACCCCATACGGAAACAAGGTAGCGACGGGCGCTATCCCGACAGAAGCGCTAGATATTACGGTATCGGTTGGTGGCTTCAAAGTCGGTGACCAAAACTACCCAATTAACCCTAAGATCACGTTTACAAACAACACAGGCCAAGCACTTCCGGGCGGTACCGAGTTCCAGTTCGATATCCCAGTGTCAGCACCTGATAATGCAAAAGATCAATCGGGTGGTGGTTTAACGGTGATTGCTTCGGGTCATACTCGTGCGGATAACATTGGTGGATTAGATGGCACTATGCACCGAGTGGCGTTTACTTTGCCTACATGGGAAGAGCTTCCTGCTGGTGGTGTGTATGAGCTAGATATGGTGTATTACTTGCCAATCTCAGGCCCTGCTAACTATGCAGTAAGCGTGAACGGAGTCGATTATGCCTTTAGCTTTGAGCAACCAGACCTACCATTAGGTGATATCAGTTCAGGTGGCGGTAACCCTGGCGATGGCGGCACAAACCCAGGTACATGCGATACAGCCGGTTTAGCGGTTTACCCAGACTTACCTCAGAAAGATTGGGCGGGTAACCCAAGCCATGCAAACACTGGCGACCAAGTGGTTCATAACGGTAGTATTTACCAAGCGAACTGGTGGACAAGTTCTGAACCGGGTAGTGATGGTAGCTGGACTCAGGTTTGTTCTTAATTTAATGCTAACTAATCCATTTATAGACAATAGATCGCAGTAATAGCCAGTAAATACGAATGCTTTTACGTCTATTTATCAGTGATTTAGTGTAATTTAAGTAATCAACTTCAACGTAAAATTAAAACGCCGAACTGAATCCAGTTCGGCGTTTTTGCTTTAAGTCACAGATTGCGTATAGAAACCCTTAAAAATATCGACACTCGTTCAGTAAAAAATAAAACCATGATATAAAACAATCTGTATATAAGAGAAGTCACAGCGTTACCTAAAATTATAAATCTATGGGGTAATCTTGAAAGTCAGACGTAAATACATTCTTAGTTTTTCCATTGCGCTCGCCATTGTGTCGATGATTCTTTCGGCCTTTCAATTTAACCGAACTGAAAGGTCACTGTTGGAATCCAACCAGCTATTTTTTCGAACGATTGTGAATGCGAGTTACGATATTGTCGACACAACAGTTAATGAGGCGATAAAGACATATCTCAAAGGAATTACCGATACCGTTGCGTCCCATGTATGGCATGCCACACCGGAACAGGAAATTGAACAGGTAAGCCAGATCGCCAATGAATTGCACATTGGACAATCAGGTTATATCTATTTGATGTCACCGCAAGGCGTTCACCTCTACCATCCTTTCTTGCAAGGAAAGAAGCGCGGGCATCTTACTCATATCCAAAAACAGCTCAGTATCGACTCTGGTATGATCGAATACTTTCACGCTAATCCACATGAGATAAGTCGGCGTGCAAAAGTTGCCTATTCGATGAGGCTACCGAGTGGCAATACTTTGGTCGCGACGACCTATAAAGAAGAATTGATGTATTTGGTCGATCTTGAAGGCTTAAAAGATAAGCTGAGAAAGTACGCGTTCGGTGATAGCGGATATGTGTACATTATTGATCTTCAGGGTAATTTAGTGCTTCATCCTGATTATGAACACAAGTCATTGAAAGCCTTGATAGGCTACTCGTCCGAACTGCTCATTGATCGAATCGCAACCCAGCCAGAAGGTCACTTTAGCTATTCAATTTCCAGTGACAATGGTACGACCAACAAAAACGTCTTCTATAAGTTTTACCCCTATCTGAATTGGGTCATTTCCGCCGGTATTTTAGAGCAGGAGCTCAATAGAAATCATAGTTTGCTGTTCATTAGTTTGATGGCTTTGGTCGTGAGCCTATTGAGCATTATCATCGTGTTGGTGCTTTACCTGCGGCATCGTCATCTCAAAATCTTGGATGTTGCGAGCCTCGATTACCTTACTGGTCTTCCTAGCCGACGGAGTTTTATCGAGCAGTTAAAGCTGAAAATTGCGCAAAGGTCGCCTTATCCGCTAACAAATGTCGGTGTCATTTTGCTTGATATTGACCATTTCAAACGGGTGAACGATCAATATGGTCATGCTCAAGGCGATAGGGTTATCTGTGAGGTCGCAAAATCACTGAAGAGATTTGTTAATCGTCGTCGCTTGATTGCACGCTATGGCGGTGAAGAGTTTATTTTGGTGACGTTTGATTGTGATGAGCGTGAGTTATTCGAATTGTCTGAGGAACTCAGACGAAGTGTAGAGCAACTGCAAGGTTTGGTGTCACCTGTCACAATCAGTGCTGGCTGTTGTCACGATCGAGCGCTCACTGATATTGAAACAGCGATCGATAAAGCTGACAAAGCGCTTTATCAAGCAAAAGAGAGGGGACGTAACAACACTCAGACGTATCAAAAGAACGAATATCGCGTTGCTTATATGTGATCAGTTGAAAGAATCGATGTCTTCAAGGTTGGAAATCATGCTCTTGAGAACGACAGACACAAAAAAGCCCAAATAGATCGCTCTATTTGGGCTTTTTCAGAAATATTTGAAATGCTAATCGCTAATTTAAGCTTTCGCTGCTTTCATCGCTTCCGTTTTTTTTTCCTTTTGCATTTTTGCAAGGAAGTAGATGTTTACACAAGCGATGAAACCGTTGGTCGCGACCACTGGCCATGCGTCAATCATAACGCCGTATGCTGTAAAGAGAGTACAGCCAATAAAGTTAAGGACACGCAGACGAACGATATCTTTCATTGTTAATGAAATTGCGACCATAATAGATGCCGCGTAACCTAAAATTTCAACCATATTGAATTCCATTGTTTGACCCTCTTAAATTTGCCGATACTTTGTCGGTACCAATTCTTCTCTTCATGAGATGATTGAGGAAGCTCCGTGCCTCGAATGGTCTGGTTATGTTTAACGAGGTAGACTATACCAACTCTGTTTTTGTGATTAAACCCCCAAAACGGGCAGAAGTGAAGGTTAGCGATTACGCAAACGTTTAATGACCTTTCTATTAACATAATTACTATTTATGTTGGGAGGTTAATTGATATTTATTCTTATATAGGTAAGGAAGCCGCGAATGATAAAACGATCCATTTGTGCAACAAAAAGCATAAAAAAAGCAGCGTTATTGGCTTTGATAGCGATTGGACTGACAGCATGTACCACACAAGAAATGCCGCCATCGCACAATTATGGTGTGGTCACCAGTGGTGATTTTGAGTTCATGGAACACGGAGTGACGACGTACTCGTGGCACCCTGAATCAGAGCAGGTTTACCTTTCTCAAAAATACGATGAGACCGTAGTAACCGATCTAGTGCGTGATGCGATTGAAGATCAACTCGCTACGAAAGGTTATCAACTGAATCAAAATGGTGCAGTTGGTGATGTTGTTGTCGGTTTTGGATTGGCCGAAGAATCAGAGTTAAATGATGACTCGATTTTCGATGCGATTAAGCTTTCAACAGGGGTGCCATTTTATGATGGTGACGGAAAGGTCGCCGAGAAAGGATCGCTGTACATTGCTTTTTTCGTACCTAACTCTCAGGTCGTACAATGGCAAGCATTAGCACAGTCTGGCATTCAACCTGATTTAGAGCCAAGCGAGAGCAAACAGCGCATTACTGGCTTTGTTGAAATGTTATTTAGACGCATGCCTGAGCGATAGAATAAGTCGTTGGATGCATTCGTTGAGTCAATATTAGTTGTTGAAAATATGGTCAGATCGCAGATTATACTTTTTTATTTGTAACGAATGGTACAAATACGTAAAGCAACGTAAAGTTCGCGCTTCTTTTGCTAGCATTTGTCTATACTGCTCAAAACGTTAACTTAGGTTTGATTCAATGAAACTGTTTTCCAAATACTCTCTCCCTCTATTAAGTATATTCATTGTAAGTAACGCAGCGATGGTAAGTAATGCAGCTATCGCAGCACCTTCTATAGTACCAAGCCCACCTAGCCTAGGCGCAAAAGGGTATGTGTTAATTGATTTTAATTCCGGTGATGTGCTAGTCGAAAAAAACGCACACACTAAATTAAACCCAGCAAGCTTAACCAAACTGATGACCAGCTATGTAGCTGGACAGGAGATGAAGCGAGGCAACATCTCTGCGGATGATCAAGTAAGAATCAGTGAGAATGCATGGGCGAAAAAATTCCCAGACTCATCGAAGATGTTCATTGAAGTGAACACCGATGTGGCGATGATGGATCTTTACCGTGGTTTGATTATCCAATCGGGTAACGATGCGAGTGTTGCGATTGCAGAACACGTAGCCGGTTCACAAGACGCCTTTGTTGATTTGATGAACTCTTGGGCAACCTCTTTAAAACTAGAAAATACCCACTTTGCTAACGCACATGGCCTAGACGCTGAAGACTTATATTCGACACCTTATGACATTGCATTGTTAGGGCGCGCAATTATTCGTGATCTGCCGGATGTATATGGCTTATACAGCGAGCGCTCGTTTAGCTACAACGGAATTACACAGCACAATCGCAATGGTTTACTTCGTGATAGAAGCTTAACCGTTGATGGCATGAAAACCGGTTACACATCTGGTGCAGGCTACAGTTTAGCGAGCTCGGCAACACAAGGTGAAATGAGACTTATCGCGGTTGTGATGGGCGCATCGAGCGTTAAGAGCCGTGAGTCAGACAGTAAACAGTTATTAAGCTACGGCTTCCGCTTCTTCGACACACTGAACCCACATCAAGGCGGCGACCAAGTGGCCGAAGAGAAGGTATGGTTTGGTGAGCAAGATACGTTGAAACTGGGTGTTGCAGAAGATACCTTCATTACTTTGCCTAAGTCAGACAGTAAAAAGCTAACAGCGTCGATTGAACTTGATTCTGAGTTAAAAGCGCCGATTGCTGAAGGCCAGACTTTAGGTGTGGTTCACTACACAGTCGATGGCGAAGATGTTCAAACTCAACCATTGATTGCGCTAGAGGCTGTTGAGCAAGGTGGCATATTCAAACGTTTGATGGACTACATTAAATTGTTCTTCGCGAGCCTATTCTAAATAGAGTCGTTGTTCAGCTAAAACGAGAAAACTTAGTGGGCGTTGTGAGTAAATCACAACGCCCATTGTTATTTCTGCACGCATGAAAATGGAGCCTGTCGCTTTCTTTATTAGCCGTAGCGAGCGGTTTCGATTACTATACGCAAAATTTAGCAGTGTAGTCACTTATGACCATAGAGATAAAGAACGTAACCGAACCCGAAGTAACATGTGCCAATTGTCAGGCATGCTGTTGTCGTTTAGAGGTTATGATCATCACAGATACCGGCGTTCCTGAAGAGCATATTGCGTATGACGAATGGGGCGGCGAGACCATGCTGAGATTAGACGATGGCTGGTGTTCGGCAGTTGATAGAGAAACACTGATGTGTACGATCTATGAAAACCGACCTTGGATCTGTCGTGAGTTCGAAATGGGCTCTTTTGAATGCGTCGAGCAACGTACAGATGTGATGGGCTAAGCGTCGGCTGTATCAAAAACAATATCAAAAAGTACGCTATCGATCTGTGATAAATACACCATCAGATTAAATTTCAGGGTTCTATATCTTAAGCAGATGTAGAACCCTGAATCGTTTTAGCGAAACAAAGCTATAGTGCGATAAGAGTAATCTAAAACTCTGACGGCACTTCAAACTCGATCCACTCATCAGTTGTTGGGTGAATCAGTTTTAGGTAGCCCGCATGAAGGTGCAGACGTTCACGTTTGTAACCATAGAGATCATCACCTCGGATTGGTACACCAAGGCCCGACGGGTGAGCGCAATGTACGCGCAGCTGATGGGTGCGGCCTGTTTTTGGATACAAGTGAACCTTGGTTTTGCCATTGTTGGTGCTGACCGCTTCCCAATGAGTTTCAGCGTTACGCCCATGTTCAGGGCAAACCAATTGTCTTGGTCTGTCTGTTATGTCGCCGCGCAAGGGCAGGCTGATATCGCCAGATTTGCCGTCGATTTCACCATCTAACAGAGCTGTATATCGTTTCTCTACGGTTCTATCTATGAATTGCTTCTGGATGTGTTTATTGGACTCTGCAGTCAGTGCCAAGATCAGCAATCCAGACGTCGACATATCTAACCTATGGATAATCAAAGGGCCTGTTGCGTCGGGGTAGCGCGCTTTCATACGGGTATAAACAGAGTCCTCGATAAACTTACCAGGAACCGATAAGAACTCCTCGGGTTTATTCACCACCACGATCTCGTGATCTTCATAGACAATATCAAACGACTTACCAACCGCAGGGTTCACGATAAGCGGGTTATCTTCTAATTCGATGCCGTTTAGCTGGTGGTCGAGGATCTCGAAGCTTTTGCTTTGGCAAACCGGGTATAAGTTTGCGTGCTGGCGAATGACAGCCGTTGGAGGTAATCCCCACCAAAACTCAGACAAAGCTAATGGTTTAAATCCGTGTTCAAAAGCAAAATTAAGCAGCTTAGGTAGGCAACAGTCGCCAGAGCCTTCAAGAGCGTCTTTGCCATCTAACAATTCAAGCAGGTTCTTTGATTCGAGTGCTTGGTTGATAAAGCGATAATGAGACAAACGTTGCGCTTCTAATTCGACTGCGATCGCTTGGTACTCTTGCTTGCGGCTCTTGAGTTCGCTTTCGATAGCATCAACTTGCGACTGGCGTTCTGCGATCTTTTGTTTCCACTCTATACGGAGCGCTTTTAGGTCGCGCTTCTCTTGGCTGCTTTGATTGCCTAACTGTTTAAGCAGGTCAGCGGCTGAATCAAGATTCCCCAACGCTTTCTCTTGATTGGCTTTTTCTCTTAGAACCGTACGCTCAGCCTTGTTGGCAGCCATTGCGATCTGAAATGCTTCAACTGCTTTACTCGCATCGTTTTTGAGTTCAATTAGGCTTGACGTCAAATCATCTAGGTTATGAGTTTTTTCTAGGTTCGTAATGTCATCGACCAAGGTTGCTTGCTTGACTAAGCCTTGCGTGTTTTGGACTTGAAACTGTTGCCCATCAATAGCAGAAGGAACAAAGGCAATACTTGTTAGCTGAGAGGCGAGTGAAGAATCTAACTGCAAACCTGAAAATGCAGAAAGGTAGCCTAGCTCTTGAGTTGTTGGATCCTGAATAAGAAGCACGGCATAGAGGTTGCCTTGCGATGTTTCATTCACACCGCAGTCGAGTAATGACTGCTGAAGTTGCTGCATGGCAAACTCACACGTTGGATGTGGTGTGTAGTAGTACGGAAACGTAAAACGAGTCGGTAGCGGTAAGTCTACATTCGTATTGTCGTTTTTTAGGTGCAGTGGTGTGTATTGAGCAAGGTTTGCTGACATGAAGATCAAACTCTATGGCTGTTCAGTTAGAGTTCGGTATTGTTGTCGAAATGAAGGCAAATGAGAAGCCAAAGCGAAAGATAAATCGGCTTTGGCTTCATTTAGTGGCTTGTGCTTATCCTAAGCGCGCAGAGCTTGATTGAAACTCGATCAGTTCGAGTGTTCTAGCTCTAGTTGCTCGGCTTTTTGGTAAGCAGGGTGGCTCGTTAAAAGATCACCGTATTTAGCAATGTTAGGGTAGAGCGCAGTGGCACCGAAGTTACCCACGATTTCTACGATGAACGACATCATGAAATCGGCACCCGTCAGAGTATCAGCAACAAGGTAAGTTTTACCTTCAAGCGCCTCGTTGACAAAGGTTAGGACCTTTTGGTTTTCGTCATCAGCGTAGCCGCCAAGGAAATTAGTCTCGCAACCGTCTTTCATCACAAAGATTTTAAGTAGCATTGGCAGAATGCCAGAGCTTTCAGCGAAGTGAAGCCATTGTGAATATTCTACATAGTCAGCTGTGCCACGTAATGGTGCGAACTTACCTTGACCGTATTTGTCGATTAGGTACTCGGTGATAGCACCAGATTCGCTGATCACAACACCATCGTCTTCAATAACCGGAGATTTACCAAGAGGGTGAACGGACTTCAATTCTGGTGGTGCTAGAAACGTTACACTGTCTCGTTGGTATGGTTTGATTTGATAATCAACACCAAGCTCTTCCAGTAGCCAGATGATTCGTTTTGAGCGAGATTTGTTTAGGTGATGCAAAGTAATCATGATTTTACCTAGTTAACTGGTTCAGTTTTTAAATTTATTTAGCTTCGTTTGTTTTGATAACAAGCTTACCGAAGTTTTGGCCTTCCAATAGACCCATGAATGCTTGTGGCGCTTCGTCTAGGCCTTCAACTAGGTGCTCACGGTAATGCATCTTGCCTTGAGACAACCATTCTGTCATTTGAACAGCAAACTCATTGTAACGGTGTGCGTAATCATCAAAGATAATGAAACCTTGCATCTTAATACGCTTGACCAAAAGAGTGCCCATAAGGCTAGACATACGATCTGGGCCTTCAGGAAGTGATGTTGCATTGTACTGAGAGATAAGGCCACACACAGGAATACGAGCACCTGTGTTAAGCAACGGCATTACCGCGTCGAATACTTTGCCGCCAACGTTTTCAAAGTAAACATCGATACCGTTGTCACACGCTTTAGCCAGTTGTTCTGCGAAATCGTCAGCTTTATGGTCGATACATTCATCAAAGCCCAGTACCTCTTTCGCGTACTGACACTTCTCTTGACCGCCTGCAACGCCAATTACGCGACAGCCTTTTAGCTTGCCGATTTGGCCAACGGTTGCGCCTACTGCACCTGTTGCAGCCGCAACGACTAGAGTGTCGCCTTCTTTAGGTTGGCCGATATCAAGTAAGCCCATATACGCAGTAAAGCCAGGCATGCCCATGATGCCTAGTGCGTAAGAAGGGTGTGTTGGCTCTTTACCTAGTTTGATTAGGCCTTCACCATCAGACACACCAAGATCTTGCCAACCAGTGTAAGCCAGTACCCATTCGCCAACTTCGAAATCGCTGTTGTTTGACTCGTCAACCTGACACACGGTTGCACCGACCATCACTTCGTCGATTGCAACTGGATCAGCGTAAGATTTTGCATCGCTCATTCGGCCACGCATGTAGGGGTCTAGAGAAAGGTAGACTGAGCGAAGTAACATCTCGCCGTCTTTAATTGTTGGTGCGGCTACTGTCTCTAAACGAAAGTTATCTTGAGTCGGTGCGCCAACTGGGCGAGAAGCCAATACGATGCGGCGATTGTCTTGTTGAGTCATTGGATATCCTTAATTTTATATTATGTTTATTTAGAATTAGACCAGTCGTCTAGTTTTGTTGTCTAAAAATCCCGCCGTCATCAAATTGATAAGAGGGCGGGTTATCTGTCGTTAATAAAACTAAACACAATGCGCGGTTAGTTTTTACCTTTTAAAATCTGTTGGGTTAGATTTAAAGCTGATTCTAAGCTGCTTGAGCTCTGGCTTAGTTTGCTCAATAAGCTTGCGCCCAACCACATAGAATATAGATTTTGAGCGGTTTCTTGGCTGTCTTCAACCTTAATGGAGCCATCTTCAATACCACCTGCAACACAGTGTTGTATCGTAGAGGTCACTTTTTCAGCCCCTTTGAGTAAGGCTTGACGCATAGGATCAGAAAGATCAGAAACTTCAGCGCTGAGCTTAACGACTAAGCATTTATGAGCGTTACAGGTACCGTTTTCAATCTGTGACCATCGAGTGAAATAACTGATAATTCTCTGGTAGTGGCTACCTTCACCATGAACCAAAATAGTTTCAACTCTACCGATGTAGGTCTCAAAATAGTGTTGAATCAGAGCCTCGCCAAATTGCTCTTTCGATTTAAAGTAGTGGTAAAACGACCCTTTCGGCACGTCCGCTTCTTTAAGCAATTGCGATAGGCCAACGCCGTTAAAGCCGTTGTTCACTATTAATTGGTAGCCAACATCTAAAACATGCAGGCGTGTGTCATTTGTTTTTTCGTTCATGGGCAGTACTATAATTCAAATTAGACCAGTCGTCTAGTGGTTGGTTTTTGAGGGTATATTCCGTCGTGGCTGAAGTGGCTCAAAATGTTCAGATATAAAAAAGCCCCAACATAGCGCGTATGTTGGGGCTTAAATCAATCACTTCGATTATTTGATAGAGATTAACTCAACATCAAAAATCAGTGTTGCTGAAGGTGGGATTGGGCCTGAACCACCTTTACCGTAAGCCAATTGGCTCGGGATAAACAGGCGAACTTTTTGACCTTCAACCATGTAAGTCAAACCTTCTTGCCAGCCCTTGATTACTTGCTTAAGAGCAAATGAAATCGGCTCACCACGATCAACAGAGCTGTCGAAAACAGTGCCGTCGATAAGTGTACCGTGGTAATGAACCGTTACTTTGCTGTTCTTAGTTGGGTGCTCTGTACCAGTACCTTCTTCAAGAACTAGGTATTGAAGACCACTTTCAGTCGTAACAACCCCTTCTTTAGAGCCGTTTTCGATAAGGAACTGTTGGCCTTGCTCGAAGTTTTCGTCACCAGACTTATGATTCATCCAAGTACGATAGATCATGAAACCAGCCAAGATGAAGACAATGACCGGGATGATAAATTTAGACATAGTAAAACCTATTTATTGTTGATTCTTTATAGAGAAAAGCCGTTACGGCTGAGTCAAAAGGTAGTTGATTGTTTTTGCGATACCTTGAACATCTTGGTGGCCTGCAGTTAGGACTTGGTACTTACCATTGATGATAAAAGTCGGTACTGAGTTGATTTGGCCTTTTACAGAGATCTCCTCTGCTTTCTTGATAAAGTCAAAAAGCGCAACTTGTTGTTCTTTGTTCAGTTGGTATGGGCTAACTAGACCGCGAGAAGTGAACGCAGTCTCTAGAGCTTGTTGACGTTGTTCAGGAGTCGCATCTGCACCCATTTGAACCGCACCGAATAGATCATCCATGAAAGCGTGGTCAGGCGTTGCGTCAAGCTGCATTACCGCTGTGTAGTAGATCATCGCGCTAATTTGAGCACTTTCGTTGAAAGTCACATGAACTTTGCCAATCTTTTGGTCTGTCAGTGATTCAAGCTCTGGAATTGCACTTTCCATTTGACGGCAGTGACCACAATTAAGAGAGAAGATTTCAGTGATCGGAGATAAGTTAAATTCAGTCAGAGCCGCTGGAAGTGCTTCGTATTGAACACCTTGTTGTGGCTCATCTGTTTCACTACAGCCCGCGATAATAAGCAGGGCAGCGAGTGCTGTAACGAATTTAGTAAATGGTTTAAACATAATGTTTGCTCTAGCGTTGAGAAGTCGTGAGATTCTAACTATTTAGTAAGAATTGGAAAACAATTATAAGGTAAATAAATGCAAACAGTTCGAACTAGCGGGTGATGACAGGCTAGTTGACGGTTAACTGTGATCAAAAGCACTTTTTTTGGATGTTTTTTTTCGTCTAAAGTTTTTGTCTAAAGTTTTTCTCTCGGTGCCGATATAGACATTAGTGAATGGTTTATCTGCATGAGTGGTTGGTGAAGTAATGAGATATTTAGCAATAATGTTAAGCATAGCTTTGGCTGGGTGTGAAGCTACGTCACCAACTGATTTATTTGGTGGTGACATGCTAGAGACTGCACCACAAACTGATTACGATCTTATGCACCCTGAATGGGGCGTGGTTCAAACGACACGCGTAGCAAGCAATCGTGGCTATTCAATGCAGAGCAATACTCATCAACAAACAACCATTACCACCAACTACGGGCGTGGCGTTTCAACCAACGATCCGCTAGAAGTTTTCCTGAGACAAAACCGTATCGATTTCGAAGTTCTGCCTGGCAACCATGTAATGGTAAAGCTTGAGCAACATGTGAACTTTAAGACAGGCTCTGCTTTCCCTGAACCCGCTTACAACCATTGGTTAGATACGTTGGGTAGTTATCTTTCTCAGCGTCAAGATATCGATGTTGTGATTGAAGGTCATACCGACAATACGGGTTCTGATCAAATCAATGATCCTCTATCAGAGCAGCGTGCAAAAGAAGTGAAAGCTCGATTAGAGAGTAACTATGTATCTAGCCGCTCTATCTATACTCGAGGCTTCGGTGAATACGTGCCGGCTTGCAACAATGCTTCAGCCCAAGGTAAAGCATGTAACCGCCGTGTAGAATTGATGCTGATTGTCGCTAAATAACAGTTAGTCTCTCTGTTCTCGTTCAAAAGAAAGTAAAAGCAGATAGAGCAAACAGGTATAGATAACAGACATAAAAAATCCCTCACATAAGAGGGATTTTTTGTATCTGACTTTCGCTTAGCGTTGTCAGCTTATGCGAATTGCTTTTCTAAGTAAGTGACTATGTCTGAAGACTCGTACATCCACTCAGTTTTGCCATCTTTTTCGATACGTAGGCAAGGCACTTTCACGCGACCGCCGCCAGCTTCAAGCTCTGCACGGTGCTGTTCATTGTTTTTTGCATCACGAAGTTCAAACTGAACCGATTGACGTTTCATCGCACGGCGCACTTTTACACAAAATGGGCACGCTTCGAATTGGTATAACGTGTGCGTTTTTGCTTGCTCATTCACTTGGCTTTGTTCTTCTTGAGAACGTTTCACACCACGAGGGCTGAAAACAAAATTCAATAGCAAAATGACGCGACCTAAAAACCAACGGATAAACTTCATAACTCTCTCTACATATTTAAAATTAGCGTTACAATTTGCAGCATTATATACACAAGTTTTGTCAGATGCTCGCAACAAACGGCTAATATCTATTTTGTCCGTTCGATCGTGTGAGACTTAGCCACATTTAACCCCAAACGTTTTGATAATCGGGTTAGGTTTGCGCGGTCTGTTTTTAGAACTCGTCCTGCTTGTGCCCAGTTAAAATTCGCATCTTCTAACACTTCTGTGATTATCGTACGTTGGAAATCATCCGTTGCACCACGTAACCCAGCAGTCAGGTCGATAGTGGGTGTTGATAACGGCGTGGTTTTCACTTGTGTCGTTGCGATAGGTTGATCTTGGTCGAGAGGGCCACAATCTTCCTTGCTAATCGTTACGAGGTTTTTGTTGGTGCTGCGAGCCAGTGCTTTCAGCGCAGAACGGCTGATCACGTGTTCAAGCTCACGTACGTTACCTGGCCAACCGTAACGGTTCAGGAACACAAGTACATCAGAACGGAACTTAACTTGGTTGATACCAAGCTTACGGCGCGCTTGCTCAAGGAAGAAGCCCGCTAGCAAGCTAATGTCGTCGCCACGGTCTTTCAGTGCAGGCACTGCAATAGGGTAAACGCTGAGTCGGTGATACAAGTCGGCTCTGAATCGACCATCTTCAACTTCTTGTTTCAAATCTCGGTTGGTCGCAGCCAATACACGAACATCAATGGTTTGAATGTTGTCTTGACCTACTGGCTGGATTTCGTTGTTTTGCAGTGCACGTAGCAGCTTACTTTGAGCAGCTAAAGGCAGTTCGCCAATTTCATCAAGGAATAGGGTGCCTCCGTCTGCTAAGGCAAACTTACCAAGGCGATTTTTATCGGCACCAGTAAACGCGCCACGAACG
The DNA here is from genome assembly GCF_030397615.1 of Vibrio sp. 14N.309.X.WAT.E.F5. Lineage (NCBI taxonomy): Bacteria > Pseudomonadati > Pseudomonadota > Gammaproteobacteria > Vibrionales > Vibrionaceae > Vibrio > Vibrio sp. 14N.309.X.WAT.E.F5. The sequence continues at coordinate 125,897 of NZ_JAPNXR010000012.1, read as the reverse complement.
TGACCAAACAGTTCACTCTCTACTAGGTTTTCAGGAATCGCAGCACAGTTTACATACACAAGCGGGTTACGCTTACGTTGTGATTGATGATGCAGAGTACGAGCCACTAACTCTTTACCTACACCGGTATCACCGTGAATCAGGATATTGAATTCTGAAGGCGCGACAATCGCAATGTCATTCTTAAGCGCAACCATGGTATCGCTTTTACCGATCAGTTCGCCGCCATCGCGTTCCCACGCCTCAACGTTTAACTCTTCTAATAGTTGCTTTGATTGTTTTGCTTGATGCTCTAATTGCGAGAACGTCAGTGCCATTTGCATGGTTGATGCTGCAATGGCTGCCAGTACTTCGAGATTGCGAGCAGGAATATTCGCAAAGACATCAGGCTTTAGGCTATCTAACGTCAGGATCCCCAGTAGCTTCTCACCAAATAACAGCGGAAGACCCATACAAGCATGCATCGGTAGATCGCCGTCGTGGTCAATAAGCAAACCATCGAAAGGATCGGGTAGGGAGCTGTCAGCATCAAAACGAACAGGAGAACGTGATGCGCAGATTTCTTCAAAGCGAGGGTGCTCTGAAATGATAAAGCGACGACCGAATGTATCTCGACTGAGCCCTTGCATTGCGATGGGTACTAGCGTGTCACCTTGAAGGCTTAAAAGTGCGACACAATCACACGTGATGGTTTTCCGAATAGCATCGATTAGGCGATTGAAACGGTCTTGATCGTTCACACCGCTAGCGAGACCGATGGTCATTTCCATAAGAGTGGATGCTGAGATATCTTGCATAAAGGGCTCATACTGTTTGTATTTTTATACATGGTAGAGTCTTTATGACACAAAAAAAAGGTCTTTTTGACTAAAGTTTGAAGTGAATTTTTGAAAGGATGCCAGACACAGCAAGCTTTCGCATGTTGGCACCCTTTGTGCAATGTGTCCATTACGTGTTGTCTATATGACTGAATATCTGACCTATTGTTGATTTGAATCAATTAATGCGAATTTATCAGTCCACGTGATTCTCATGAAAAAATGCAGCCATAGAGCTCATTGAGAAAGAATTGGTATAAAGTCATCTTTAAATAAAATTAGTCAAATTGACATCAATGGTCAAAAGACTAAGTGTTCGGAGTAAATCAATGCTAAACAATCTACATATCAACATCATCAAATCGACGATTCCTCTTTTAGAAAGCGCAGGCCCTGCTTTAACTCAACACTTCTATCAACGTATGTTTACACATAACCCTGAGTTGAAAGATATCTTCAATATGACTCACCAAAGAACAGGTCGCCAAGGTGTGGCGCTGTTTGAAGCTATCGCGGCTTATGCAAAGAACATCGAAAATCTAGCGGCGTTAACCTCAGCGGTTGAGCGTATTGCACAGAAACACACAAGCTTTAACATTCAGCCAGAGCATTACCAAATCGTTGGCCTTCACCTAATTGAAACACTGCGTGAGTTAGCTGCTGATGCATTCACACCAGAAGTAGAAGAAGCGTGGACTGCGGCTTACCTATTCTTAGCGCAAGTATTCATCGACCGTGAAGCTGAACTTTACCTACAGCGCAAACAAGCTGTTGGTGGTTGGGAAGCCGCACGTGCATTCGTAATTACAGACAAAATTGAAGAGTCAGCATTAGTAACAAGCTTCATCCTACAACCAAAAGATGGCGGTGACGTTCTGGATTACACACCAGGACAATACATTGGTATCGAAGTGAAACCTGAAGGCGCTCAGTACAGCGAGATCCGTCAATATTCACTATCAGACAAGCCAAACGGCAAGCAGTACCGAATTTCTGTGAAACGTGAAGGCCAAGGTCAAGAGACTCAAGGCGTAGTATCGAATCACATGCACGATACTGTTGCTATCGGTGATGAAGTTAGCCTATACGCACCAGCGGGTGACTTCATGTATCAAGAGCGCAGCAAGCCAGTAACGCTTATCTCTGCGGGTGTTGGTGTAACGCCAATGCAGTCTATGCTTGAGTTCTTAAACAACGAGCAGAAAAACGAACCTGTACTGTACCTTCACGCTTGTGAAAATGTAGGTCAACACTCTTTCACGACTCGCGTTAAAGATATTGTTGCCGACAAAGGTTGGGCAGCGAAAACGTGGTACATGAACAAAGACGAGTCTGCATGTGAGAACACACATGAAGGTCAAATGGATCTAGCGTCTATCTCTGACACTAACGGTTTTGAGGAGAGTGATTTCTATATCTGTGGGCCTGTTGGCTTCATGAAGAACATTGTAGAGCAGCTAGATGCACTTAAAGTCGACCGTTCTCGCGTCCACTACGAAGTATTTGGCCCACACGCTAACTTCTAATAGCTCTCGATAGTTCAATTGACACTCGCCTGAACTATTAACGACCTTGCCTACTCAAAGGCCCCGCAGTGCGGGGCCTTTTTTGGTTTATCCTGTCTGACATCATCGGATATTGAAGATGTGGATACTCGAACTAGGAGCGTCTCGCGGTCGAATTAAGAACGCTTAACCTTTTTGGACATGTAATCAGAATCAAAAAACTCGGGCCAGTACATTTTTACGTAACCGCCAGCGACCCAGATAACTAATATGGTCGCGATGGTTAGCTCAAAGAAGCCAAATCGGTGTAACCAGTACCATTGAGGGAACTCGGCCCCAAAAAACGTGGTTAAACGATGCATAGCAATAGCACTGATCACCGATGGGAAAGTAACAGCAGCAATCGAAGGTTGGAATTTCAGACGCATTAAGCGGATATAACACAAGTAGATAAGCAGCGTCATGGTGATTGCGATACCCGCCAAAGCGCCCGTAAGAATAGGGTCTGGGTTGTCGAAGTTGACTAAGTAAGCGGCTAAAGACAAATTTACTGGTGCGGCCATGATTGCAAGAGTAGGTCGAGCTCTACGAGGTAAATTCCCTTCAAAAACCAAGCGGTAAAGCACAACGGGCAGCATGAAGAAGTAGATGGCAATACACGTTGCTGCGAGTGTTTCTGAAAATACCGTGTGTCCAAATTGCGTGCCTGCCAATGAACTGCTGATCAGCCCTACAGGATAAAGAAACCAACTTGGAACGATGTTCGACATTTTGAAATTGATGATCTGAAAACCGAAGAACAACACCATCATGGTAAAATGCAGCAATAACGCGCAGAACCAAATTGGGTAGGCGATTATTGGCGATATTTCGGCGAGATAGTCACACAGAATCAATAACGCCATGCTCATCGGCGCCATTAAACTTCCGCTTAGTGGATGGCGAATATCATTAATGAAGGTATTAAAGCTGGTGAGATAACGAAGTAAAACAGGCAGTAATAACAGCGCACCGAAAGCAGCAAGGTAAGGGCGAATGATCTCACCAACCCCCGGGAGGTATAATGCCCAAGCTTGTCCTAGTCCAATTACACCAAGTGCTAAAGACGCCTGAGAGGGCGGCACATTTTTTACTTGGGTTAATCTTCTCCAGTTCAACGACTTGCTCCAACTTAGTTATTATAGCTTGTGGGTGCTTATAGAATATCAGTGAGTAATAGATTTTTTGCTCTAGTTAGAGCGTGTAGCTGTGCCATCAATAGATGTTGAGGGCATTCAACTAATTTTGAGTGGATGATAGCAAGTTTAACGTTTGCTTTTTTGATTTTGATGCGGAATCGGGACATTAAGCACGTTGAATGTGTGCTTTTGTTTCATGAGTCATTTGTAATTAACGAACTTCCTCTTGCTGAGGGAGGTCTTGTTGTCTTAACTTCTCGTTTTTAAGTGTACGGTTCAATAGTTGGCTGTAAATTGGCTGACCGCCAAGCATTTGCGCAATGATCACTGCGCCCAAGCAAGTAATGATCAATGGCAGGATAAGGTAGTAGTTATTGGTCATTTCGATAACCAGTAATATACCTGTAATCGGCGCACGCACAGTGGCAGCGAATAAGGCACCCATACCTGCTATCGCAAACATACCCGGTTCAATATTCAATTCAGGAAAGAATGCCGCAGCAATTAGTCCAAAGGCATAACCAAAGAGCGTGCCGAGTGCGAGCATCGGTGCAAAGATACCGCCGGGAGCACCAGAACCAAAACAAAGCAGCGTAGTCAGTACTCGTCCTAGGAAGATCAATAACAATACGTTGGTGCTGTAACTGCCATTAGTGATGTTGGGGATAATACCAATACCACCACCAGTCAATTCGGGAATATAAAGAAGCAACAGGCCAAAGCAGCCACCGAGCAAGGTACCGGTCATCAAGTAGCGTTTGCGGTCATTTTTGTGTATGGCCACAAACAGGTCTTGAGAAAGCGTAATCAGCTTATTGAAAACCACACCAAACAGGCCGAACAACACACCTAACAATAAGAATAACCACAGAGCATCTAATTCAGGAGGCTGGTATTGAGGCATTGTGATAACGGCGGATTGGCCATTGATCGAACGAAACACAATATTGGCTGATACAGCGGAAATAATGACGGCTTTGATCGAAATGAGTGAGTAACGAAATTGTGGTCTCATTTCCTCGACCACAAACATAATCCCGGCGAGTGGCGCATTGAATGCAGCCGCTAAGCCACCAGCAGCGCCTGAAGCAAGCAATGAGTGTCGAGTATCATCATCTTTTACTCTGAAGATGTCAGTCACCATACGACCAATACTGCCACCCATTTGCACAGTTGGTCCTTCACGACCTAACACCATACCGGAACCTAGCGCGCCCATACCGCCAAAGAATTTTACTGGCAATACTCTCCACCATCGAACAGGGCGCATACCGTCCATCGCACCTTCAATTTCAGGGATCCCCGATCCGGCAGCTTCTGGAGCAAAGCGGTGAACGAGGAAATAACCAATAAAGGCAAATGCAGCACTGATCAAGAAAGCGGCAAGCCAAAGGGGTAAGTGGCTGCCAATTTCATCTTTTAGCCAATCGGTACGAGTTTCGGTGATGAAATGAACCGCGACTTCGAAATAAGTGCCAACAACGCCAGCAAGTACACCAACGATGCAAGAAAGAAAGAGAACTGAAGCTGGGGTCTTATCTCTTGAGAGAAATTGATTAATAGCATCCCTTGGCATTTTGGCGAGTAGGGACTGCTTAATTTTCTCTCTTCTGGTCATTGAGATAAGGCTCCTGAATGGGTTGAGGCGGGACTGCAATAAATTATACGCTTCCTCTGCATATCCTATAGCAACAAAGATGCAAAGTTGAATTTCATTTATGGAATATACGTGTTACATAAATGGAATCTATAGGCAATAGTGGTATCACCGTCACAATTTTGATCGTTTCTCTGGTGGCAGCTTGAATATCCCCAGAAATGAACCATAGTTAAATCGTAAAGCAACATAACAGACCGCAAGGAGACGTGAGGTTTTACACACAATTTGGATGGATTCAGATACAAAGTTTTAGTTTCTCGTTAATTGTTCAGGTCGATATTTAAGGCTTCCTGATTCGCGAACTCACGATTGAGTAACGAGAGTGAGGCGTACTGATAAGTACGCCTTTAGTTCGTCTGGAGCATTCATTTTTCTTCGTTCCTCCCTTTTCTAGTGACACTCATACAACTTCTGGCTTAAATCATTCTCCGTACAAACAAGCGATTGGGGTCAATTTCTCCGTGATTGTGTATATACTCCTTAAAAAAGGAGAACTGATATGACCAAAAAAGTTCCTACAAACATAATTACGGGTTTTCTAGGTGTCGGTAAGACGACCGCTATTTTGAACCTTCTAAAAAATAAACCTGAGAATGAAAACTGGGCTGTCCTAGTTAATGAGTTCGGCGAAATCGGCATTGATGGCGCATTAATGACAGACCAAGGTGCTTTGATTAAAGAAGTACCGGGTGGCTGCATGTGTTGTACCGCTGGTGTGCCTATGTCAGTGGGTATTAATGCCTTACTGCGTCAGAAGCCGGATCGCTTATTGATTGAGCCAACAGGGCTTGGTCATCCAAAGCAGGTTATTGCGACGTTAACTTCAGAGCAATACACACCTTACGTTGACCTAAAAGCGACGCTAGGTTTGGTTGACCCAAGAAATCTGTCGATTGAGAAATATACGTCTAATCAGAACTTTAATGATCAATTAGATAGTGCTGACGTGATTATCGGAACTAAAGTAGATTTGGTTCACTCTGAAGATATCGACGCATTCAATGATTGGGTGACGGATCAAACACCTGCAAAAGTGTTCCATAAGCTGATTCACGATGGTGAAGTGCCATTGGAAGTGTTGGACATTGAAAGGGTACATGGCAGTGCTTCATCTCATATTGAATCACATCATCATGATCACGCTGAACAAGAGCCTCAATTCCAACTTCCTCCCGGTGAAGCTTTCATCCGTAAAGAGAATAAAGGGCAGGGCTACTTTAGTTGTGGCTGGTTGTTTGGCGCTGAACATAAGTTTGATTTTGATGCGCTGTTTTCAATGCTGTCGGATCTGACGGCTGAGCGCGTAAAAGCGGTGGTGAATACTGACCAAGGTTGCTACGCGTTCAACGTGGCGAATCAAGTCGTGTCAGTGAATGAAATTTCCCTTGATGGCTTTGAGTCTCGCCTCGAAGTGATTGACTCCCAGTTAATGCCTTGGAGCGATTTAGAGCAGATTCTACTCAAGCTGTGTGGTATCAAATAGCCCTGTTTTGGCTGTTTGAAACCATGATTTTGGTGTTTACCTTGTTGAAGGCGGGATAAACACCAGATTAAATGAGAAAGTTTGCGTTATATCACGATAAATGTGAGATAAATCACTCTAATTACTTTATAGTGCTCGGCTGAAATAAGAATGTAGGCTGTCTGCTTAAGGAACCCGTAACAATGTCATTTTCCTCTCAAGGTTTTGCTCCTGAATTAGTCAAAGCGTTGACTGAGTGTGGTTATGAGAAACTCACACCAATTCAACAAAAAGCGATTCCAATGGCTCGTAAAGGCCATGATATTTTTGCTACTGCTCAAACCGGTACGGGTAAAACAGCGGCATTCTCATTGCCTGTTATCCAACACCTTTTGAACAGCGGTAAAAAAGCGTCTAGAGGAACGGCTCGCGGCCTTATTCTTGCTCCGACTCGTGAGCTTGCTGCGCAGATCGCTCAAAACATCAAAGACTACGTAAAATACACTGAACTAAGCGTTTCAGCGGTTTACGGTGGTAACAAGATGTCTTCACAAGTTCGTCAACTAGAACTGGGTGTTGATATTTTGGTTGCGACTCCAGGCCGTTTAGAAGAGCACTTAGAAGCGGGTAACGTGTCTATTGCTAACCTAGAATTCCTAGTATTCGATGAAGCTGACCGCATCCTTGATATGGGCTTTATCAATGCAGTTCGCAAGATCATGTTGGATGTGGAAACTTCTCCACAAATCATGATGTTCTCTGCGACGACTTCAACTCAGTTAAACCAGTTGTCTGTTGATATTCTGCGTAAACCAAAACGTATCAGTGTTGAGCGCGAAAACTCAACGGCTGCAACTGTTGGCCACGTGGTGTACCCAGTTGATCAAGAGCGTAAAACAGAGCTACTTTCTGAGCTGATCGGTCGTAAAAACTGGCGTCAGGTTCTTGTGTTCGTGAACTACAAAGAAACAGCAAACGATGTAGTTAAAGAGCTTAAGCTAGACGGCATTAAAGCGGTACTTTGTCACGGTGATAAAGCGCAAAGCGCTCGTCGTCGCGCATTGGATGATTTCAAAGAAGGCAGAGCTCGTGTGATGGTTGCAACCGATGTTGCAGCTCGTGGTCTTGATATCGAAGACTTGCCACACGTAATTAACTACGACATGCCTTTCCTGGCAGAAGATTATGTTCACCGTATTGGCCGTACAGGTCGTGCTGGAAAACAAGGTCACGCAATTTCTTTCGTTAACCGCGAAGAAGAACTGACAGTTGTTCAAGTTGAAAAACTGATTCAACAACGTATTCGCCGTGTTGAACAACCGGGTTATGAACCGAAGAAACGTGATGCTTATATCGAGAAGCTAAACACTAAATCGGCTTACAAAAACCGCCAGGGTCGTAAGAACAACGCAAACGAAGAAAAACCCGATCAAGCAAGCGCTGAACGTCGTTTAACTATGATGAAGCGAATTCAAAACCGTCGTAAGTAATTACGGTTGGTGATCGAAAAGAGCCACTGTTATGTGGCTCTTTTTGTTTGTATTGTTCGCAATATTGTTTATTGTCATCACTACTTCGTTTCAATATCGCTTCATTTCAAGTCCGATCAAGAAGCAAAAGCCACTAAATAAAAATAAGCCAATAAGGTAATAATATGGATAGCACACTACTTTGGGCTTTTATTCCCACGTTTTTCTTTGTCTCAATCACGCCCGGAATGTGTATGACTTTGGCGTTGACCCTTGGAATGAGTGTTGGATACAAACGTACATTATGGATGATGATCGGTGAACTGGCCGGTGTCGCTGTGGTTTCTATTGCCGCGGTATTGGGTATTGCATCTATCATGTTGAACTACCCGTGGCTATTTACGGGCTTCAAATTTGTTGGTGCAGCTTACTTGTTCTATTTAGGTGTTCAGATGTGGCGTTCGAGAGGCAAACTAGCGATCAGCACTGACAACCAAACAACAAAAGTCAGTAATGATTGGGATCTGGTGGTACAAGGCTTTGTAACGGCAATCGCGAACCCGAAAGGCTGGGCATTCATGATTTCGTTATTGCCTCCTTTTATTAACAGCAAAATAGATCTAGCACCGCAGTTGTTCATCCTAGTGTCTATTATTTTGGTTTCTGAATTTGTCTGCATGACTTTGTACGCGACAGGCGGTAAGAGCTTAAAGCATATGCTGGGCAAAGCCGATAACGTTAAGCTGATGAATCGCATTGCTGGCACGCTAATGATGGGTGTTGGTGTGTGGTTGTTCGTGAGTTAACTGTGATTAACGGTATTGCGATCAACGATAACGGTTAGAGATCCCCGATTCAGTCGTTCCTCCTTCTCGAGGATGACGAGTACTTGGGCTGATGAGGAGTTTTGAAAGCTCGGATTCTTACTTAAACCGAAGAATGAATAGAATATAAAAAGAGCGATAGGGCATTTAGCCTTATCGCTCTTTTTCGTTCTAACGTCCTTAGAGTGGGCCGATTTTAATCACTATCGATATCAAAGAGACCAGCTTTAAAGCTCTGATTAAACGGCGATCTCACCACCGTCTTCACGACGAATCACAACCGTAGATGCTCTTGGGCGAACACTGCCTTGAGTTTGCGCAGTTGCATCACTTGAAGAAGGCCAGTTTGCAGGGTGCTGAATATTTACAAACAGTGACTTGTAATCAGGGCTAATCGTAAAGCCAGTTACCTCACATCCGTTTGGACCAACAAAGAAACGCTTAAGTTGCGCTTGATTGTCTTCACCAATCACCGCACTGTTACCGTTGTCGTCTGTTAGCTTAGACGGTACCACTGCTAGCATTTGGTCGTTGGTGTAACTCGTTACTTCATCTGCACCGTTATCCGTCTGAATCCATAATATGCCACGAGCATCAAACGCTAGTCCGTCTGGGCTAGCAAACTGGTTCATATCCGTCAGGCCAGAACGGTTGGTGTCTGCATCGCCGTTGGCAGGTGAACCGAATACGAAAATATCCCAAGTGAAGTCTGTTGCGCTGTCACCTTCATCCCAACGGATAACATGGCCAAACTTGTTGTTCAAACGTGGGTTTGCTGCGTTCGTTTCACTGGTACGCGCGGTGTTATTGGTAAGTGTTAAATATACAGAACCTGTGTATGGATCTACTGAACACCACTCCGGACGATCCATTGGTGTTGCACCCACAAGGTCGGCGGCTCCGGCTGTATTTAAGATGATTTCAGCCAAAGAGTTGAAATTGTCTGCCAGAACTCCACCCGATAACGTTACGCTATCCAGTGTCAATGGTAGCCACGTGCCAGAGTTGTCTTCGTTGAAGCGCGCCACGTAAAGTGTGCCTTCATCCATGTATTTATCACCTGTTGCTAGTCGGTTTGATGGGTTACCATCTGCTGGATCCCAAGCGACAGCGGATTCGAATTTGTACAGGTACTCAAAACGAGAGTCGTGGCCTGAGTAGAAGACAACTGGCTGACCTTCTTTTAGCTTGCCAAAAGTGCAGCCTTCGTGACGGAAACGACCAAGCGCAGTACGCTTTTTCGCTCGAGCGTTCTCTGTGTAAGGGTCTATTTCAACAATATAACCGTGGCCGTTTGCTTCGTTACGGTAATCATCTATTGAGCTTGCACCTGTAGGCTCTATGTTAAAGCGAGTGAATTCATCCAAGCGCTCTTCTGCATTGCCAGCCAATGTATCCCACAAATAACGTGTGCTGGTATCGTCGATACCAATGCGTTCTTGTTCTTCAGTTCGAACGCCTGCATTAACAAAATAGCCGGGCCAGTTCTCTTCACATGTTAGATAAGTGCCCCAAGGGGTGAAACCATTACCACAGTTGTTTAATGTACCACGCGCTTGGCTGCCATCAGGGGAGAAGCGAGTTACAGTAAGAGCGGTATGTGCGACTGGGCCAGATAAGTCCATTACAGTCGCGCCAGTGTAGCGGCGGTTGAGTGGATCGGTATCGACCAATTTCCACATGTTGTCTTCCAGTTGAATTCGGACAACTGACACGCCATGGGCATTGATTTCTTTACGTACTTCGTCAACAACAGTACGGACACCACCTTGTATAGTTTGGCCGCTAGGGTGCAAAGCATTCGTATCAATATATTCATGGTTAATACACAACAAGCCGTCTACGTTGCTGTCATTTAATGGGAAAAAGTGCATCCCGTCGTGGTGCATACCCAAGGCATTCAATTGTTCTTCGCTTGTGTTACTGCCGTCATCCTTCCATGCACTACCTTGTGTATTGAGCGGTGTGCCCCATGGGACTAAAACTTGTGCCATGTAACCTTGAGGAACCGAAACAGCATCGGTTAATGAGCCCGGAATCGAATCAAAGTTCAGGACCGCACTAGAGGCACCTGAACCATTTCCTACTGAAGAGTCTGGACTAGAAGAGTTACAACCAGAAAGCCCAAATGCACCGAATGCTGTCATTGCACTTATGCCTAAACCGCCTTTCAAAACGTTTCTTCTTGAAAGGTTTGCGTCTAGTACTTCTTCGAATGGTTTGTTTTTACTCTTATTGAATCGAGTGCTATTAAATGTTTCCTTGCTCATCTGTACTGCTTCCTATTGGCTGTAATTATTATGGGTTATTCACGACTTGCTCGGCTATTAATCGAATGGTTAATAACTTGGATCAATGTGTGAGTCATCCTGAGGCAGTTAAGTGACGGATTTTTATGAATTAGATTAAGTTTTTGTTTCTGCAGCACGATTTTTGCGATTAAGCGTGATGAGTAATACAAAACTCTTGGGAAATGAAGAGGAACTGTGTATAAGTGCTTTATTAAACGTAGAGAGAGACTGTTATGAAATTAGATAAAATCGAAAACAAAAATCGCCGCCTTCGCAAGAAATTATACCTAGGTGAATTCGCGATTCTGGGTTTTGAAGTAAGCTGCAAGACATCGATTACTGATTTTGACCAATACGATGTGTTCATTGATGAGTTCATCGACTTCATCGATAGCATCGGTCTGTGCTTTGGTGGCGGTGGCCTTGAGTTGTTTGAAGGTTTCCTATGCTCTATTGAGCGTTACCGCTCAGTAACAGAAGCAGAGCAACTGCAAGTTGCACAATGGCTTGAAGCTCGCGCTGAAGTAAGCAAAGTTGAAGTTAGCGAACTTATTGACGCAAACTACGCATTCTAAATTGATGTTGTGCTGTTAGCTTAACTTGAAGGTCGATTACGGCTTTTAGAATGAGCAACAACACCTTAGAACAAAGGCCGAATCGTTATATCGATTCGGCCTTTTTGCGTTTGTTACGTTCCATTTTATTGCTCACTCTTGTTCTTTTATAGCTTAACAAGCCGTTAGTAGGACTTTTGTTTTCGAATAAATATCAGCGCTTTACTGTTACTTTTGTTGGCTGTAAGAAGTTTGAATAAACTTGTGAGAGTTTTATGAGAATTCAATGAAGTTGCTGATAGATTTGATCGCCATTCTTAGAGTCACAACACCACAATTCGTTCTGGCAAATGTAACGGTATATCGCTGTTATTCGTTTTGTTGGCAACGATAGGACTCGATAAAGGATGGAATCAAAATGAATAAACGAACTCAAATCAGCTTAGTGGTTAGCTCTGCTATGTTGGCCTTTGGTACAGCACAGGTTCAAGCAGCACAGCTAGAGGTGACGGTGACCAATGCAACGAAAGGAATCTATTTTACGCCTATCTTGGCAGCGGCTCATGATTCTAACTTGTTTATGTTTAGGACGGGTGAAACCGCTTCAGCAGAGTTGGAGTCGATGGCCGAAGGTGGTGACATTTCTGGCCTTTCAAGTCTGATAGCTAATGCGGGTGGTGTGGTGGTTGAAAACCCAGCAATCGGGATATTGAATCCAGGTGTAGCAACCACGTTTGATATTGATACTGGTGATTTGGCTTACTTGTCACTAGGCGCAATGCTACTTCCTACCAACGATGGTTTTGTTGGTTTAGACAGTTGGAAGATCCCAACTCAAGCGGGCACTTACAAAGCAACGCTCAATGGTTATGACGCAGGCACTGAAGCGAATGATGAGTTGGCTGGCAGCATGCCAAACCCTCCATTTATTACTTTTGGCGCTGGTGGTACGGGAGTTGAAACAGCCGTGTCTAACGCTAAGGTTCATATTCATCCGGGTAACATTGGTGATAGTAACGCGGCTGGCGGAATCAGTGACCTCGATAGTAGCAGTCATCGTTGGTTAAACCCTGTGGCAACTATCACTATTGTTGTGAAGTAAGGGGGATGTATGAAAGCTAGAATTCTATTTATCGCGGCCTCTGTCGCTGTTTTGGCGGGTTGTCCGGATGATGACGATGATTATTATCGTTACGATGTCAGTGTTACTAACCTAACACCCAATCAACCTATGTCGCCCCTCGCGGTATTGACTCACAATAACAGCTTCAATCTGTTTGAAGTCGGTCAAAGTGCCTCAGTTGACCTTGAATACTTAGCGGAAGGTGGCAGTAATACACAGTTACTTGCGCTCAGTGACAGTGACGCGAATGTTTACCAAGGTATCTCAGGAAGCGGGCTTATCTTGTCGGGTGAGAAGGACACATTGTCTATCCGAGTCGATCCTGCTTTAGAAGGTTACCTTTCGGTTGCTTCGATGCTCGTGAATACCAATGATGCGTTTGTGGGGGAATCTGGCTTATCGCTGAAATCATTAGCGGTGGGTGATACGTTTGTTATGAACATGAACGTGTGGGATTCAGGAACGGAGCTGAACGATGAGCTTGCTGCAACCATCCCAGGGCCCGCTGGCGGTGGTGAGGGCTTTAATAGCGTAAGAAATGATAATGATGTGGTGAGCTTCCACTCAGGCGTCATCAGTCAAGATGATGGCTTAACGACCTCAACTCTCAGTGCTAATCATCGCTTCCTTAATCCAGGTGCGAGAATCACCATTACCCGAACTGAATGATTGGGTTAAGCGTGAAATGAAAGAATTCCTGCTCTGTTCCGGTCAATTGAAAGGTGGGTAGACTCCGAATAGAGCAGGGATCATGAATAGTGCTGCGGCAAATTTGATGGCAAACATATTACTGGTTGAAGACGACGATGATTTAGCGGAACTGGTGCAAATGCATCTCAAGTTTCAAGGTCATCACGTCGAAAGAGCCAATACAATTGAAAAAGCGCAGGGCCTGTATCTGGATGGTCAGTTTGATTTAGTCGTGCTCGATCGAGGCTTACCTGATGGCGATGGACTCGACTTTTGTCGGATGATCCGCCAGCAAGAGGATTGGACCCCCGTGTTAATGCTCACAGCAAGAGATGCTGAACTGGATAAAGTCTCGGGCTTAGAAGCGGGTGTCGATGATTACATTACAAAGCCATTCAGTGTGCTTGAGTTTCAAGCTCGTGTTCGTAATGTCTTACGTAGGGTTAATCATGCAGAAGCCACAATAAAAGAGGTTCCAAAAACGGAATCTGTGATGAGTTTTGGTGGCCTTACCATTCAACCGGAGCGTCATCAGGTTTCGTTAAACAACCAAGATGTTCTATTGACCGCGACAGAGTTTACTTTACTCCATTTCTTAGCCACCCGTCCGGGTCGAGTGTATAGCAAAGATGAATTGCTCGATCATGTATGGCACACCAATCATTCAGGCTACCACCACACCGTTTGTAGCACCGTCAATCGCTTACGAACCAAGCTTGCTATGCCCAATAGCGATGATGACTTCATTAAGACTGTTTGGGGTGTTGGGTATAAGTTTGAATCGAAGACTTAGTTCTGGTTGTCGTTTTTTAGTCCATTAATAGAAACAGAAGTCATGTGAAGGAGGGAACATGAGTTTTAAATCGCGCTTAGTGTTGTTTACCAGCTTGTGGTTTCTATTAGTGAGTGTGGTCATCGCCTATACCTATCATTGGCAGAAAGAGACTATTGAGCAACGAACGAAACAGAGCTTACACAAAGAACTCGCGCTCCACATGCGCGATGATAACCCTCTTATGATTGGCACTGACTACAACCCAAAAGCCCTCAAATCCATCTTTCATACCTTAATGTTAATAGGGCCAGACTTTGACATCTATTTCCTTGATAGTCAGGGCAATATCACCACGCATGCAGCGCCTGAAGGCACTGTGTTAGCGAACCAGATAGACTTAGCACCGATTAAGCAGTTTCTAAACGATGAACCTTATCCGATTTTGGGAGATGACCCGATCAACCCAGATTCTCGCAAGGTGTTTTCTGTCGCAGCGATTGAAGAGCTAGGATCTACGGTTGGGTATCTTTATGTGTTAATTGGCAGTAACCGCCATACTGTGATTGCAAATTCACAGGTCGACACACCCTATATCGCACTGGCTGGCCTTATGTTGGTCTCTATTTTGGGTTTTGCCATAGGAGCTTATCTATTGGTTAAACGCAGCTTATTGAACCCGATAGAAGCCGTAACCCATAAGTTGCAACAGCAAGCCGAACAAGACTTTCGCTTAGAACCTAATTTCACACATCAAGTACCAGAACTGGTGCCGATCGCGCATTCTTATCAGTTGATGGCAAAGCACATTCAACAACAGTTTCTGCAACTTGAGTATCAGTCATCACACCGGAGACAAAGCTTATTGCAGCTCAGTCATGATTTGAAAACGCCATTGTCGAGTGTATTGGGGTATCTAGAAACGTGGAAGATTCAAAACCCACAATCAGACCCGTTAATTGACGTTGCTTTCCGTAATGGCAACAAGTTGTCTGAACAGCTCCATTCGCTGCTAGACAACGCTAAACATGATAACCCTGTTCCCACGTATCAATACGCTGCGATCGACTTAAATGTGTTGATGAGTGAGTGTTTGGAAACGATCCGAAGCAAGTATCTTCATAAACAGGTCGAGATTAACGTCAACATGCCTAGTGGGATAAAGGCGGTAGGGGATAGCGATTTACTTGAACGGTTGGTTTTAAACTTGTTAGATAATGCGCTGAGGCATAGCCCAAGTGGAACCATGGTGTCGCTGGATATCGGTTTGGAAGCAGATTCCAAGCGAGTGAAGGTGGTAATTCATAATGAGGTTGAGCTGGAAGCGCCAAACGGTTCGTTGGGAATTGGAACTAAAATCGCTCAGTCGATACTAATGTTACATCACAGTGTGTTAGAGACGAAAAAGGCAGAGAACTCATTTCAGCAAAGTTTCTATTTGCCGTCGATATAGCGTTACCTGTCTTTGTATAGCTTTGATGGCTTTCAGCTTAGGTTATAGACGAGTTGTTCACTGAGTAGCGAACAACTCGTTGAAAAGCTTTTAAATTGAAGAGGCATTTAAGCGTCTTCATTTCCTTCTTCGTTGCCTTCATTCACTTTCGCGTAAAAATGAAGCAGTTCTGTCAGCTCTTTTACCCAACCGAATGCTTCTGTCGGTGCTTTTTCCAAAATCTTCTCTACTTTCTCGCAATGAGTTTCAAGGTCGATGGCTTGCTCAAGGTTGAATGACATTGCGTAGAAGTGCCAAAGCAATAGACGTGTCATACGCTCAATGTTTTGTTGTGAGTTATCTGACTCACTAAATGCAAGGTTCACTTCACTCAGCGCGATTGCGGTCATTCGTAGCATCGCGTCGAACTTCGCTGACTGCATGCGCTCTTCACTGGCGACTTCTTCCTGCTCAAACGTAAACAATTCCGTCATCGCGTCTTCAGGGACAAGACGATGGATCATTCTTAAACTGAATTCTTCTAGTTCCTCACGAGGCATGGTGTTTAAGCTAGTTAAAGTGTAATCGCGTTGCATAGCGTTCTCTTGGATGAGCAAAAAGGTCGGACAGTTTAATGGAGAACTGAGCTTAGAAAAAGCATATTTTGGATAAGCCCACGTTTGCAGGCTTATCCAAGTATCAAACGCCTTAGACTCAGCGCTTAGAGGTTATTTATAGCGACTTAAAACATTGTATAGCGACTCAAACGTTATCAGCTTTTGCTGAAGCTTGGTGGTTGATACTGCATAGACTGATCGTTTCTCATGAAAATGTTGCTCGCGACCAAGCTGCCGATGCAAATCGAACAAAGAGCAACCCAAGTCATCGCATCTGGAATCTCGTTAAACAGTGGAACCGCCAACAAGGTAGCGACGGCGGGGGTAGCACTACCAAAAGCGGCCGAGCGCTCTGCTCCTAATGTGTTAACAGCATAAAGGTAAGTGAAAGCTGCTATTAAGCCTGCACCGACGCCTTGTACTGCAGAATGTACAGCAAGCTCGGTAAATGGCCATTGGGCGATTGGTGTATCCATTAGATGGCTGGGTAGGCTACCAGTCAGGATAAGGAGCAGTAATAGCAAAGTAGAACACAATGAAATGAACCCCGCGCTCACTAATGCATCAAGGTTGGCGACACGCGCTGAGATAGTAAAAGTGGCCCACATTAAGCTTCCACACAAAAACAACAAGTGGCCTTTGGTGTATTCAAAGTTGAAGCTGCTTAAGCTACTGCCTAAAAACAGCAATATACCGAGCAAAACCAGTGCTAAACCGGCGATACGGTGTCGGCTAAGGGGTTGCTTAAAAAGGAGTACCGCAATGCCAGTGACGAAGAGTGGCAGCGTTCCCGGAACTAAAGCACTCCCGTGTGATACCGGGACAAATTGCATAGCTGTTCCTGCAACGAGTAAATAAGGCAATCCGCACCCTACAAACATGCCCGCTAGGTAGCGCTTAGGGACTGAAGAAATAGAAGTATGTGCTTTCCAAACCAAAGGCAGTAGCACTAATGCAGGGATGAGAAATCGCGTCAGTGCGATGTCTGCAGGTGTTAAATCTGAATTTGCGCCGCCTTTAAGCGAAAGAAAAAAACTCGCCCAGATGAGCAGAGTAACAACGATAGATAGATAGCCAAGCTTCATAATAAATAAGGAAAGTGGATTATGCTTAATTATGAATTAAGAGCTATGCCATAGGTTGGCAAATTTAGTTCTAACTTGAGTTATCATTGAGGATTCCTGCTAATATTTATCAAATTATTAACGAATTTAACCAATGATCGGCATTTACTATGGATAGAATTGATAGGCATCTTCTAGAGTTGCTACAAAAAGATGGCAGGTTAACTACGGCTGAGTTAGCAGATGAAGTCGGTTTATCACCTTCACCGTGCGCAAGACGCATCAAAAGGCTTGAGGAAAAGGGAATTATTGACGGTTATCGTGTGAGCTTGTCGCGAGAGCAAGTTGGCATTGCTATGAGTGTCTTCGTTGAGGTGAGTCTAAATAACCACCAAGAAGTGTCGATCGATAAATTTGAAGGCGCCATTGTCGAGATGGAGGAGGTGATCAGCTGCCACGTAGTATCTGGCGCTTATGATTATCTGTTAGAAGTGGTTAGTCCGAATCTGATGTCCTATGAGGCGTTTACAAGAAAGCTACAACGGCTCTCAAACGTCAAGGACATACATACGCATCTCGCGATTAGACAAGTGAAAGGTAATGCACCGCTGCCTGTCTATGTTGATTAAGATTGATTGTGTTGACTAAGACTGACTGCTCTAAATAAGCCCGATTAAGGCAAGTAAGAGCGATTAAGCTGAAAGGGTTACTTATATGCATTGAGGTTGGTTGGTGAGCTGAAAAAGCAATGTTCTACTGCTGATAGAAATGTCAAGTTGAAAACCAAACTAGGCTCGACAACTTAACATAGCGGCCATAAAAAACGGAGCACCTTGTGAAAGGTACTCCGTATGTATAGGTGCAAAAATCAGTGATATTTAAAGTTAGAGATTGAACAATCTCCGGTTTTTACATTAATTCTGAATGAAAATGCATGTGAATGGTAATCCACACCGTCATTCCAAATTGTCTCTCCAAATATCCTACATAGCTCTAGCTCACTTACTGAACCGAACTCTTCCATGTGTTTAGCGACAGATAAAAGTTTACCTCTTATCTCTGCAGTCCCTTCCGTGTTACTCAAGCAGTTGAAAGCCATAGTCTTTTGCATATTACCTAGCCAAAATGTTTCTTGTTATTAAGTTATATGAAGAATCATGATAACAATTTTCTGGCGTTTGTAAATCTATTTTGTGATGGATATCTCACATATTTACTTGCATTGGTCGGAAAGTGAACTTTATTGTTGATAGTTAGCACATTAGATTTACAAGCTATTGATAAAGCTTTGATTAACTATTTCTCTGGATATTCTGGCAGCGAGGTAGTCTGTTATGAGAATAAATCCAGTCGATGAGCAGAGAAAGTCGAATGTCGGTTTCAGTTTGAAGCATCGTTTATTGGTGCTTTTGCATGGCGTGCTTCATCTATCATATTGGCTTCCTTACGATACTTTGACGACAGCTGACGGAATTTATCACTGAGTGCATGGAGATCTTTGGAGAGCGATTGTGAACTTGTCACATGCGATTGTGCGCTTTCAGATTGGCGCGGAAGTTTTGCCTTAGCACAGTGCTGAGCAACGGCTTGCCATAAGCGAGTGAGAGACTGAGCTCCTTCTAGTTCACTAGATACGACGTATGCCTGTTTTAACAAAACCTCAGAGACATCATAAGCGGTATTCATATGACTATTGAGCTGCACATTAAACCTTTCTTCATACTTTGCCCAAAGCTCAATGATCTGTGTTTCGTTGAAGTGTTTAGATAGCAGAGTTTGTGACTCATAGGTTGAGAGAACTTGGTTGAACTCTTTGGTGTATTGGTTGTAGCGATCTTCATATACGAGTTGGCGATCCAACAATGTTTGCCAGTTTTCACGATCGCAATGGCTTGCGAACGCGGCATTGGCAATCAAAGGTACGCTCATAATGATAACCTTTCCCCAAAAACGCATGACTTTCCTCTACTTACCGTGCTCTCTACAGACAGTATAGATGAGTGGCAGCGTGAGTTGATGTACACTTCATGTAACCCTAAAACGGAAGAGCTGGTGGATTTGATGAAAAAAGCGCTGATCGCTTTACTTGTGTTGTTAATATTGGGCGGAGGAGGAGCAGCGTACTACTTCTTTGTTATGAAGAAAGACTCACCACCAGCAGACAAAACCGAAGAGTCCGTTGAAGAAGTTACTCAGCCTGAAGCGGATTTAAAACCGATCATGGAACTTAAACCTGAGCCAGAGCAGACAGAGTTTTACGTTCTGGATAGAAAGCTTGAAGTGGTAGAACAACCAGAAGTTG
Organism: Vibrio sp. 14N.309.X.WAT.E.F5; assembly: GCF_030397615.1. Classification (NCBI taxonomy): domain Bacteria; kingdom Pseudomonadati; phylum Pseudomonadota; class Gammaproteobacteria; order Vibrionales; family Vibrionaceae; genus Vibrio; species Vibrio sp. 14N.309.X.WAT.E.F5. Next base: position 106,136 of record NZ_JAPNXR010000012.1, on the reverse strand, counting down.
ATGGCTTGATAACAGATTACCTCTACAAAGGCGAAAAAGTCGAAGTACTCGAAAAACAGGGTGAATGGGCACGTATCTCAGACTATATCGTTCTAAAAGAAGGCGGGCCACAGACAGCCGAATGGGTTTCGATGTCTGGCCTATCCAATGATGAAGTGATTATTTCTCAGAAAGAAAGCATAGAGATATTGGATTCATATTTGGTTAAATCCGACGATCTTAAGATCCATAAAGAGAAGTTCCGCAATACGGTTGCCGAGCTGATCTCTGATGGCGAATGTGACCCAAGTGACTTCGAAGAATTGGGTGGTTGGGTGAAATCGGTAAAGTACAGTGACCGAGATGTCTATTTTATCTATTGTGGCGGACTGTCTCTTGAAAATAAAATTTATTTAGATGTAAATACAAACGAAACATTTACTAAGTAAGATCCAATCCACTATTAATAACTAGATGTATTAATAGCCATTAAATTTTCTATTTATTTAGACTCAAAGCCCACTCTATTGATAGTGGGCTTTTTGTTGTCTACTCAATTTTAATTATCGAAACAGAGTTTTAGTCAATGTGATTTCAACATTTATTTATATTGGATTTTATATAGAACAGCCTCGATAGATTTATTAATAGGGAATAGTAATCTCACTATTATTCCCTCGATCAATTGTTTCGTTTCTCAATATTGCATTCTCATTGAAACTAGTTAGGGAGTGTCATTTTATCTCAAATAAACAGGGGCTTATCTGCTTGGTGATATAATTGATGTTAAATAAAGTCTATTGGTATCAGTAGCTTGGTGGATTTTACATAAGAGTAACATTTCATAGTTTTTGGGATGTAAGTCAGATTTCTAGCCATAATATGAAAATATTTTTTATTTGTAATAATACTTTTTGATTTTGAGATGTAGGGTTTAATTAAAGCAAATCGTAAAGTTTAATTATCGACTAAGACATTATCTTATTAACATCATTGTTATTTAATTGCTTGTAAGGGATGGAACCATTAATGAAAAAACTTGCTTTAATTACAGGATCAAAAGGCGGTATCGGCTCAGCAATTTCTTCTAAATTAGTCGCGGATGGCTATCGTGTTATCGCGACCTATTTTACTGGGAATTATCAGTGCGCACTGGATTGGTTTAATGAAAAGCAATTTACTGAAGATCAAGTGCGATTGTTTGAATTAGATGTCACCAACACCGCTGAATGTGCACAGAGCCTAAGCAAGTTGTTAGAAGAAGAAGGCACGGTGGATGTTTTAGTCAACAACGCAGGTATTACTCGTGACAGCGTCTTCAAAAAGATGGATGCCGAAGCTTGGAAAGATGTGATTGAGACTAACCTCAACAGCCTTTTCAATGTGACACAGCCTCTGTTTGCACCGATGTGCGAAAAGGGCAACTGCCGAGTCATCAATATTTCTTCAGTCAATGGCTTAAAAGGTCAGTTTGGACAAACTAACTACTCGGCGGCTAAAGCGGGAATGATTGGTTTTTCAAAAGCCTTGGCAGCGGAGGGGGCTAGAAGCGGAGTGACGGTAAACGTGGTTGCCCCTGGCTACACAGGCACACCTATGGTTGAGCAAATGAAGCCTGAAGTCCTTGATTCAATTAAAAACCAAATCCCAATGAAACGTTTAGCGACGCCTTTAGAAATTGCAGACGCAGTGGGCTTTTTAGCAAGTGAATCTGGCGCGTACATTACAGGCGAAACACTGTCTGTGAATGGCGGCTTGTACATGCACTAATTGGCGAAACTAAAGGGAATTGAATAATGGAAAAAGTATTTATTGTTGCGGCTAAACGTACTCCTATTGGTGCATTCACCGGGTCGCTAAAAAACGTATCTGCGGGCGAGTTGGCTGGCGTTGCGATCAAAGGCGCACTTGAGTCTGTCGATCTTTCGTTGGATGCGATTGATGAAGTGATCGTCGGTAATGTGATTTCGGCAGGTCAAGGCATGGGGGTTGCTCGTCAGGCTTCCATCTATGCAGGGCTACCTGAGGAAACACCTGCATACGGTGTGAACATGATTTGCGGCAGCGGCATGAAGTCGGTGATGGATGCAGCTGCGCACATCAAAGCACAAGATGCTGAAGTCGTTATTGCAGCGGGTGTTGAGGTGATGTCTCAGATTCCTTTTATTGTGCCACCGAGTATTCGAAATGGTCACAAGATGGGTGACATCTCGATGAAAGACTTGCTGGTGGGTGATGGGTTAACCGATGCGTTCAATCATTACCACATGGGTATGACGGCTGAAAACATCGCCAACACTTTGAATATTTCGCGTCTCGCACAAGATAACTACGCGTTAGAAAGCCAACAGAAAGCAGTTGCTGCGATTGAAGCGGGTAAGTTCAATGAGCAAATCGTGCCTGTAGAAGTTAAGCAACGCAGACAAACCGTCACTTTTGATACCGATGAGTATCCGAAGTCAGACGCGACATTCGAAGCTCTACAAAAGCTTCGTCCAGCCTTTGACCGAGAAGGAACGGTCACCGCTGGTAATGCATCAGGCATCAATGATGGCGCAAGTGCCATTATCTTAGCGTCTGAATCTGCGGTCTTGAAATACGGCCTGACACCACTGGTAGAGCTGAGCAGCTACGCGCAATCGGGTTTAGACCCAAAAATTATGGGGTTAGGTCCAGTAGAAGCGGTATCTAAAGCGTTAGACAAAGCGGATTTAACTTTAGAGGAAGTCGAGCTGTTTGAGTTGAATGAAGCCTTCGCTGCACAGGCGTTAGGCGTAATGTACCAGTTGTCTGAACAACATGATCTGCCGCTTGAAGCGTTCAAGTCTAAAGTTAATGTCAACGGTGGCGCTATCGCACTTGGTCACCCTCTAGGGGCATCAGGTAACCGAATTATTGTTTCACTCATCCACGAAATGATCGAGCAACATACCAATTATGGTGTTGCTTCGCTTTGTGTGGGCGGGGGAATGGGAACCGCTGTTTTGCTTAAAGGTATCGAGGGTTAGAACTCGACATGCCGTAGGCGAGCCAAATTGGTTTTTTAAGCTATTTATTTTTTTAACTATGTATTCATCAGGAGTTACTTATGTACACGGATATTTTCAAAACAATCACAGACCAAACTGAAAAGCAGTTCGAACCGTACTTGAAATTCAATAAGTTGGTTGCAAAGAACGTTCAAACAATGACTGAACTTCAAATGAATGCGTTGCAGACTTATACCGATATGGGTCTTGCACAAATGAAAGCAGTCAGTGAAATCAAAGACGTAAATAGTCTTACCGCTTTTAACGGCCAGCAACTAACGGCACTTACTCAATTGTCTCAACAGATGATGAGTGATAGCTCAAAAATGCAAGCTGCTGCAAAAGAGTTCAAAGAAGATGTTGAAACACTAACAACTGAAAACTTGAAAACAGTTACACCTGCATAAAACTAGTCGCCATCGAGTTAGTACAGGTTGGCCTGTACGGCTTGGTGGCGATTTTCCGATTATTGGAGTCATGTTATGTTTCAACACTTCTTTTCGGACTACCTTGTTAAGCTTCAACAAACGAACCAGCAATGGTGGGAAAATTTTGAACAAAACAAGGAAGCCGCGCAATCTCCCCTAAATAAAGCGATGCAAGAATTGAATTTTGATGATGCATCGAAAATTTTTGAACAAGCCGCAAACCAACCAGCCGTTCTACTTCAGCTGCAATCCCAATGGTGGGAACAGCAACTGCAAATCTGGCAAAACGCAGCACTGATGGGTAACACTGAAAGCGTTATCGCTGAAGATCGTGGTGACAAGCGTTTTATCGATGATGCATGGAAGAACGACCCTTTCTATAGCTTCATCAAGCAATCTTACTTGCTGTTTAGTAAAAGCTATATCGATACCATCAACTCGATTGAAGGCATTGACGAGAAAACCAAAGAACGTGTAGCGTTCTTCTCACGTCAGGCTATCAATGCCATGTCCCCAAGCAATTTTATCGCGACTAACCCAGAGTTGATGAAGCTGACTTTGGAGAGAAATGGCGAGAACCTTCTTGATGGCTTAGAGCAGTTGCAAGCGGACGTGGAAGCGAGCGCTGACATCCTTAAGATCCGCATGACCAACAATAATGCATTCCGATTGGGTGTGGATGTTGCGAATACAGAAGGTGATGTCGTCTTTCAAAATGACTTGTTCGAACTGATTCAGTACCACCCAAAGACACCACAAGTTAATGCGACACCATTGTTGATCGTTCCGCCGTTTATCAATAAGTACTATATTCTCGACCTCCGTGAAAAGAACTCGATGGTGCGTTGGCTACTTGAACAAGGGCACAGCGTATTTATGATGTCTTGGCGGAATCCGGGTGAGGCGCAGAAAGACCAAGAATTCGGTGACTATGTCACGGAAGGTGTCGTTAAGGCGGTCACCGCTATTGAAGACATTACCGGCAAAGAACAAATCAATGCCGCAGGTTATTGTATTGGCGGCACGGTACTCGCATCTACGGTGGCTTACTATGCGGCTAAGCGTATGAAGAAGCGCATAAAAACGGCGACCTTCTTTACCACATTATTAGATTTCTCTCAGCCGGGTGAGGTTGGGGCGTATATCAATGAGACGATAATCGACGCGATTGAGAAACAGAACGATGCGAAAGGCTACATGGATGGTCGCTCGTTGAGCGTGACGTTCAGTTTACTTCGCGAGAACAGCTTGTACTGGAACTACTACATTGATAACTACCTCAAAGGCAGTAGCCCGATGGAGTTCGATCTATTGTACTGGAACAGTGATAGCACAAACGTGGCGGCTAAATGCCATAACTTTTTGCTGCGAGAGCTCTACCTTGAAAACAAGCTGGTTCAAGATAAAGGCGTAAAAGTAGGTGGTGTTTGGATTGATTTGAATAAGATCAAAATACCAAGCTACTTTATCTCAGCCAAAGAAGACCATATTGCTTTGTGGCAGGGGACTTACCGTGGTGCATTGAACACTGGTGGCAACAAAACGTTTGTTTTAGGCGAGTCTGGCCACATTGCAGGCATTGTTAACCACCCAGAGAAAAAGAAATACGGCTACTGGTTGAACGACAACCTAGACGATTCTGCTGACGAATGGCTAAATAACGCAAGCCACAATGAAGGCTCATGGTGGACACACTGGGATCAATGGTTACAAGACTTTGAAGCTGACGAGAAAATCGAACCTTTCAATCAAGGTTCCGAGCTTTACCCTGTGATTGGCAAGGCGCCGGGTAACTATGTTAAACAGGTGCTGCCGATTGTTGATAAAGAGACCGCTGAGCAAGACGTCGCCGAAACAAAAGCTCCGGAAAGCGAAGCTTAGAATTGATTATCACAACTTAACAGTTGAAATACCAAGTGCCAGATAATAAAAAAGCCACTGAATTCAGTGGCTTTTTAGTGTCAACTCATGTCAAAAATAACTGGCATAAGTTGAAGCAATTTCGATTTCTAATCGATTTCTTTGTCTTTAGTCATAGATAAAAGCCAAAGAGATACGGCTGCAACACCTGCAAAGCCACCAAGAATGATAACTGGCATAGCGCTGTAACCTAGGATGTGCCAAATTACGCTTTCTAAAGTACTCATTCAATCGCTCCTTATTGCCAGCCTTCAACGCCGTGCATGTCTGGTAGTTTATGTGCGATACCTTTGTGGCAATCTACACACGTTTTTTCACCAGAAGCTAGCGCAGTTGAGTGTTGTTTCGCACTACGAGGGCTCTGCTCTGAGAAGTCCATGTAATCGAACTGGTGACAGTTACGACACTCAAGTGAGTCATTGCCTTTCATACGTTTCCACTCACGTTCAGCAAGGTGGGCACGACGTGCTTTGAATTTCTCTTCAGTGTTGATGGTTTTTGCAATAAAGTGCGCGTACAACTCTTTAGATGCCTGAACCTTACGAACAATCTTATCTGTCCACTCGTGAGGTACGTGACAATCTGAACAGATAGCACGAACGCCTGAGCGGTTAGAGTAGTGAATTGTTTCTTGGATTTCAGCAACAATAGGCGCATGACAACCAGAACAGAACTCTTCCGTGTTGGTTGCTTGCATACCTGTGTTAAATGCACCCCAGAATAAAAGACCGCCAGCGAAACCCAAGAAAAGTACAACGCCTACCGCTGCTTTACTTGGTGTCGCGAGTCTTTTCCAAAACGCTTTAAGTAATTTTATCATATATAGCCTCTCTTACCGTCTGGCTACGATTAACGCAGTGAATCTACAGGTTTGAACTCGTTCTCAACTAGTGGTTTAGCATTAGCTTGAGGTACGTGACACTGTAAACAGAAGTAACGACGAGGTGATACGTCTGCAAGTACCGCATCTTCACGGTTCATGTAGTGAGTTACACTCACTTTAGTAGCACCCATTTCTTTTGCGTTTTTCCAGCTGTGGCAAGAAAGACACTTGTTAGCGTTAAGAGAAACTTCATAGCTACGAATAGTATGAGGCACTAGAGGTGGTTGGTATACGTAGTCACTCTCAAGTACTTGGTCACGAGGGAACTTTTTGAAGTCATCCGCTGCGCGAGTAGCTTCAAGTTCACTTGCACCACGTAGAGATTCTACGCCACCAATGCCGCCTGGGTTATCCAGTTCAGCTTGAGCTTGAACTGCACCAGCTAGCAAAAGACCAGCTGATAGTAGGGCAGTAATCAGTTTTTTCATGGTTAATTTCTCCGCCTAAAGGCTAATTCTTTGAGTGGACTACTTCCTTCAAAAAGTGATGAAAAAAGTAGTCGCAATATTAAATACGTTAGATCTTGTATCTAGGTTCTAAAAGCAATTGGCGCTTAAGAAACCTTAGTGATCTTAACTGGACACTTCTTGTAATCCGTCTGCTTAGACAGAGGATCCGTTGCATCCAAGATCAACTTGTTGATCAGAATTCTTGCATCAAAGAATGGTACGAATACCAAGCCTTGTGGTGGACGGTTACGACCACGAGTTTCAACACGAACGCGTACTTCACCACGTTTGTTTTCGATAAGAACTTCATCACCACGGCGAAGGCCACGAGCTTTAGCGTCAGCAGGGTGGATGTAACAAAGTGCATCCGGTACTGCTTTGTAAAGTTCTGGTACACGACGAGTCATAGTACCTGTGTGCCAGTGCTCAAGAACACGACCTGTACATAGCCACATATCGTATTCATCGTTTGGTACTTCAGGTGGCGCTTCGTATGGAGCATTGATGATCAGTGCTTTACCATCTGGCTTGCCATAGAAATCCCAATCAGAACCTTTCTTAGCGTATGGATCCGAACCTTCTTTAAAGCGCCAAAGTGTTTCTTTACCGTCAACAACAGGCCAACGTAGACCACGAACTTGGTGGTAGCGATCGTATGGTGCTAAATCGTGACCGTGGCCGCGACCAAAGGCTGCGTATTCTTCGAATAGACCTTTTTGAACGTAGAAACCTTGAGCTTGTGCGTCGTCGTTAAGCTCTTGAGCTTCAGACAGTGGGAATGCATCAACGTTGCCGTTTTTGTAAAGTACGTCGTACATGGTTTTGCCACGGTACTCAGGCATTTTCGCAACAAGTTCTTCGCCCCAAACTTCTTCAATAGTGAAGCGCTTAGAGAACTCCATGATTTGCCATAGGTCAGACTTAGCTTCACCTACCGTTTTCACTTGTTGGTACCATGCTTGTGTACGACGCTCTGCGTTACCGTAAGCACCTTCTTTCTCAATCCACATTGCTGTTGGAAGGATAAGGTCAGCCGCTTGAGCTGTCGCTGTTGGGTATGGGTCAGAACATACAATGAAGTTATCTGGGTTACGGTAACCTGGTAAACGTTCAGTGTTGATGTTTGGACCAGCTTGCATGTTGTTGTTACACATTACCCAGTAAGCGTTGATCTTACCGTCTTTAAGCATACGGTCTTGAACAACAGCGTGAGCACCTGGTTTAGCAGGGATAGTGCCTTCTGGAAGTTTCCAGATGTCTTCTGCGATTTTACGGTGTTTAGGGTTAGCAACAACCATATCTGCCGGAAGACGGTGAGAGAACGTACCAACTTCACGAGCTGTACCACACGCAGATGGTTGGCCAGTAAGTGAGAATGGGCTGTTACCTGGAGTAGAAATCTTACCTGTTAGAAGGTGGATGTTGTACACAAGGCTGTTCATCCATACACCACGAGTATGTTGGTTCATACCCATAGTCCAAAGTGACATTACTTTGATGTTTGGATCGGCGTATTGCTTAGCCAGCTTGATCAGGTCATCTTGAGATACACCTGACATTTCAGACGCTTTCTCAACGGTGTATTCAGCAACAGAAGCTTTGTAGTTCTCGAAGCTAATATCAGTCATTTTGCCTGAGTTAGGGTTCGCAGCTGCCTGTTGTAGAGGATCATCATCACGAAGGCCGTAACCGATGTCTGTTGTTGCTTGCTTGAAGTTCGTGTGCTTGTTCACGAAATCCCAGTTAACGGCATCGTTTTGAATGATGTAGTTAGCAATGAAGTTAGCAATCGCTAGATCTGATTGAGGTTCGAAGATGTAACCCGTGTCTGCAAGCTCAAAAGAACGATGGTAGTAAGTAGACAGTACGTTTACTTTAACGTGTGGGTGGCTTAGACGGCGGTCTGTAATACGAGTCCATAGTACTGGGTGCATTTCTGCCATGTTTGAACCCCACAGAACGAATGCGTCTGCGTGTTCGAAATCATCGTAACAACCCATTGGCTCATCGATACCGAAGGTACGCATGAATGCACCTACCGCAGAAGCCATACAGTGACGAGCGTTTGGATCGATGTTGTTTGAACGGAAGCCCGCTTTCATCAGCTTAACCGCTGCGTAGCCTTCCATTACAGTCCACTGGCCAGAACCGAACATACCAACGCCTGTTGGACCGTTCTTCTTCAGAGCTGCTTTCCACTTCTCAGCCATTACGTCGAATGCTTTGTCCCAAGATACTGGTGCAAAATCACCATCTTTGTGGAACTCGCCATCTTTCATACGAAGAAGAGGCTGTTCAAGACGGTCTTTACCGTACATGATTTTTGAAAGGAAGTAGCCTTTAATACAGTTAAGGCCTTTGTTTACAGGTGCTTCTGGGTCGCCTTGAGTCGCGACCACTTTGCCGTTTTGAGTACCTACTAGTACTGAACAGCCCGTACCACAAAAACGACAAGGCGCTTTATCCCACGTGATTTTTGTTTGATCTGAGCTAGCAATCAGGTTGGTTGCTGTTGCCGGTAGAGATACACCTGCAACGGCTGCCGCTGATGCAGCTGCGTTTGCTTTCACAAACGCACGTCTTGTCATTTTCATACTTCACCCTCAAGTTGAGAATTGTTGCTTCCAGTTTCTAAATCCGTTTCGTCTAGATCAGTCTCGATTTGGTGGTAAACCAAAGCTGTCCCTAAAACGTTCTTAATGTTATTTATTGCTTCGATGGTGTCCGTTACAAAACCTTGGTTTTCGGTTTCTAGGACCACGATGATTTTGCCTTCAGGGCTGTCTCCGTAGATCTCTGCATTATCAAACTTTTCGATTTCTGCTTTAATCTCGACCAGATGCTCTGGGCTCACATGCACGACTAAACTTGATATATGCACTTCATTTAGTGCCATAAATTGCTCTCGTTATTTTTGTTTTATGCATTACTCACAAGAATAGCTGAAGTAGGGCAAACTGCTACGCAGGCTCCACAACCGTTACACTCATTTAACTCGATTTTTGGTAGAGCAACACTGCCTGCTCTAAGTTGAAATTGAATGGCCATAGGTTCACACATGTCACCACAGCTTCGGCATTCAACATTTTGTTGCGCTAAACACTTATCAGAAATACGTGCTTTTGCTTGCCAAGGCTCTCCTTGCTTTGGCTTAAAAATGGGTTCGGGACAAACATCTGCACATTGATAGCAAAACGTACATTCATCGATAGAGAAATCGACAGTGGGGAACCCACCATCGCCTACAATGATTATCTTAGTCTCACAACTCTCGATGCATTTTCCACAGCGAGTACAGTCATCTACAAAGCTTTCTAGGTTGTTAATCCAAGGCAAACGAATTTGGCTTGCATCCACTTTTTTCCTCGAAAACATACGGCGTTTTGATAAATCTACCACAAGTAACCTATAGATGTTGCTAAGATGTTGTAATTGTAGGCCATTATTTCATTAATATCTTGTAATTAGTCCTCACAAGTAGTGTAGTTTTAGAAACAATTGTATAAATACCCCCTAAGGGCTAATTAGGGGCATATATTGTCTTAGATCAATAAATTACAAAGCGAGTGATCACATATTGAATGGAGCTATGATTTTTGATGTGTGACAATACGATCTTGCTGGCTATTCATCTCTCACTAGGAAGGCTTTTTTGCTTATAAAACCGGTTTCATCTGTCACTAGCACAATAGCAAAATCGTTGCTTTCTATACTGTTGCTGTCGGTTGCTACTACTGGCTTTGCTATCTTCACTTTGGCTTCGAGCTTGAATGATGCAGAAGCCATAAATGTAGCAGGTTCAATGCGTATGCAGAGCTATCGTTTGGCGCATGATATTCAAATAGAATCAGCTGATTACAATTCTCATATCCAAGAATTTGAAAAGTCGCTCTATTCGTCTTCAATGGCGGAGTTGGTCAGTTGGGAAGTGCCAACCGATATCACAGAAGATTACTATCTAATCATTGGTCGCTGGCATGAATTGAAGCGGGTATTGAATAGCGATGATCGTCAACATTATCTGGTGTTGGTGGAAAACTTTGTGAATGAGATAGACCACTTCGTTTTCAAGCTTCAGGAGTTTTCAGAGAATAAGCTGATTAAATTAGCGTGGGCTGGTGGTATTGGCTTAGGTGGCATTCTCGTCATATCTCTTTTTGTTGTTCACTTTGTACGTAAACAAGTTGTTAAACCTCTCCATGCGCTAGTCGGCGCGAGTCAGAGGATAAAAAATAGCGACTTCAAGGTGGAATTGCAGGTTACCAGCAACAACGAATTGGGTATTTTGACGAAAACGTTCAACTCAATGGCCAAAGATTTGGGTGTACTTTACCGAAACCTCGAAGATGTCGTTGATGCCAAAACGGTTGAACTGCAAAACGCGAACCAATCATTACAAGCGCTTTATTATTCCTCTCAAGAACTCACGGTAACGCGGATTGCACCTGAAAACTTTCGGGCCATCTTGCAGCACTTAGTCAGCTTAGAAGGGATTGAGTCGTTAAGATTAGAGATTGTAGATAACTCAGGTCGCTCATTGATAATGGATGAGGGCTACGACGCGAATCGTGAGTATGAAAAATTTGAGATGAAGCTGGATGATAACGAACTCATTTTGGGTTACCTGTATTGCTCATATCATCATGGGCACTCAACAAAGACGTTAATAGAGAGCTTTATTCAACTGTTATCTCGTGCAATCTATTATAATCGCGCGCAAAAGAAAGCCGAGCAGCTTATTATTATGGAAGAGCGTGCGACAATAGCACGTGAGCTGCATGATTCACTTGCTCAGTCGCTTTCATACTTGAAGATCCAAGTGACTTTATTGAAGCGTGTGATTGGTAAATTACCTGAGCAAAAACACCGCGAGCAATCAGAGCAAATTGCTTCAGAGATAGGTAACGGCTTAGCCGATGCTTATACTCAGTTAAGAGAGTTGCTCACGACATTTAGGTTGTCCATTAAAGAGGGCAACTTCGGAGATGCTTTGAGCACCATGCTCGAGCAACTCAGTGAAAGAACAGATGCCAAGATTAACTTAACCAATAATCTGTCATCTATTGAGCTTGATGCGCACAGTCAGGTTCACTTGCTTCAATTGATTCGAGAAGCAACAATAAACGCAATAAAACACGCCAATGCCGACTTGATAGATGTATGCTGTATCGATGAAGATGGTGAAGTATTAGTCGTGATCAAAGATAATGGAGATGGCTTTGACCTAGGTAGTTCGAGAATGAACCACTATGGAATGAGCATTATGCAGGAGCGTGCGGCAAGACTGAATGGCGACTTAACGATTGAATCAGCTCAAGGTGAAGGCTGTACAGTCATATTGAAATATAAAAGTTTGAAGGAAGTTAAAGTTGACGATTTGTAAAGTAATGCTGGTTGATGATCATCCATTGATGCGCCGAGGTATAAGCCAATTACTAAGCTTTGAAGACGAATTTGAAGTGATTGCAGAAGCGAGCAATGGCACCGAAGCCGTTGCACTTGCTCATGAAGAAGAACCTGATTTGATCCTTTTGGATCTGAATATGAAAGGGATGTCTGGATTAGATACCCTAAAAGCACTTCGTACCGATGGTTCAAGCGCTAACATTGTCATCTTAACCGTATCTGATAGCCCAGCAGATATAGAAGCTATTGTAAAAGCGGGCGCTGATGGTTACTTGTTGAAAGACACTGAACCCGATGAGCTCATTGAACTGCTTAAGCAAGCACACAGCGGCGATAAAGCCTATAGCAGTGTCGTTTCTCGTTACCTAAATGATGCTGACAGTCGTAATGATATCTTTGACCAACTGACTGAGCGTGAAACTCAGATCCTTCAAGAAGTTGCGAAAGGTTACCGTAACAAGCAAATTGCTGATCATCTGTTCATTTCTGAATCGACAGTTAAGGTACACATGAAGAGCTTGCTGAAGAAGCTGCAGGTACCTTCGCGTACGGCTGCAACGGTTCTTTATCTAGAACGTTACGGTGAAATGAAGTAGGGCTTGTTCCTTTGAAATAAACTATTTCAAGCCATACTGCTAATTACAAGTGTTCGGATCAAATAGCGTTAGCTTCTAACGACATTGAGCATGTGACATTAAAAAAGGCGCTGAACTTATTAAGTTCAGCGCCTTTTTGTTTCAGCATTTTATATCTAAATTAGCATGTCTCTTTTAATGAGAATTAAGCTGCCATTGGTACTAGAACAAGCGTACCGAAGATAACTGTGATAAGACCACAGATTACTGGGACAGATGTACGTTTTACTACTTCAAATGGGCTGATTTTACCCATACCAGAAGTCGCTACAATTACCCCAGATACTGGCGAGATGGTACGACCTAGGTTCGATGCTTGAAGCATTGGGATGATTAGGAACGCTGGGTTCAAGCCCATTTTCGCAGCCAGTGATGGAGCAAGCTCTACGAATGCATAGAATGGCGCGTTACCAGAACCTGTCGCGATAGCAGCCGCAACCGTTAGACCCGTCAGGATTAGCATCAGTGCGATACCGCCTGCGCCTGCCGATTCAGCAAGACCGATTAGGTTATCAATCGCACCGATAGACATTAGACCTTGAGCAAATACGCCCGCCGCAACCAACAGCATTACCACGCCTTTGAATGCTTCTGCCATGCCTTGGTAGCAAGAATCTAGATCTTCTAGCGTTTTTTCGCCGTCGAACTTCTTCACAACGTAATCGATGATTGCGCCCACGAAGATAGAGCCCACTACGATAGTGTAGATATCAAGTGACAGGCCTGGAATTGTACGGCCGTTAAATAGGAATACACCGATGATAGGCAGGAATGGCAACGCAGCGTAGAAAGCGGGTGCTGTCGTTTCAATGTCAGAAACGTCTACTTTTTCCATTGGTGTGTTTTCTTTCTTATCCAGATACTTGTTCCAAAAGAAAGCGGCTGCAGCCATTACGATGATTGCACAAATAGAAACTGGAAGTACCGTTTGAACGGCAAACACATCAAGAGACATTCCTGATTTTTCAGCTGCAATAACCACATCACCAGACGTTGGTGAAAGGATAATTGCCGCAGGCGAAGCACAAACCGCGACAGCAGCAGGGCGAGAAATACCCATTGCTGTCATCATTGGGAATAGGGTCGCCATCAATAGAACACCAAGGCCTGTTGCAGAACTTACTGCTAGTGACATTAGACACGCTACGATGTAAGCCGCAACAAGAAGTACATAGGGAGACTTGATAGCTGCAAGTGGTTTAGAAAATTGCTTTACTACTACGTTGTTCGCGCCGATGTGAGTCATGTATGAAGCGAAACCACACAGAAGCATGATTTGCATGCCTAGGCCGCCCCCGCGGTATTGAAGCATGTACTTAACGAATTCTAGTGAGTCGGTAACCATGTTACCTGTTGAAGCTACCTTAGCTGGTAAAACTGTGTGACCAATAAGGCCAGTAATAAGAAGTAGGGCAAGGCCAGCAGTTAATAATACACCCGCTGCTTTATAGCCTTTCACAATAAAGTAACCAACAGCGATGGTAATCACGAATCCGATCAAGAGCTCTAGCATAGAAATCTCCACAAAGTTTAAAAAATATAAGAAAGTGTTTCAGAATATGACAATGAATGTACAGAAAACTGCACTGTGGCACGAGGCATAGTTGAGGTTGATATGATCTAAGACAAACATTTTTTTCGATGTTAATTATGGTTGTAAATCATGATTAACTACTGTTGTTTAGATGTTAATAAACAAATTATGTGGCTTGCTAGAATATAACTTGGATCACTTTTGATTGGTTTAGTTGCATATGATTGGCTGGTTTATAAAATTATCGTGTTTTGTCTATTTGTCGAGGTAACTGACAGGAAAGGGGGCTTTATGACAAGAAAGTGGATTGTTTTATGATTTGGCGCCTACTGAATTAGGTTTATAAACGCCAAATCATTGGAGGATGAAAAGTACTTATTATTGCAATGTACTCATCAATTTATATTTAACTCAGGTTCGGTGTTTGAATAAGTCGGTAAATCAGGACATGCCATCTTTTTACAAAAGTGAATCATGCCATTTTGAGTGACGAGCAACAACTCATCATCGTTCAGAGGTATGTAAGGCATTGCGTCTGACGACAATACAGAACCTTCACTGATCATGACTTTCTCATAGAACTCTAACTCTCTATTCGGCAAAATTTGCTCATGTGCACTTTCATCTAATGAAATATTGTGTTGAGTGGCCGTATAAGATCCAGATGAAGTAAAGCCAACTTGTTTGGTAGACACATACAATAAATCGTAGCTATTGTTTTTCTTAAACTCGATATTTATTGACGACTGATTATAGATAACTTTATTAGTTGGGGTGATCACAGACGCAGCGTTAGCTAAATAATGACCTTGCAAATGAACTTTAGGAAAAATAGTCGTCAGCCAACCGACTAAAACACCAATTAGTGTCACTCCAACCAATGTACGTATTTCTTTATTCACAAGTTACTCCTGTAAAATCACTAGGGAAGCTTAAAGATTTTCCTGAATTATCGATGATGATTTTTCGTCCTTTATGCTCATAAAGAGTAACGTTATTAAGCTCATTAAAAGTAAACTCGTCTGATGCTATTTTACAAGAAAGAAAATGCTGACCAGTGAGCTCTTCACCTAAGCTATTTCTATCTAAATATGTGAATAGGTAGTGAGAACAAACAGCGGCAATCATAAACAAGGCTATCAGTGTCAATAGATTGTTTTTCTTATCTATAGGGGGGGCTGTTTCAGCTTTGGTGTTTTCTTCATTGGAGCTAGCTGTTTGTTGTTCAGCTTCTTCTGATTCCTGTCGTCGTTTTATTTTTTGTAATGCGCGTTCTTTGTCTTGCGTTACTTGCCCTGCAAATCGGTAACCTTTACCGCGTTCAGTGACAATGATCATTCCGGTTTTATCTTCTAAAGCTTTGCGACAAATGGAGATAGTCTGCATTAAGCTGCCATCTTCGACATATATACCTTTGGACACCCATACTTGCTCGATTAGAACTTGGCGAGTGATCACTTCATTCGGTCTAGAGATAAAATATTTGAGTAACTCGGACTCATTAGAACCTATTGGGTAGGTACGGCCCGTCTTGAAGTGATGGATTTCACTCTCTTCTAAATTGACCTGTATATCATCATTGATAATGAATTCAGCAGACATCTGGGTTCTCGTTGTTATAAGCGTTCTAACGTAAATATAACAAATGTCAGCATAAATATAAACTCACTATTTTTCGTGCTAGTACATTGTAAGTTGTTAAATATAAACAATTAATCTTTATCATTTAGACTTTCTTATAAACCTTTTTTAGGTTGTTTAATGCGTTTTAAGGTGCTTGGCGTTCACTGCTATTGGATCATTGTTCGGTGACGCTGATTTAGTGGGTGTGGGTTAACGGCTCAAATTTCTTACGTAGTTCTATCAACGTGTCATTCCAACTCTGTGTTGCCTTGCTCTCTGCGAATAAAAGTCAAGCTTACCTCTGACTCAATCGGCAACTCAAATAACGATAAACGCATGACCACACCAGTTAAATGCGAAAGCTACGAGGGAGAAATTTTGAAAGAATTCAATAAGCCATATTTATGTGGACTAATAACGTTAGCCTTACTCGGCTGTCAGTCGGAAGACTCGACTCAAGAGCCCGTTTCAGTTTTGGTTCCTTACAACATTAATGAACTACCAAAACCGAACGACGGTTACGGGTATGACGACGACGGAACTATCACTGGAGTCGGTGAAGACGCCGCAGCAATGTCATCGACTAACGACGCGTATTATCAAGATTACAATAACTCATACGCAGCCCTAGACGGCTGGGGGCTTTGTGCAGAACCGATTTTAATTCCTCTACAAAGTGTTAATTCTGATAAGCGTTATCCACTAAATAACGAATCCTTAGCCGGGAATGTTGTATTAATTGATAACGTAACCGGTGAGGAAGTTGATACTAAAATATCAGCTGATGGTTCCAATATTATTATTCAATGTGAATCAGGTTTGGAAGAAGAAACAACTTATTCGATCGTTGTTACTGATGGTGTAAAAACTGAATTTGACGAACCTTTAAAAGCGGATTTTAGCTTTGAACAATTAATATACTCAGAGACACAATTTGAGAATGACAAAGAGCAAGACCTTCATACTCAGGTAATAAGTGCTATTGATTCATATGACGCACTCTATCCAGGTCAGAACATGCCTGTATATGCCGCACAGTTTAAAACTCAGAGTGCCTATTCTCAGCTTGATGCGATGAAGATAAATCACGTGTTGTACGGGAGTTCACTCTCCCAAACACTTCCTGAAATTGTAGAGGAAAAGCGGGAATATAACCTGTATACAAAAGTGCTCAAAATTCCGTCTTACTTACCTTTTACAAAAGAGAGGGAGGCGGAATGTATCGTCGATGAATTTGATCCGAAGAAAAATTGTCCACCACTTTATGAATGGATCACTAACACTGACGGTGGTTTCCCTACGGCTGATAACCCAATCCCCCAAATAACAGAAGATCTCGAGATAACAGCAGACATATACGTACCAAAGAGTTTTAGCTGGGTTATACCTAAACAACTGCCTACAGCCATCTTTATACATGGTGTTACAGCAGAGCGAGGCACTGCTTCTTTAATGGCTGCAGAATATACGGATAAAGGTTATGCCGTGGTTGCGATCGATATGCCATATCACGGGGAACGAATGCGTTATGACGACACTGATACTGACCCTAACGATGACGAAAAAACAGGAGTAGAAATCAGTGCTCGAGCAAACAAGGCGTTCTTCATCAATATTGATTCTCCTTTAGCGCTTCGTTCTAACCTCCAGCAATCGGTGTCTGACTTCTTGGGGCTTCGTTACGCGTTGAGCCAAGAGCATTGGGTGAAAAAAGATGATGTTCACTTAATTGGACAATCCTTGGGTGGAATAATGTCGGTGATGGTCAGTGAATTTAGCCAAACTAAAGATGGTTTCCCAGCTAACACTGATTTTGTATTCAACACGGTGAACTTTGTTGTTCCGGGGCAGGGACTGACTAATCTGGTTTTGTCTTCGCAAACGTTGGGCCCAGAAATGTCCGAAGGTGTTAAGAAGTCTCCAGATGTTCAGCGTGGTATTGCTGAGACAGTGATACCTGATACTTGTACCACGGAGGCGACGAACCAAGAGTGTATTGAATCGCTACGCGAGTTTGTCGCACTTTCTACAGACAACGCACTACTTGTGAGTCAGTTGGAGAATGACATCTTTGATCTGGTTGTAACTGACCTTAAACAAGGGGTTCAAGCGACAATTGATAGTGCCGATCCTGCTAGCTTCATCTCGCGTCAAGTTAAGGCTGAGCAACCGACTCTTTTGTTAGCGGCCGTTGGAGATTGTGGTGAAACCTGCGATGTCGGCGTTGATTACGTGTCAGACAGCGTTATTCCAAACTCTGCACCAGATAACATTCGCACTGGTACCGAACCACTTATTGCTGCACTTGGGTTAGACCCAATAACAGGGACATCAGACAATAAAAATGCAAAACGTGGCGCTGTTAGAACCACCACTGGTGGGCACGGTACGTATTTGTTCCCGTATGAAGGTCCTGTTGATGAAGACGGGCTACCGGGTATGCCGGGAGAAAACATGTCTGACGTACTTAAAGCTGTGGACACTCAACAAGTCGCCGTAGCTTCAATGGTAATGAGTGACGGTGCAGTTGTTGTCATCAATAACGAAGATCATATCGAAACAGAGGTACCTCAAGATGAAGAATAAACTCTTATTAGGCACCGCAGCTGCTCTCATTCCTTGCTTAACAAACGCCGCAGGATTCCAACTTAACGCACAATCAGCAACAGGGTTGGGCCGTGCATTTGCGGGCGATGCAGTGATGGCAGATAGCGCCGCGATTGTTGCTAAGAACAGCGCTGCGATGGCTTATATCGAGCAACCAACACTCTCTGTTGGTGCTATTTATATCGATAGTGGTATTGATGTGTCTAATGTTAGCTACACGCCGATGAGAGGCTATACAGACACACTCGATGATCAATCTCTCGATGCGGGAACTTTGGTTCCGAACATTCATTATGTTCATCCTATTGAGGGTTCGAAGTTCACTCTGGGTGCAACTGTGCACTCTAACTTCGGTACCGATGTTGAGTTTGACGAGTCGTTCGAAGCGGACGAGTTCGGAGGTAAAACGGCGCTTTCCAGTATCAACGTTGGTTTTGCTGTCGCTTATGAGTTGTCTGAAAAAATCAACTTAGGTGCTGGTCTTGATGTTATCTACGGTGAAGGCGAGATTCACCGTAAAGATCTACTTGATGTCGATGCAGACGGGTTTGGTCTGGGTGCAAATGTTGGCGCGACTTACCAAGTCAACGAACACAACAAATTTGGTATTAGTTACCGTTATAGCCCCGATATCGAAGTTGAGGGGGATATCTGGATGCTGGGTTCTGGTACGGCAGAAAAAATGAATGTTCCGTTACCAGACACTCTAGAGTTTTCCGGATGGCACCAAATTAACGAGCAATGGGCATTCCATTACAGTCTGCAATGGGTGAATTGGTCAGAATTTGATTCATTAACGTCTGATTCTTACGACGATTCTATCAAGGAGTATCAATGGAAAGATGCAGGACATATTTCGGTCGGTGGTACATACACCATGTCAAAAGACATCGTGCTAAGAGCGGGCTACATGTACGACATTTCTCCAACTGACGAACTCACATCGTTATCTATTCCTGATGTTAATCGTCACTGGTTCACCGTCGGAGGGACGTATAACCTCACGGTCGCCAGTTCTGTTGACATTGGTGTCGGATTTATCATCGGAGAATCACAAGATATTGACGAAAGCCTGACGACTATTCCGGGAACGAGTTCCAATATAACTGCTGATGTGACTGCCAATGCTCTCTTGCTTGGCGTTCAATATCAGCATCGTTTTTAACTTTTACTTTGGAGTTCTAAACGTAAAAATTTAGGAATCATATAAAAATTGCAGGGCTCGACAGTGAGTTGAGCCCTTTTCTCATTATTAGCTGTTTTAGCATTATTTAAATAGCTGGAAGCTCATTAAGTAAGAAATAGCTGCTTAGAAAAACGTTTTAATTCAGACGAATTCAACGGTTATGGTTATTAAAAATGAAATTTACAAAGCTTAGCAAAACAATCTGTTTGGCGCTGTTTGCCTTACATATCACCCCGACGTTTGCCCAAGACTCAAACCTGATTCCTGTGACTATCGAAAAAGCTCACAAACAAGCATTCACTTCTTCAATTAACGAGGTAGGCAAAATTAGGGCGACGGATTCTGCTGCATTGACATTTAGTGCTTCCGATAAAATTCTTAACATCCATTTCAAAGATGGAGATTCGGTTAAAAAAGGCGAACTGATCGCTCAGTTAGATAACACCAAAGCGAAAGCCGATTTAGACAAAGCTAGAAGCTCTTTAGCACTAGCCAAGTCGAAATTGAAGCGAGTACAAGAATTACTAAAGAAACAGCCTGATTCTATGTCTCAACAAGATGTTGAAGAGCTAGGAGAACAGGCAAATCTAGCAGCCGCTGATTTCCGTCAGAAAGAAGCGCTGATGAATGACTATTTGTTGGTTGCGCCATTTGATGGGCAGTTAACCAATTTTACCCACTCAGTAGGCAGTAAGATCGATGGCGCCACAGCGTTAGTGAGCTTGATTAAGCTTGATCCTGTCGAAGTTCAATACTCCATTGGACAGTCAGATTTAGGCAACGCTCAGCTTGGACAGAACGTTTCCATCCAAGTTGATGCTTTTGTTGATGAAGCCTTCTCTGGTGTGGTGGATTACATAGCGCCAGCCGTTGATGAAAGCTCTGGCCGCGTAGAAGTGCACGCGCATGTGACCAACCCTGATCATCGTTTAGTCCCAGGTATGTTTGCCAAAGTAAGTCAAATGACGAGCGAGGATTCAACGAAGATGGTGGTTTCTCAAAACTCAGTTCAAGCAAAAGATGCACAGCGCTTTGTTTGGGTTGTGAATGGTGAAAAGATTGAGCAACGCGTTGTTGAATTGGGTGTGAATACTAACGACGGATATGTTGTTGTCGAGAAGGGATTAAAACTGGGCGATAACGTCGTTGTGACGGGGCAGCAGAACCTAAAGAGAGCGTCGTTAGTTAAGGTCATGAACCCAAATGCCGAGCAGAAAACGGTTGAGCTGATAACCGAGCAGGCCGCTAAAGATAGCTCGAAAAAAGCCGTTAATCCTGAAGCAGAAATGACCGAAATTCAAGTTGATGAGTCACACCCGATTGAACCTTCTGTTGATTGGACTGAATCATCAAAAGCGGTTGACGAAGTAATTAACGAAAGCAGTAAAGGTACAGAAAAAAACGTTACTGTTGAGCATTCATCGAATGAAACTCAAAGCAAGGAAACACTAAGCAAGGAAGCTGTAACGAAGGAGAGTGTGAATGAAGCTTCCTGAGATCTGTATTAAGCACCCCGTTTTTGCCTCTGTTCTGAGTATCACGATTGTTTTACTTGGCTTGTTGTCATTTCAAAAACTATCAATTCAGTATTTCCCTGAACATAAAACACCCTCAGCAACGGTAACTGCTGCGATCAACGGCGCGAGTGCGGAGTTCATGTCGCGTAATGTGGCAGACAAGCTGATTACCGCAGCGACTGGTCTTGATAGTGTAAAAACCATGACGACCGACTGCCAAGAAGGGACGTGTAATCTCAAAATCATCTTCGAAGACGACATCGATGACGTCGAATACACGAGCCTGATGAACAATTTGCGCAGTAGTGTCGAGGCCATTGGTGATTTCCCGCCTAGTATGACGGATAAGCCAACGGTAACAGACGACTCATCTGACACCAGCATGCCGAGTAACATCATCACTTTCGTGAATACTGGCAAGATGTCTAAGCAAGATATGTTTGACTACATTAGCCAACAAGTTGTGCCTCAATTCAAACACATTCAAGGTGTTGGAGGTATCTGGGGCCCATATGGTGGTAGTGATAAAGCGGTGAGGGTTTGGTTGCAACCCGATCGTATGATGGCTCTGAATATGAGTGCGTCTGATGTGGTGGGGACACTGAGTTCTTACAACGCGACGTTCACAGCAGGTACTATCAAAGGCGAAGTTCGTGATTTCTCAATTAACCCTGTCAACCAAGTCACTAGTGTTGATGATGTGCGTGATCTGGTCGTTCGTGTCGACAATGGAAAAATCATTCGAATTGGTGATATCGCTGAAGTCAAAATGGGAGAGGAGAGCCTAACGCCGAGTATTTTGCGTGTCGATGACAATCTCGCTATGTCTATTCAGGTGCTGCCACTAAAAAGTGAAAATCCGGTAACAGTTGCTGATAAAGTAAAAAAACAAATTGATGTGATTCAACCTCAGTTGCCAGAAGGCATTGAGATGAAAATGGTTTACAACCAAGCGGATTTCATTAAAACCGCGATTGATGAAGGTTTCATAACTTTAGTTGAGGCCATTGTTCTTGTTTCTGCCGTCGTTGTTCTGTTCCTAGGTTCTGTTCGCGTGGCTTCGATTCCGATCATCACTATTCCGGTGTGTGTGATTGGTGTGTTTGCTGTGATGCATTTACTTGGTTTTAGCATCAATGTGTTGACGATTCTGGCGATCATTCTCGCGATTGGTCTAGTGGTCGATGATGCGATCGTTGTAGCTGAAAACTGCTACCGTCATATCGAAGAGGGTGAAACGCCATTTAACGCTGCAATTAAGGGGTGTCGAGAGATCGTCTTTCCAGTGATTGCAATGACGCTGACTTTAGCGGTTGTTTACTTGCCAATTGGCTTGATGGCTGGCTTGACCGCCGATCTGTTTAGGCAGTTCGCGTTCACGCTTGCAGCAGCGGTGATCATCTCTGGATTTGTGGCATTAACGCTATCGCCAATGATGAGTGCTTATTTAATGAAGCCTGTATCAACGCCTCCAAAATGGTTCCAAAAGGTCGATGCCAAGCTGAATCGACTGTCTGATGTGTACACCAGAGAGCTGGGTAAGTGGTTCGAGCGTAAAGCACTGATGAGTGGTATCGCTTTGATGCTGATTGCTCTGTCTGCCTTAGCTGTTTGGACAATGCCACAAGTGCTGCTTCCAACTGAAGATACTGGTTTTGTTGAGGTAACATCGACACCGCCAACAGGCGTAGGGCGACAATACCATTTAGACAATAACGCACAGCTAAATAGCGTATTTTCCGATGATAATTCTGTAGAAGCTAACCTAGCTTACATAGAAGGAACACCCACAAACCATGTGTTATTGAAACCGTGGGGAGAGCGTGAGAAATCCGCTGATGAGTTGGTGAACGAGTTTATTGCTAAAGCGCAAAGTTCAGTCTCTGCCTACGGCATGTCTTTCAAGGTTCGTTCTGCAGATAACTTGAATATCGCGACCAACATGATCTTAGAGCTCACGACGGTGAACCGTGACACAACAGCTTTGTCAGAAACCGCGCATCAGGTTGTTGAGGCACTAGAAGACTACGAGGGCGTAACTAACGTTAAGAACTCGATGTTACGTGATCAATTGCGTTATGACTTGTCAATTGACCGCAATGCCATTGTGTTGTCTGGCGTTGATTATGGAAATGTAACCAACGCACTGTCGACATTCTTAGGCTCTGTTAAAGCGGCTGATTTACAAGCAGACGACGGTTATACCTACCCAATACAAGTACAAGTGAACCGTAAAGATCTGGGTGATTTCAAAGTGTTGGATAAGTTGTACGTTGACTCTCAATCCGGTCAAAGACTTCCGTTGTCCCAGTTTGTTTCTATTAAACAAGTAACGTCGGAATCGAACTTCAAGACGTTCATGGGGCAAGACAGTGCGGAAATCACAGCCGATTTAATGCCCGGATATACGGCTAGCGATGTAAAAGCTTATGTTGATGATAACGTACCGAGTTTATTGCAGCCTGCTCAACGCTATGAATTCAACGGTATTGTAAAAGACTTAGTTGATTCGAGTGCTGGTGCTCAAGTGTTGTTCGTATTGGCGTTGATCTTTATCTTTTTGATTTTAGCGGCGCAGTTCGAAAGCTTTGTCGATCCGATGATCATCTTGCTTACCGTACCATTGTGTATTGTGGGGGCGATTCTGACGCTATCGGTATTTGGTCAAAGCCTAAATATCTACTCAAAGATAGGATTACTGACTCTGGTTGGCTTAGTGACTAAACATGGTATTTTGCTAGTGGAATTTGCTAACGAGAAACGTAAATCTGGTGCGAGCGCTCAAGAAGCTGCGATCAGCAGTGCACGTTCGAGGCTGCGTCCTATCTTGATGACATCACTAACGATGATCCTTGGTTCATTGCCGTTGGCACTGGCAGATGGTCCGGGCTCATTAGGTCGTATCAATATTGGTTTGGTGTTGGTCGGTGGTTTATCTGCTGGTACTTTCTTCTCATTGTTTTTAGTACCTGTCGCGTATGTCGGTATGGCGAACTTAAAGCAAATGGATGTGCTGGCTCGACTGAGAACGAAATCAGTATAGCGAGATCGTTCAAATTTAAGCTAGATACTTCAAGGCCCTCATACGAGGGCCTTATTTGTATACGGGCTGGGAATCGAAGGGATCTTTAAAAGTCGTAGTTTAGATTCATTGAGCTGTAGATTTCAGCGTTACTTTGGTCTGACGCAACAGTAGTGTTGTAAATGTATTCGGTATCAAACGTGAGTGCCAAATTGCCCATCAGAATGTTCTTCAAATAGCCCTTGAGGTTGTAGTTGGTGTTCTCTTCACCGTAGGCTATGTTTGCGGTTGCACCCATAGAAAAGGTTTCAGTAAGCGTTAGTGAGCCATCAACACTCGCATTGACGATCAGTTCATAGTTCTCTTTATTCGGAAACTCTTCATCGGAGGATTGTCGTTTACTGATTCGATAACCCGGGCCTGCAGAGCCCTGCAGTTTAATTCGTTCAGTATCGTAAAAGTGGCGACCTAAACCTGTTGCGGTAATAAACTGCTTTCGATAAGTACCAAAGTGGTCGTGCTCAAAACGAGTTGTTGCGACCAAATAGGTGACTTCGTTTAAGTCATAGCTGATGCCATAGTTGGTGGTATAGCGATTGGTGCCATCTTCATCATTTTCGGCATCGGTATAATACGTATCGAACTGTACTCGTTGCCCCCAGTTTTCTTTTTTGTAGCCTACTGATATTCCTGAGTTAATCGACAACGATGAACTGGTGTTTTGAGAGTAGATAAAACCCAGTTTGGTTAACGTAGTGAAAGGCGATTCGTCTTCTTGTTCTGACTCTTCATTCAAAATTGCTTCATTTTCGAAGGATTGTTCTTCAGTAACCTCGGCTTGTTCTGTAACAACAGCTTCTTCCACCGGTGCCGTTTCTTCAGCGAATACTTGAAAAGACAGAACCATCGCCGCTAAAGGTAGCGGGTTGAAATATCGTTTGTGTAGAACAGTGTTTCTTAATGTGAATGTAGTTTTTGATATAGCGTTTATCGACATAATGGTTAGGTATATAAATTGATTTAACACGACCAACCAAGGGTTAATCGTGATGAGTAGACAGTGATCGAATCGAAAGTTTTAGTGAGCTACGACGCGATAGGCAAAGGGGAAAAGAGGGTTTTAATCGCAGAGAACCCGTTGCCCCTATGAGGGTTGAAATCTTCAATATGTACAAAAAATTCAAGGATCTCAGAGGGCTTGTCATCTTCAATCAATAAGAATTCCAACAACCCTTTTTCGATATGACACGAAAGAATGGTTTCGTTTGAATGGTCTGCTGAAATCTGTTCAACATTGATCACGACACTTGTCTCGGGTAAGACATTGAAAGAGTCCTGCGCACATTTAAGAATACAGCTGCACACGTACTCTCGATATAAGGCGTTGCTTTCTGAAAGGGACAAGGTTTCTAACTTTACTTCGCCTTGGCACAAGACCTTTTTATCTTTAGGGATCACGTTGTGCTTATTAACCTGAATGTTGATTTCTAACAGGTGACCATTTTTATAGGTATTGAAGTTGTGGTTTATCAGCTTAGTGTCGACCACTGTCGCGTTCATCGTGTTCTGCTGAGCTTCAGAGAGGGCAGACAGCTTTGCATGGCTATCGTTATTCAAAACGCCTTGCGACAATTGATTGCCTTTTGCCCAGTAGCTGTAGTTTTGAACCCAATGTACAAATTCCGTTTTATATTGTTCGATGTCTTTCTCTGCTGCTAGTTCGACATTGTTTGTGAGGGTGTGAAACTTAGATTTGTTACCCAACAGTATATCTAGCCAGTATGGTTTGTATTCATCAAGCGCTTCCATGGCTTTGACTTTATTGTCGAAGCGAACTGTTGGCATTGTAGGCGCAGGTTCCATGGCAATCGACTCCCAATTCACTTTTGGTGTTGGAATGGTATGTACGGATTGGATTAACTGCAGGTGCTGGTTGAACAAGGTCACTTCACTAACCGCGTTCTCAAGTTGTTTCGTATTCATCTACATTCCTGTCGACTGTTGTTCATATCGTTTGGCGTTCATTTTATGGCCAAATGACACTCGGAATATTTCAATGAATGTGAATGATCTTTCGTGAGGTTGTTTGATAATGGTTTAGGAATATTTGTAATGGTAGGCAGTTTAGTGGCTGCTTATTGGTGGGGACAGATAGTACAGAGGCGAAGAACTTAATGAATTCGAAAGAGTATAACTTGTAAGAAAAGACAAACCCTGCGATAAGAGCAGGGTTTTTATTGAATCTGTACTTAGTGACTGGTTAGGCGATGTGCGTCATTTTATTAAGCACAAAGGTTTCAATACAGTTTTCAGTCGCAGCCATGTACTCAGCGATATGTTCGCTCGCTAAGTGTTTCTCTAGATGATCTTCAGATTCCCAATTCTCATGAAAAACGAAGTGAGCTGGGTTACTGTTATCTTGGTGCAGATCGTAGTTAATACAGCCGTCTTCAACACGGGTTTTATCGATCAATTTAATCATCTCAGCTTTTACAAACTCAGTTTTGTCTTCTTTAGAGACGATCGTTGCAATAATAGTCAGTTTGCTCATTTTCAATTCCTCGGCTTTAAACTCGATAAGTTCACGTAATATAAGTATAAATTCAGATTGAAGAAAGAGTTCTGAAATCCAATAACTATGGTTCTTGGCATCCACAATTCAAATTTGAGAGCTTAAAGCTAGTGGTAATCGGTTACGCTCATTAAAAAAGCCCTCATAGCAATATGAGGGCTTCAGAATAAGAATCAAACAGTGTTGTTATTGGTGTGTTAAGCGCAATGCTCTACGTTAAGCATATTGTTCCACTGTCATCGCCCAATTTTTCTTTTGTTGTTCAAAATTCATTTTGATTTGTTGGTAGCGAACCTTAAGCACAGAGTGTTCGTACTTTTTCACAACGTCTTCACGTTTACTTTCAAGTAGCTGTTTTTTGACTTCGTAGTATTCGTTCATGTTTGATACTAGAGCATCGAACTCTTGTTGAAGCTTGTCTGCGATTTGCTGTTTGTCGGCACGGTGCATGATTTTCTGCTGAGTGCGTTTCAGTAGCATTGTCGCTTCGGCCTTTTCAATACGAGCTTGTGGTGTTTTCTTAAGCTTACTTGCTAGGCCCATCAATGAAGCACTCTTAATCAACCATTTCGTTGGGTCGTATTGCCACCAGTAAATGCCATTACGGTAGTCGTTCTCAAAGATGTGGTGGAAGTTGTGGTAGCCTTCGCCAAAAGTGAGTACTGCTAACACACCGTTATCACGAGCTGTGTTTTTGTCAGTAAAAGGTTGGCTACCCCAGATATGAGCAAGAGAATTTATGAAGAAAGTTGTGTGGTGGTTAAGTACCAAACGAACCGCACCCGCGATTAACAACATACCAATCACATCGCCGTAAATCACACCTAATGCGATAGGAACACCAATGTTCATGAGCAATGCTAGCAGAACGTAGTGCTTGTGCTGCCACATCACGATCTTGTCTTTCTTCAGGTCACGACAATTCTCGTAATCAGTATACATTGCTGTGTTGTAATTACGGATCATCCAACCAATGTGTGAATACCAGAAGCCACGTTTGGCTGAGTATGGGTCTTTGTCGTTGTTGTCGACATGCTTGTGGTGCACACGGTGGTCAGAAGACCAGTGTAGTGCACTGTTCTGGAGAGCAAACGCACCGCCCAAAGCAAACAGGAATCTTAGGCTTGAATGCGCTTCAAACGCTTTATGAGACCATAAGCGGTGATAGCCTGTTGTGATAGACAGATTACAAAAAGTAAAACAGACCGCTAGCCATATCCAGTGCTCCATTCCATAGCCAAAAAAGTAGCCATAAACGGGAGCCGCAACAACAGCAAGCAGCATACTAGAAGAGAATACAAAAATATTGAGCCAGATTAATGGTGGCTTCTTTGTTGATGGTTTGTCAGCACTATTCATTAGCAAAATTTCCATTGGGCTTACATCTGTGCGCTAGAATATCAGCGTACACGTGTAAGTCAATATTGAAAGTGTAAACGTGTATTAGTATGTTTTGCTTAAATATTGTATAAAGGTAGTGTGAAATGTAGTAACAAGTCATAAATGGAAGTACTAAGGGCTAATAAATGGAAATTAAGGTAGCTGAATATAAAGATTATGAGCGGATTGCCCAATTACACGCGGATAGCTGGAAGCTATATTACCGTGGCATTCTTGCTAATGATTACTTAGAAAATGATGTTTTGGAGGACAGATCTGTTATTTGGCAGACTCGTTTGATTAATCCTCCTTTTAACCAACATGTTTTATTGCTTGAAGAGGGCGGTTTACTGGTTGGTTTTGTCTGCGCGTTTGGTAATCACAACTTTGAACGTGGTACGTTCATTGATGCGTTACATGTAGACAATAATTACCGCGGTCGTGGCGTAGGCAAACGTCTTTTGTCTGAGTTATCGAAGTGGTTACAGCAATATTATTCGGATTCAGGACTGTACCTAGAGGTGATGTCTGAGAATCACCAAGCCATTGCGTTTTATCAAGCGATTGGTGGCAAAGAAGAACTAGAGCAAGTTTGGAACGCACCATGTGGGAGCCAAGTGAACGAGAAGGTGATTTCTTGGGGTTCTCCAGAGGAGCTTGAACAAAAAACGGCGAGTGTTGTGTATTCTTAACCCGTAATTAAACATGCCTTATTTTTAACGAACTAACGTTAATTTAAGTGCGTTTAGAACGAATAAAAAAGCCCCAGACTGAATAGGTCTGGGGCTTTCTCATTTTTAGAGCGTTAGTGGGTTTCTAGTCCGACCAAGAGATGCAATTTCTTCCCTTCTTCTTCGACGAATACAGAGCTTGATCGGCATCGTTGATGAGTTGTTCAACCGATCCTAAGGCTTGAGTCACATGCTTGACACCAATAGATACCGTGACTTCAAATCGAAGCTGGGCTGGACAAGCCAATAAGTCGTCTGCAAGCTGCTTAATGCTTACCTCACTCTCGTTTTGGATAATGACCAAAAACTCTTCACCTCCGTAACGAAAGCAGGTGCTGTGTTGTGGCAAGGTGTCTTTAATAGCTTCAGCCAAATCTTTGATGACCGCATCCCCGGTCTGATGGCCATAGGTATCATTGATTGACTTAAAGTGATCAACATCGATCATGATAGTGGTCATTGAAAGCTGTCGGTCAATGTTCGGTTCAATAACTTGATGCAGATACAGTCGGTTATAGCACCCGGTGAGTGCATCTTGATACGAGAGAGCTTCAAACAAGTTAGATTGCTTACGTAGCTGGATGGCTTGTTTACGAAGCTGTTCGGATTGAGTAAAGCGTTTATGCACTTCGAAATCTCGTCTTAAACAAGAGGCTGCAATAAGAATATAAGCTGAAGCGTATACGGAAATCGTTTCCAATTCGTGACTAGGCTCTGCTGCGTAAAGTGGTGGTGCTAAGCCAACGAGATAGCATAAGAAGATAATGGTCAGCGCGCTTAAACTATATCGAGCGGACATTCTGGAAAATGTCCCAACGTAGATCATCACGAGGATGGTGCCACCTTGATAATCTAAGTTCCCAAAATCAATGGCGATGCGACCAACATAGACGAGAAATAGGG
This sequence comes from Vibrio sp. 14N.309.X.WAT.E.F5, assembly GCF_030397615.1. Classification (NCBI taxonomy): domain Bacteria; kingdom Pseudomonadati; phylum Pseudomonadota; class Gammaproteobacteria; order Vibrionales; family Vibrionaceae; genus Vibrio; species Vibrio sp. 14N.309.X.WAT.E.F5. The sequence continues at coordinate 76,332 of NZ_JAPNXR010000012.1, read as the reverse complement.
CGCTGATGACCAGAAGACAAGCTTCGAGCTGCTGTAAGTGGTTAGGTTTATGTTTGATGCAATAAGCCGCAACGAACATCATGATGACGAAAAGTATCGTTCTCAACACCACAGGGAAAATACATTGTGCCCCAAAATTGATGTAATCGGAGATAATGAAAGTAAAGAATATGGTAATAGGTACGTAGATGAATTTTACGTACGGTAGATAGATTTCATTGTCGAAATAAGTCTTAAATCGTTGGTTTTGAAATCCGGGGTATGAACGCATTTGAGGTAAATCGCTACTGTGTCACAATAATTTGGTGCAAGTATGTCTACGTCGATGATGGTTGTAAATGCGAGTTTTTATTTATGTGACAATATGTTAGTTCTATCATCATAGGTGTGCAGTTTTTATGCTCACGCTCTAATTTTTCGCTGTCAGAGCGTGAATATCTTATAATTTCAAAGACGTTAGCGCTTGTTTTTTAAGTAACGCTTACGGCGCTCTTCTTTCTTCTTAATCTGTTGTTCAGCTTTCAATGCAGCCGCTTCTTCAACTTCAACCAGTTCTTTAGTAATCATCTCTGGTAGCTCTAGCGTAACTTTACCTAAAGTACCGCTGCGAAGTTCGTGAAGAAGGATTTCAGAACATTTGTGAATGTCTATATGACCACCTGCACGAAGTGCACCGCGCTTACGACCAATGGCTTCCATCAATTCGATATCTGACTCTGGCAGTTCTTCAATTTGGTAGCGTTCTTTCAAAAGGTGAGGGTACTGCTTAGCTAGATACTCGACGGTGTAGAATGCGACTTCATCGTATTCCATTGCCGTGTCTTTAACCGCACCTGTAGCGGCTAGGCGGAAGCCACTGTGTGGGTTTTCTACTTTAGGCCAAAGGATTCCTGGAGTATCTGAAAGGATCACGCCATTTTGAAGGTTGATACGTTGTTGGCGACGAGTTACTGCAGGTTGGTTACCCGTTACCGCAATCGTACGTCCAGCCAAACAGTTGATGATGGTCGATTTACCCACGTTCGGGATGCCCATGATCATTGTACGAATATTCTTACCCATCTGTTCACGGTGCGGTGCTAATTTACGTACTAGCTCCATAACGTGGTTAACTTCTTCTTTAGCGCTGGTGGTAATCGCAATCGCCTTAACGCCTTGCTCTTTTTCGAAGTGCTCAATCCAACGCTCAGTAAGCTCAGGATCCGCAAGGTCGCGCTTGTTCAGTACTTTTACACAAGGCTTATCGCCGCGCAGTGAAGAGATCATTGGGTTTTCACTACTGAACGGGATACGAGCGTCCAGTACTTCGATGATCACATCAACCTGTGGGATAACTTCTTCGATTTCTTTGCGGGCTTTATGCATGTGACCCGGAAACCATTGAATAGACATAGAGATAAACCTTGATAAATATATTTGCTGCACATTGTAAGGGTTCGCTAGGGCGTGTAAAGCGCTATATCGCCTAGAAGAACTACAGAAAAAGACATTTGCGCAAAGATTCTTGGGAGTTCAATTGAAATTGACTACTAAGTTACAATTTAGAGCGCAGTTATCATATGGCTAACTCTTTGATTAAGTTTTAAAAATTTCAGGTTAGCTAGTGAGGGGACGCATTATTTGAATCGATTATTTCAGGGGTAAATAATGCGTGTATCTGCTTGGTTTGCCTCAAAGGTAAATCGAATATTACTAGGGGAACCTATGTTGGAGGTTGGTTTGATTGTACAGATTGAGCTAGGCTTTTTATTAGCTGCTTACGTTCAGCTTGAGCAATGTATATAAATTGGTCGTTGTAGCTTTTGTCTGCGTTGATATATTGTTCGAAGTTAACCGGTACTCCAGCAACCGAAAGCTCTAAATGCAAGTGAGGTCCAGTTGTTCGGCCTGAATTCCCAGTAAGACCGATTATCTGACCTTTAGTGATGTATTCCCCAGCTAAGACATGTCTTTCTGAAAGATGAAGGTAGCGCGCGTAGTTTCCATCAGTGTGCTTTATGGTTAAGTAGTTACCTGCGAAACGGTTATATCGAGACTTCAAAACGACACCGTCGGACAACGAATGAATCTCTGTGCCAATAGGTGTCGCGTAATCCGTTCCAAAATGAGGTGCAATTCGATTCGTTATAGGGTGTTTCCTGTTTAAATCGAATGATGAACTTACTCGATAATGCTTAGCAAGAGGGAATACATAGTCATTGTTTATTTTATATCCATTTTCGTTATAGATATTATCATCCGCCCCTCTCATAGCAAAAAATTCTATATCACTACCTAAATAGTAAAAAGCACTGACATATTCTGTGTTTGTACCATCATGTTGGGTTTTTATTGAAAACTTATCACCGTTGTTAACTGATTTAATAATGTCAAAATTATCACCTAATAGACTTAATAGTGATTTTAATTCATTGTTCGTCAAACCAGAGGATAGTATAGAACTGACAAAAGAATATTTCACAACCCCTGAAACCATTTCAGATGTCGGATCTGGGGTTGGAATATGAATGCTTTTGGGTTTGGCTATTTTAGGTGCCTGTTTTTTATCAGTATTTGAATGATTGTAGCTTAGCGATATGGCTGTTGAAACGATCAAAAAAACCATCAAAAGGCCAAAGGAAAGGGTGCGGCGACTTAAATGGCTATTTATTTTCAAATACATAAATTATCAATAAAATTCGGTTAATGGATAAAAATAAGAATTAGATCATAATATTTATTTGTTTTTTTTGCATGTTATTTTAGTTCATTCCTTCTTAATGACTGGCTAAAGGCATAGGGTGTGTTTCTAGAGTGATAAAAAACAAACCTTTCACCTTTTGATTTAGATAAATTGTACTTTGCAAGTAGTTATTATGTCATGTTGAGAAAATTTTAGACGATAATATAATCGCGGCAAAATATACTCTGCCAGAATACTATGTTCACTAAAAATACGCTGAAATCAACATTAGGTCTTATTGTTACGTCGCTTATCTTAAGCGCATGTGGCGGTGGGGAAGGTGGAGGTGATAACACCCCGCCAGCAAGGAATACCGGAAGCATCTCAGGTAACGTTTTTGACGCTCCTGTGAGCGGTGCAAAAATTGAGGTGTTTGAATACAAGGATGGAAACCTAGGTAGGAAGTTAGCAAGTACGACTTCCGATGCTTTTGGTGACTACAAGGTTGAATTTGAATCTTCATCGATGCCACTTTTCATCGTAGCTAAAGAAGGCAGTTATACCGATCCCTTAACGAAAAATACAGTGTCTGTCAGTAACGGCAAAACACTGCGTTTAGAAGCCATGCTCAATTACAAAGAAGGGCGTGACCAAAACTTAATGCTGACCCCTTTGACGAACATCGTTTCAGGCTTAACTCAATACAAAGTAGGCAGGGGAGTGTCAGACTCTACTGCTATATCGGAATCACTAAATAGCATTAACGATATGTATGGTTTCGATGTCAATGAAACTACTCCGATAGACATTACTAAAGGTGGTCAAAGTAGTTTTGCTACATCCGGTCACCAATATGGTGCTTTGTTAACCGCTTATTCTTCTTATTCGTACGACCTAATTCAAAAATACGGTGATACTCAGAGTAATATTTACACATCGATGCATTTGGCTGATATCCAATATCGAGATGTCATTGCCGATGGTCTTCTTGATGGGCTGGAAATAAGTACTGTGTCGGGAGGGGTAACCCCTTTAACCTTCGGTCAACAAAAAGTCTCTAGTGATATTTACACTAACGATTTGGCACAGCATGTTCTAATTGTCGTCAATGATCCTAACTTAAATATTTCAGGAACAGACGCAGACGACTATGTTGAGTTTAGCCGTAAGATTAATGACCAAGGCACCAATAGCGGTACTGGCGGTGTGATCCCTCCTCGCGATGAAACCGAAATTGATACCGAAGCGCCTACAGTGTCTAGAACAGACAGTGATGTATTGGCAGGTCTCGATAAAGTGGATATTAAGCTCAATGATGAAATTGGTGTTCAAGGTGTTTCAGCGTACCTTGAATACCAACTGGACGGTGTCTGGTCTCTCGAGAGTCAATGTGACGATGAACAAACTTCGGATAGTGAGTTTTGTTTCTTGGAGTTCGACGGCTTTGAATCTGGTCTTAGAGAAACAAGTATTAAAGTAGGTGTAGACACAAAAGCCATTGACGCGGTAGAAGTGGGACTCTCAAATGTCACTGCGGCACGTTTGGTTTTTTATACGACTGATGTCTTAGGCAACGAATTAGTTCAAGGGCGAGATGTTGGCCAGTATATAAACTTTGAATGGGACAACAATGCACCAGTAATTGAGGTAACTTCAGAAGATACTTTCAATGGTAAAGATGATAACTATTTTCTTAGAGGAATTATAAAAGAAGATTATCAAAATATCGAATCAACGACGGTAAGAATCAATGGAGAACTACCTAAAAATTTAGAATGTAAGCCGATGAACGCTGAGTTTGGTAGCGCTTGTAGCTTCGAAGAGAGCTATCCTGCAGCGGACTTTTCATCATCAACAACTTCATTTGAAATTACGGCGACAGATACGCAAGGGAATGTAGGAATAGAGCCACATACAGTAACTAAGGATGATCAAGCTCCGGAGCAAGTAATTAGCTATCCAAAGAATGCTCCAATGAATTATATCAACGTTAGTGTTGATGGGGAGCGAGTATCTAAAGAAGATGTTTATACGCAAGATACCTACACATCAGAAACGGTTCAATCCACTCGTGATTATTTGAAGATTGATTACATTTACGCGAGTAAGGGGATTTTAAGCTCAATTCCAGGTGTTGATTTCAGTGACTTTAATGTCAACCACCTCAAAGATAACAAAATTCCATATGTTCGTGTCAGAGTTTCAGATGGCAATGGAGATACGGGGTTAGGATCTAGTGCCGACAAACTTAAGCTAGTTGTTAAGTATTTAGTAAGCCCAAATAATGATAACAACTACGCGCTTCAGAAGGTGACCGATACCGTAGCCTCTGCCGCTAAAATACCCCACGAAACTATCTCTGATACTGAAGGGCACGTAAATGAGGTCATCTATTATGTTCCTTTTGTAAAAGAGATACTTGGTGACAACTTCGATTCTACATCCGAGAACAGCAGTCAAAAACTAGTGATTCAAACTATTGACGAGTCTGAAAATGAAAGTGCTGAGCAAGAGGTATATTTTCGTAGTAGTTTCGACTTACCGACAATGACGATTGTTACTCCATTTATCGGGGCTAGTGTGCAATTGGAGGGGTTAAACTCGAAGGGGGAGTTTACCTCGTTAGGAAGATGTACCACTATTCAACACTTAGAAAGTGATGGAACAAATAAAGCACTAGATGTTGCTGGGTGTGAAACAACAACCGATGTAGTTAACTACGACTTTATGCGAGTGCGGCTAATCGGTATTGATGGTAATACACAACCGCATTACTACAAGTGGGAAAGTGATCCGGGTACACAATCAGAACAAGTGAACTTAAATAGCGCGAATATAGGAGCTTACTTCAAACTAAATGGTTCTAAAACTTTTTATATTACCGAGCTAGCAACATACCAGACCGGACTGTTTGACTCTCAATGGAATCAAGTTGAAGCTGGAAACAAGACCCCTGAGAATGCCGCACGAATTTTAGACGACGTAGAATATGCTCTCGCTGGTGGAAGTGACTCATTCTTTGGTTTCGACCCAACGATCGTTTCGTATGCGACGAATGAAATGTTGAAAGGTGCTATTCCGGAAAAACTGCCAAATAATTACATTCATAGGTTTTTAGTAGAAGCGATTTACGACATTACCCAAGTAAACAATATGCTACTAAGTAACTCTGTTGATTTTGCTTCCGCTATTTATGATGACTTGCAGTACGATGGCCAAGCTAACGGTATTGGTAGTGGGGGTAAAAAAATAGTTCTAGATTCATATGAATTTAGCTCAAAGTCTTACCGTAATGACTTAGCGCAATCGTACTATAACATTATGACTGAAAAGTATGGTGTTACAGCTAACCTAGCTCAGCGATACGCCGATCAGATATCAATGGCTAACCCAAGCCTAGATGGCGAACAGATCATAGACGGTGATGTCGAAAGTATTGATAAATCACCGCCTCAACCTTCGCTAAGTATCGAAAATGGCCGAGAAACATGGGTTGGAAATAAACGTTACGTTGCTGGTGTTTTAAATTCGCAGATTCTTTTGGAAGATCCATCTGGCATTGTAGTAGAAGAAGGCAGTCAGCCATCATTTGTTACTATGTGGTATGAAAAAACTGAACCGAATACGGGAACTCCAATTGACCTGAATATTCGAGAGTCAGGTGGTGATAGTTATAAAAAAGAGTATCTATTTACCCTTGATACTGAGTCGTCAAATCTCACAGGTATTGACAAGTTTGAGCTTATAACGAGTGCAATGGACGAGCATGGAAATAGCTATGGTTACAATGGGGAAGATCCCCATATAGAAACCTTATATATCGATAATGATTATCCTTTGGTCACTTACACTCCCCCGATCGGTGGTGACGATAACCCGGTCGAAGAGGGCGTCTACCTGAACACCAATTATAACCAAGAACTCACTTTTACAATTGATGATCCTGTAGGGGATAAGTTGGATAAGCGCGGCCTAACTTTCTATAACGCGGCCACAGGAGAAAGCAATAGTTATGCTCCGAACCGTTTTTCAAGTAATGAAGAAAAATATTTTAAGGTGAAACTATGCTCTGGAGAAAAATGTAGCGCAGAAGATAATATTCTTAGTCCAAAAGATGGTAATTGGACTGTATATGTGAGTGCTGAAGACAATTTGTCTAATATAGTTAACCGTCAGACGACCAATGCTCCTCAATTTAGTGTATTACTTGATTCAAAAGGTCCGGTAGTAAACGGATCTAAAATTGCCAACCATCTGGGTGGTAACTCAAGTTGGGTTCCTGATATTACTTGGAGTTTAAGCCCTGGAAGCTTGGTTAAAGTCGAAATGAAGCCAGAGTCTGGAAGGCGTTTCACTTTACAACAGTACGAAACCGAACCTGAAGAGAGTACTGAACCGTATCTCTTTGGTATTCAGCCTAATGTAGAGGTGAGACTAGTTGCAGATGCATTTAAATATAATGAGAAAAACTTTTTCTACGTAACAGCAACAGACAGCTCTTTTCCATTGGGTACACACAGTGGTGAATTTGAATTCTTAGTCGATAATAAGGGGCCAGTAATTGAACTTGCTGACCCGTGGGTAATAGATACAAACTCCGGTGAAAGCTATGTTCTTGGTACCAATTTTACAGTGAAGATTACGTCAGTATCTGACGATTCTGACGTATCTAAAGTTGAACTTTGGCAACAAGGTCAAGCAACTGCAATACGTTCAATTGACCCCAAAGATCCAACGCAGCCTTTTGATATCGTAATTACAGAAACACAAAGTGACGCTATCGTAATTGGGGAAGACAAAAAGGCTAATCTGTACCTTAAAGCTGTAGACGAATATGGATTTGAATCTGAAACGGAAATAAGAACTATTCTGTTAGATCGTGAAGGTCCATCATTAAAGTTAAATGGGTTTGATCCGGAAAGTTTCTATCTTGGTAATTATGTATTCAACCTTTCTGCTCAAGATTTAAATGACAGGGGAACACCTTCGTCAGAGGGTGTTAACAAAGAAACATTAGAGTATTGGACTTTTAAAGAAAACCCCTCTGATGCAAGCACCTTAGTTGGTGATGAAATGAAGATCCCTTTAGGAGGCGAAAACTATGTCGATAGTGCGACTCGCACAATCAGATTAGGTGGTTCCGACATTAGAGGGAATACGACAAGCGTAGATTATGTGGTTAAAGTTCAAAACTCAAAGCCCACGATTAAATCTGTTACTTTCACATATGAAGGTGGCACACCAGTTTCTTCTGCTGGTGGCCAGATACAAATTACTCGTAGTGAACCTGTAATTATCAGTATTGCTGCCGAAGACGAAAGCGGGATCCCGCTAGTTGAAGGTACTTATAAATATGGTGAACAAACCAACAACATCTCATTTTCTCAGAAAGACGGCTTATGGGAAGCTAGGTTGACAGAGGCCGATCTAACGGAAGACGGAGCCTATCAGCTGGAATTCAAAGTTTATAATAATGTTCGCTATAACTCAGAACAAGAAAGGCCGTCTGCAACAAGGTCAGCAAGTATCAATGTGCAACGTCAAGGCGTAGCTCTGTCAATCGCAAAACCGACTGACTTCCAAAGTCATATATCGGGAAGTACCCTTAATGTTGAATTTGACCCTGTGGGTGAGGTAAAAGCGAGAACATTAGAATGTTGGGTAAGAGAAAATTACACATCAGAAGGTGTACCGGAAGATGGTCCAAACTATGCTTATTCAGGTGTTATAACTAATCCTCAAGAGAATTATAAGTGTAGCGTTACAACTGATGTGAATATGTCTGTTTCACCTGTGGTTTTGATAACTAAAACAGTCGGAACGAATGGCACTGAAACTGTTAATAAGTTCAGCTTTAATATGATGGATATCGATGTCCCAACGGTTGAACAGGACACATATCAATTTACTGGTAATGACGTTGGTTTGAACGACAAAGGTGAGAAAATTTTGAGCTTAACATTGAGCTTCAAAGACAATCTTTCTGGTGTGGATATTAGTGATGGTAATGAGCCATTATTAATAAGAAACCGATTCAACAAGTCTTTTAAACCAAATAGCTGTAGCACGAAATTGGGTATAACGACCTGTTCGTATACAGGTTTGTATTCCGATATTCTCTCTCCAGGGGCGTTACAGCACTTATACACGATTAAGAACTTGTCTGATGTCGCCGGAAACTTAGGTTTGGACCATGCTTTAGAGTTATTGCTTCCAGCCCAAGGCGATTTAGAAATCGCCATTACTAGCCCTGCTGAAAATACTATTATTCGAGGTGAGACCCTTGAAATGAAATTCAAGGTGAAGGTTGGACAAAATTCTGATCTTGAAAATGTCGCCGTAACTCTAGATGGTGCGTCATATAATTTGAACGATAACCCAGAGAACTTTGGCCTTTTCCCTAAGTGTGAGGATGACTATTCTTGCTCTACGTTTACCGCGCCATTAGATGATAAACTTGATGGCAAAAAAATTGAGCCGCGAATACAAATTATTGATGTATGGGGTGAATCAAAGAGCGATGAAGTCCGCGTAACGGTCGATAATAGCGTTCCAAATATTGACGATACAGTTACCCTCAATGAATCTCCGGACGATGCTAACTTGGTTAGATTCCAGTTTTCGGTTTGGGATGAAGGGAGTGGAATTGCAAGCGTTAAATACACGTTAAGCAATCCTAAGCATGTCTTCGATAAAGATAACATTCCCGACAATTCGCATCTCTATTTTGATCTTCCGAAAACTGAGTTACAGGGATTGAATTCGATACGAGTCAATGTCGAAGCAACTGACAATGTAGGTTGGACTCAAAACAAAACGATTGATATTGACATTAGGGTACCAACTATTGATTTGGCTTTTGATGGAATAACAAGTTTACAAGGGGATAAGCTTGCTTTTACCAATGAAAGCCAAGCGTTCACCATTACTTCTGATGAGGGAGAGGATGTTAAAGCTGCTTCCTATTCTATAGATTTGGTTCCAGCTTCAGGTAGCACAATTAAGTTTTCTGGAAAAATAGCCTCTTCAACAGCTTCAGATACGATGACATTTGATATCGATGCTCAAGCTGAGTATATGCAAAAAGTAACCGTAACCGATTCTATCGGGCGAGTCATAACCGACGTTAATGTGCTCAATAAGACTTACGATTCTAAAGGCATTGCGTCCATTGTTGATTACCAAGCTCCGGTCATTTCAAGTATCACCAGTACTCAGGATTCGATGATTCCGGAGGAAGGGCAATATTATTTGGATGTAAGAGCATACGTCTTCGATAAAAATCTAAGCAGTGTTAATTCTACTGCAAACAACGGTACCGATGCCCCGGTAAACCCACAGTTAATTGAAGAACCAATCAAAGACGGTGACCCTTACTTGATACGTTATCTTTTATCTCCTGGCGATTATCTAATAACGGTAACAGCAGACGACTTAGTTAAACACAAGACCGAAAAGTCACTAAATACAAAAGTTGAAGCAGCAAGTATTCCAGAGCTAACAATATCAACGGCAGCATCAATGCCTTTGGCTGGTGGAGTCGAAATTCCTATTTCATTTACCTTTACTGAAGAGGTTAATAAGTTTGAATTTTCAGATGTCGAAATTAAAGCAGATGATGACAATGATATAGGCGCGCTGAAGGAAGCATCATGGAGTACAACAGACAACATAACTTGGACGGTCAATTACATAGCGCCAGAAAAACAAGATAAAAACATAACCATACGGGTCGGTGATAATAGTTACGAAAGCGTAAATACTATCCCCGGAACAGGGGATAGTTTGGTTATGGGGGTCGAGGGTGTTCTGCCAACGCTGACCAAAGTGACATTTGATCCACTGCATCAGGAGATCGGTGAAAATGTAAAAGTAACTCTTGAGTTCGATAAAGAATTACAAGAAGCAACCGCAATGCTTGGTGAAAATGAAGTTAGCTCCTTAACTGTAACGGCCGACAAGAAAGTTTGGGAGGGTAGTGTTCAAGTACCGGATACCAATGAACTAGCTGTGGGTTTGATTGTAAGCCAGTATAAAGATTTGGTGGGTAATGTGGGTGCGCAAGACAGCACACACTCGCTGCCTATCACGCCAACCTTGGACATCACCTCTGTAGGCAGTGTGGACGGCAGCAATGCCGCTGACTTGGCCTTCTCAGGCACCTCGACCCGTTTTGATGGTCAAGGGCTCAGCCTAGAAGTGAAAGCGCAAGGCAGTGAGGCGGTATTAAAAAGTGGCAACGCGACCGTAGCAAGCGGTGGGGCTTGGAGCAGCAGTACCGTTGACATCAGCGATCAACCGAATGGTGCGTACACCGTCGTTGTGACGGGCACCAACGCTTCAGGCGTGCAAGTAAGCGAAAGCGCAAGCTTTACGCTCGCGCAAGCGGTACCGACGTTAACGAGCGTGACGTTTAACCCAACACACCAAGCGATAGGTCAAAGCGTATCGGTCAGTCTTAAGTTCGATAAAGCGCTGCAAGCGGCCAGTGCTGAGTTGGGTGGCAAGGACATCCCGTTGACGCAGAGTGCGGACGCCAGCGTGTGGACGGGCAATGTCGATGTATTAGTCGCGACGTCGTCTGATTTGACGGTGGATTTGGTGGTGAAAGATTACCAAGACTTATCGGGTAATGTGGGTGCGCAAGACAGCACACACTCGCTGCCTATCACGCCAACTATTGGCATCTCTGCGATCAACAGCGGTAACGATGTTAATGAATCAGAGTCACCAACGTTGATTCTTGATGGTACTACGGTTCGTTTTTCTGGAGGTGATAAGTTGAGCCTAAGTGTCACAGACAGTGGGGGCGTTAAAGTTTCAGATGCTGAGGTGCTGGTTGGTGAAAACGGAGTTTGGCAATATGAACTGACTCTTGATCCAGTCGAAGGTGGGTCTGTGACGGTGTCACTACATGGTGCCAATGCACTTGGATCCGATGCTACTTTGGTTGAATCTACATTTACATTAAATAAGGATGTGAACGCTGCAGTGGTCATAGTGCCAAGTTTATTACGACAACTGCTTATTTACGACAAGGGCACAAAACTAGCAGCGTAACGCTAATCGTTATATGGAAGATTAGACAAAGGTCTGCCTATTCGGCAGACCTTTTTGCAAATGTATCTCAGGTTGTTGGAATTTGAGTATGTATCCGGGGCTTAATCATTTTTATTACCCTCAATTTTATTAAGAAAATTATTGTACACCAGTGCCCAATATTGATTAGTTTAGTGATGCTGAGTCATTGAAATGAAAATTATTTTGTTTTTCCTATCTCATTATTTAGTCATATTTTCAGTCAGATAACTAATATAACTGGTGATGCAATCAGAATGGCAATTGCATAGATATTTTGCATAGTAGTTTTTGGTGTTATCTCTATAAAAGTGCCATCTTGATATTAAATGCATAATATATATAGTGTTTATATCACATCGTTATTTGATGTGGTGTTCTGCATTTTGGTACTTTAGTACCACCCTTTTAAGCCAATTTAGTGTTCCAAAATAAATCCTATTTATATTGGCTAAGTTTATGTGGGAATTTATTCCCACTTTTTTTATCTTTTACAGATGAGAAAATGCTTAATATAACCTTCTAAATCGATGAAATGCTTCCACCAGATATGTGTGTTTGGTCTAGTTAGTATTTACTTAAGTACGTAATGAAATGATTATTATGTGACATCCGTTCAAATTAATTTGCCTTTTTAGTTAGTCAGACGAAATGACTATTTATCCTGTTTAATTGGCTTTATTGCTAGTGTTATGGTTTTTGACGATACTCCTTCTAATCTATTGAAATTTATAACCATTACGCGTAGAATTTGTTTAACCAAATCGTTTTTTAAGCCTTATCAGCTTAGTTATCACCGCAACTATATATACCTGTAGGTTGTGGAGAATCCAAATGCACTTAGTTTGCAAATTTATATCTAGTTCGTCTCTCAGTACGAACGACCTTCAATATGTCTTAACACCGGATGAGTGTATCGGGCTATTTTCGCGTGTGCGCACCCCTAAAGACATCTTGGCTCAATTACCAAGCACTTTGCTTCAGCAGATTACTGCGTCGGCTAAAAAAAATGTCCACAGCCTGCTCAACGCTATTCGAGTAGAACTTGTAAAAGCGAACTGGGTTTGTCTTTCTTCCAATGTGCGGATACGCCCATTAACGAGTAAGCAGCTAGCAAGCTCCCCTAAACTTAAGTTACATATTGACAGGGTGAGTAATAGTGGCTCAGAGCGCGTTCACAAAGCTAATTATCAGCAAGTTGTCGACGATGTACCTTTGGCACGTCATTACAGCTTTTCGCCAGTTGAACCTTCTCCAGAACATAAAATCGTTGTCGAGTTTGCAGGGCAGTGGTCTAGCAATGCGGCATGTTTGATGTTGGGAAAAACCGAAGCTCAAAAAGAAAAAGTGACTGTAGGCAAAGCCGATACCGAGAACAAACACCGTAGTCTCGCGACGTTTAAAGCCCTCGAAGCTGAGTGTAAAACGCTATATATCAAAATTCCTTGTTCTGACCAGCCTCAGCCAATTTTGCTTAAACTCGCCGAAGACCTGCAGCCCGTTGATAAAGAAACGCAGATGGAAGAGTGGGATAACGTGTTGGTGCCGGTAGTTCCGCTATACAAATCGGGTTCTTCATGGGATGGCTACAAGTCGGGGCGTGTTTACATTATTTGGAATGGGGAAGTTTGGCGCGAACTACAGGTAACAAATGATGGATATTTTGCTGATGTAGACATGAGCAATAGCCGAAAAAAAACAACGGAGACAAGACACGTCAATATTGATGGATCTTCGTTGTTCCCCGGAGAGAATGTTGCTTTTGAACGGTTCACCATTTTGCAAGATGGAGTAGAAGTGTTTAGCGGCGAACTAGACATCAATGAGCAGGCAAGAGTGTTTAGTTTGGTTGCAGAGGAGGTCGAGATCAAGTTCGTTGGTTTTGAACATGAGCAATTGATGGTTCCGACACATCCTAGCCCTATGAAAGCCTCTTCTACACTGAGTGATGAGGTTCTGGGTTATCCGCTACCTCACATCTGGATACCATACAAAATCAAAGGTGAGTGCCAAGGCGTTTACCTGTATTACGCATCTCAAGCATTAAGTGATGCTGCTATTTCTGAATTAGAAAGCAATTATGAATCGATGGCTGTTTCACTAGCTGAAACGTCAGACTACAGCAGTAATCAAGAATTTACTCAACAAACCGTTTTTGCTTTGCCTGAGCTCTCTGAAAGTCAAAAAGTGAATGCGGTTGTGAATGTACAGAACGATTGCAATGTCGCCGCAGTCAATATACCGCCTCCTGGAAGCGAGATCTTATTACGCTATCGTGTTCTTAGCTCCACTGATCAACCCGATGACTATTTTATGTTACAAAACGACGAGCATAGTTGGTCGCAAAAAGCATATTTTCGTTGTGCCAAGGTCGATGAAGATGGCTATCTCAATTTACGATTTAGTGGCTGGCCTGAAAAGGTTAAAGAAGTCGATATTTTAAGGGGAGCTCATGCATCACGAGGGATTGAAACTCCCGAAATGTTTAAGTTGCGCGAAAAAGTAAAAGTTACGGATTTATTAGGCTAAAAAATGAAAAAAACACTACTAATAACGTTATTAGGCTTAGCAATCATTGGTTGTAATGATCAATCTCAACAGAGTGCTTCCCCTATTTCGAGTTCTGCGCAAACAGAGCAAGAAAAACACCCAGATCGCGTTTATGTCGGCGAGCAAAACTACTACGTAATGGAATCGGCAGTTACCAATGAGAATTGGGTATCCGATGACGAAATACAACCTATGCCGGGTCAGTTTCCTAAATACTATGTCTTTAATTCAGATGAATGGCCTAAGGAAGACATTAACGATGCTAGCTCTTATGATCTGCCGCGTTTTCAGTTTGCATGGGACAATGATGATGATGACAGGGTGAAACTGAAGATTTGGAGCATGAAGACGGATGGTACAGATTTACGTTTAGTGGTTCCAGATACCAAGGTTGATGGCATTGTACTTATTCGACGCTCTCCTAACTTGCGTTATGTTGCTTGGATAGATAGGGGAACTGGCAAGTATGTTTATGACTTACAAACGGGTGTAAAAACGCGAGTGATGGGAGGTGGCTCTCCTGGCATGGTTTGGTCAGAGGATAGCCGTTATTTATATTTTCATACCATGCCGGGACAGAATTTTGATGTTGATAACGCGCGTTGGAATTCTGAAACTGGCGAAATTGAAGCGATTGATTTTGGAGTTGGACCTTACGCTGTCCTGAAAAATAAGACGATAACGAATCTAAGTTACACAGGGGTGTTTAAGCGAGATTTAACGAACAATGCTCTGAAACATATAAGCATTAATCCAACAGGTAAGGTTCAGCAAAGAGAGTGGTTGAAATTTCGGGGTATGAGTCCAACGGGTCGATATGCTTGGGGCCAAAATAATCAGAATAGATTCATTTTTGATATTGAAAATGAAACTGTAAAAAAATACGAAAAAACCGAATATGTGGGTTCAGGGATATTAGGAAAAGATGCTCGATTCAGTGCACATGACCGCGTATCTCGTATGACTGTCGTCGATCGCGAAACACATCGACGCTGGCAATGGTATGCGTTGGGTACTGGCGAAATAGGCGTTAACTCTAATATGAGCTTATACAATGGCTTGGTAAATGATGGTCTTTGGTTTAAGGAGAGTGAGTGATGGTTGATTTATGTACTTACGATAAACCGATGTATTTACTGGGTGTGTATTTTCAAGGTGAAGCTACAGATGTGGGTCGCGAGTTCAGTAATTGGAATACAGTGTCAGACTTAACCAGCGTAGATCAAGTAAAGAATGTTCGACCTATCCCATTTACCCCAATACTAATAGATGCTCTTGCCCAAGACTCTGTAACTTTGCCTAGGTTCTGGGGAAGTGACCAATATGGCAGGCTATGTAACCTATCGTACTTAGGTGAAGCTGAAGATAGTAAAAAGCAAGTACTTCTTCGCCATAATAGCCCCATCACAACGATTGATATTAATCAAAGCTATGAGATGTTGTTTCCGTCCACTAATTTAATTGGTCAATTAGTGCAAAAATCGTCATCTGTTGTTGAACTAAAAGAAACAATGAAATCACTGTATACGGAGATGAGTTGGAGAAACGTAGCGAAACGGTTTAGCCCTACCAAAATTTCTGTAAAACAACTTGCGAAGCCTTATATAGAGGAGCATGGGCAGCCCCTTTCTCAAGAAGAAGAAAACTACAACCAGTGGTATGCAGATATCCAGTTATCTGGCGTTGAGGTTATTGAGGGGTTTGTTGTACCCAGTGTTAATACTGTTAGTATCGTGTTTAGCAGCGATATTTACATAGGTGCGGAAGTCTCATTAATAAAATATTGCAGCACACTTGGCAATCAGCAAGAAACGTCAGAGGTCGTATTGGAAAGAGGCGTCGTGAGCCAGCCTTTTTATGATGATGAAGATCAAGAGTCGCAAGAATTTAATGACACTTTGCCATCTGTATCATTTAATCTACCTTCGGTTATTGAACCTGCGAATTCTGAGTCAACCTCAGAAGATGATCACATCGTGCTGGGTGATGGTTTCTACGGTCTGAGGGTTCAGTTCTTTGTTCAGGATTATCTTAAAGAAAACAAGCGTCTTCAAAATAAGTTTCCTGAAGTTATTCAGTCTGGACGACTAAGGTTTGAACGGAATAAATTGTCAGCAGTCACTGGCGTAGCAGATCAGGATTGTTATACCTACGAATTGAACGAAAAGGTAACGTTTAAATCAATCAGCGGTTACGGAAAACTCGCTATTGTGTGCGGCGACATGATCTCTCTTGAAGAGTGTTTGTTTTATCAGTACCCCCAAGCATTACCCTCCAATTACAGCGAGTTAATGACAAAAACCGGTAAATCGGTTCCTCTTAGCGGCACGGGTGTTAATACACTCGGATTAGCGTCAGCAATCAAAAAGAATGCGGAAAGTTTGGCTGAAGGTTTTCTGATGGGAGGGAATCCATTTTCAGAAAACCTAAAAGCAACGATGTTCAGTGTAGCTAAAGGGATCTGGTCGGACATTGAGCATCAGAAATTGCCTGATTTAATGACCAGCAGTGTTGCACTCGCTTTTGGCTTTTCAGCATTTAAAGAAAGCCGTAAAGAATTGACCAAAGCGATAAGATTTGCCAATAAGGGGCTCGACTTTAATCAAGCGGCAGCCTTGGCGTTTCGCAAGAGCGGTATGAACATCTCTTTTATTAAGCGCGAACTCGATGTGATAAAAGCTAGCTTGATCACGGATACGTTCAGCGAGAACTCAACACGACTTGCGAGGTCATGGTTTAATGGCTCCGTTATGGAGAAGATGAACCGAGCATTTCCAATTCTTGAATCTGGCTCTAGCTTAGTTGACTTGTACGATTTGGTGCAAAAAGAAAACGAGCTTGAGAAAAAATCTCTTGAAGCCAAAGAAGATTTCGATGCTGTATCTCAAAGTTACCTTCAATCTATTTCAGTTATTAAAGCGTATCAACAATGGGTACAAGCGTTAGACGATGCTAAAAACGTCATCAATGGTAGCGATGGTGAGGAGATAGCCCACATAGTTGAGGACAGCCAAGGGTTAGCGATTCATATCAACTTTAAGTTCAACGAATGGCAACATGGCAATGAGCACGGCAAGCTGAGAACAGACATTAAACAAGTGTGTAAGAACTTGTCGCTATTGATGCTAGATAACCCAAGCTACAAGGTATCGATAGAAGGGCATGCTGGTAGGATTGGATCTTCTGATGCGAACGATCTTGTTGCTGCTAATCGTGCAAAAACTGTTACCAACGCAATAACCTCCATTGACTCTAGCTTAGAAGAAAAGGTTTACACGGCGTCTTATGGAAATACTCAACCGCTTACGGCTGATAGTACCAAGAGCGATATGTCACAGACCGGAGACAGTGCCCCAGCAGCTTTAGATCGACGAGTTGAAGTTCGATTGATTATTCCTAACTATCAAGTTGTTTTACCACCGAGCCGCAGCGGAATGGTGGAATTAGAGAAAGCACGCCAGTTGAAGCAAGCATTGGATGTTGGCTTAGATGATACGCAGAAGGCGCAAGTCGCAGCGGTATTAACCACTCTTAGCGGGTTTGCGATGTTTACTCCGCTAGCTCCGCTTGCTGCGGGTATTTTGTATCTAAAGTCCGGAGCAGAGCTAGCAGACTGTGGGTTATCTGTGTTGGACGAGCTCATTACTGAAAAAGCCTATTCTGACTTTAAAGGACGTTATCAGAATATCGACCAACTAAACCAGTTAGGTAAAATCCATATCCGAGTTCTTCAACAGTACAGAGATTTAAAAGTAACGATTGAGCGTAGTGAGATAAAGACACGTGATGAAGTTGAGTCTCATCTGAAGAATAAAGAAACGGTGCAAGAGCTGCAGAAACGATTTTTACTCCGTGCTCTTGCGCTTAATGGGCTCGTGGAACTGCTTGCTCGAATTTCGCTTTGGAATCCAAATGTTTCTAAGTTGCAAGGGTTGCTTGAGGAATATCGAGTTAAGGATTACATCGATGTTTACGTTATCAACGATAACTGGGAGGCGCCGTTAAGCAATTACAACACAATGGCTCAGAACTGGATTCAACGAGTTAGGGACGATAAGTCAGGTGCAAGTGCTGCCCGAGCTTTTGCGCAATCTTGGAAAAACGAACATTCGCCACAATTGTCCCCTTTGTTGAAGAGAGCTCGCATTCAAGGGGAGTTCAATAAAGGCTTCCCAGTACAAGCACGTCTATATCAGGGGGATTCGGACAATGGCTTTTCCGATTTCGCGAAAATGTTCGATAACAACGTGGAGTCGATTAAATCGGACGATATCGGCTTCAGCCGTTTGCTAGTTGAGAGTAAAGGGGATGGGGTTTCTTGGAAGCCGCTTGAAGAGTGGATTTCCCCAAATAAAACCAATCGAATTACGCCTTTTACACGTATTAAGGTACAGATTGTATTATCAAGTAATGCCTCTAAATCTAAGAAAAAGATATTTAAGACAACTTTGCAATATTGTTGTGAGCGGTCGCTTTGGGACTTTAAAGGGCCAAGCTTTGAGGTTCTGATGGCACCGCGAAAAGCGGATGATCTAACTTTTTGCGGGAGCAACGATAAGCTAAAAAGTTACTTTGACCAACACGCAGTTGAAGAGCATCTGACATGTGTTGAATTTGAGCCAACATATTGGTTCGGCGAATATGAAATCCCAGGTCTTAAGCCTTTATACTCAAATTACGAGATGCAAAGCTTCGATAAATGGAAACAAAGTGGAGAAGCTCGCTCAATGCAATACTATTTCACTGCTGATGGGAATACGTTGTCTCTAGCAGGTATTGAACAGCAGTTATTCAAGTTTAACTATGGTGTCGATGACAATAACACCTATGGTAAGCAGTGTTATCTGAATGACGATGGAGAAGTCGAGGTTGATGGTTTACCACTTGTTCTATACGACGGTCTGGCGAATAGGCAAGTAGTGATTAACGAATATGATTTACTAATCGAAGAGTTTGTTAAAAGTACTTCTGCTAAAAAATCTGAAGGTATTGCACCGTATCTAAAAGGTGATGTTTCGATCTTTAGTGCTGTTTCGAAAGGCAGTGGTTTTGAGTGGTTCGATGATAAAGCACCAAAATCCTCTGTACTTGATTGGTCTAATGATAAACCAGTTACTATATATGTCGCGTTTCTTTCCGAAGGAGGCGAAAAAGAGATATATAGACGCATGATGGGAGAGGGCTATCGGGTGCCAATGCGGTTATCTTTGTCGATTGAAGAGCAAGAATCGATTTTTTCAAAAGATGCAACTGAAGGACCAAGTTTCTTTGGTTCATTGCTTGAAGTAGGTGAGTACACTTATACGAAAGAAGTCCCTTCTCCTTATGCAAAAGTAGAAATTAAAGAAGTGAGTTTCACTGAAGTTGATACTGAGGTTACATCGGACCTAACATCTTTTGTGGAAGAGTTTCAGACGAAAGTCAAAGACGCTCCTAATCGATACCTAGACCCATTTAATGACCGTAGAACGCTACATATTGTTAAGTTTGAGCTTAGATACACCTCTCCTACTGGACGACGAGTGCCTACTTTGAGGCCATTTGGTCCTATTGTAGACAAGACAAAAGCAGAGTTCTTACCGGTGCATATTTCGGTATCATCGTTATCGCAAACGGGGCTTGCACCCGGCGTAGGGGAGTATCCTATAAAGCAGCCTCAGAAATTGTCTTTGCCTGGTGGTCAAAAATACAGTGTGCAAGGGGTGCCTTGGATGGAGATTGAAGGAGATGCTTCTCGAATGAATGATTCGGCTTTTCTCTATTGGCAAAAAGAGTTAGCGAACAACCCGGTGAAACGAAAAGCGTGGATCGAGGATTGGATTGTGAAAGAACCGATGAATGTTAGTGCTCCGCAGCAAAAATCAATATAAAAAAACCGCCTTCGGGCGGTTTTTTTGTTTCTATCGGAATGACTAAAATACTCCGCCTTATTGTTTTTTTTGCTCAACCAGCAGCAGAAATATCGTATTTCTTCATTTTGTGATTGAGTGTACTTAACGGCAGTGACAGTTGTTCAGCCGCTCGTTTCGTATGCCAATTACAAGAGTTTAAGCAGTCAATAATTACGGTACGTTCGTACTGGCTCACGACCTCTTTTAGGCCAACTGCGACATCGTCATCTCCTAGAGGTTCAGGTTCGAACGTGGTTTGAATTGCCGATGTAGCTGGAGCAACAACTTGATGGTGTTCTACCTC
Organism: Vibrio sp. 14N.309.X.WAT.E.F5; assembly: GCF_030397615.1. Taxonomy (NCBI): domain Bacteria; kingdom Pseudomonadati; phylum Pseudomonadota; class Gammaproteobacteria; order Vibrionales; family Vibrionaceae; genus Vibrio; species Vibrio sp. 14N.309.X.WAT.E.F5. Next base: position 55,847 of record NZ_JAPNXR010000012.1, on the reverse strand, counting down.
TTCAGGGATCTGTTCACCAAACTCAATCTGAGTTATGGTTTCAAAATCCGAAAGCAGAACCGAGCGTTCGATGATGTTCTTAAGTTCGCGCACGTTACCGGGGTAGGTGTAAGCGAGCAGTTGGTTTCTCACATTAGCACTCAAACCTGGTGATTGAGGCAAGCCTAACATCGTCGTGGTTTGTTGAACAAAGTGCTCGGCGAGTGGGATAATGTCCGCTTGTCTGGATCTCAGAGGTGGTAAGGTGATAGGAAACACATTCAAGCGGTAGAACAAATCGGCCCTAAAACCTCCGTCTTTAATCTGCTGCATTAAGTTACAGTGTGTCGCCGCAATGACTCTGACATCTACTTCAATCTCTCTGCTAGCGCCTACAGGGCGAACTTTACGTTCTTGCAGCACACGCAGCAGTTTAGCTTGAAGTAGCATTGGCATATCACCAATTTCATCTAGGAATAGGGTACCACCGTTTGCTGCTTCAAATAAGCCAACTTTGTCCTTGTCTGCACCGGTAAATGAGCCCTTTCTGTGCCCGAAAAGTTCGGATTCCAGAAGTTGTTCAGGAATTGCGGCACAGTTCTGAACGATTAATGCTTGGTCAGAACGATTCGAGTTTTCGTGAATGTATTTTGCAATGACTTCTTTACCCGCACCCGTCTCGCCTCTAAGTAAGACGTCGACAGGCAAAGAGAGCACCTTATCAAGTCGGCTCAATACATTGATCATCTCTTCACTTTCAGCGATCGGACCTTGATAGGTTTTCTTTGTCCGTTTCTTTAGCTGAGTATTTTCACGAACCAACGCTTGGTTATCAGCGCTTAAACTCTTAATCACTTGACCATATTGCTCTAACCAAATGGCATGGCGAATATTACTTGCCGCCATTCGGCAAAACTCGGTAAGTGCAGTTTCGTTATCGATAACGCTTAAATCAAGCAAAACCAATAATCCAATAGTTTTGCTTTCATCATCAATCAATGGCCAAGCAAGTAAGTTATTGCTTTTTAGACCTAACGTTTGCTCGGTTTGATAGATGCCTTCACAGTCATAACCATTGTAAGTGTATAGCTCATTGATCAAGACAACTTCGCCGTTACGTACGGCGAAGTTGAATGGGTCGGCTTCACTTACTGTGTCTAACTGCAGAGGCTCCCAAGGATGTGAGGCAATGACTTTTTCATGGTGGTGTGCGGTGCTCGGAATCAAGGCTTGACCGGTTTGGTCAAGCACGTAAATGATGCCATGTTTCGCGAAAGTCATTTGCCTTGCTGCTGTGAGAACGGCATCCAAAGTTTGAGCTAACTGGCTGCGATCAGCCAGAGATTGGCTGATCGCAAGTAGGGCGTTACTAAGCTCACTATGGTTAGCTGAACGCATAGGTTAGAGTTCCTTGCTCGTCCACAGAAACGTCAATTTGAGTATGTGAATCATCCTTGTCATTCACCAGTAGTTGAGTCGAAAGCTGCGGCAATAGTTGACGGTTAATAACGGCATCAATATTTCGAGCTCCCGTCTCTGCAAGGCGGCAGTTGCCTAATACGAATTCCACTAAGTTATCACCATAGCAAAGTGCCAGTTTGTGGTGGCTTTGTAGGCGCTCAGACACTTTCTTTAGTTTATGATGGATAATGTCAGTCATTGCTGCGTCTGAAAGTGGAAGGAATGGCAACACGGACATACGAGCCAGTAAGGCTGGTTTGAAGTGTTGATTCAATGTTGGGCGAATGGCTTCAGCGACGATATTGGCATCAATGTCTTTCGCTTGGTGAACTAAAGACTCAATCTCATGAGTCGCAAGGTTACTTGTCATGATGATGAGTGTATTTTTGAAGTCGATGGTACGACCTTCGCCATCATTTAGCGTGCCTTTGTCGAACACTTGGTAGAACAGGTTGAGTACTTCTGGATCTGCTTTTTCAACTTCATCTAAAAGAACAACAGAGTAAGGGCGCTGACGAACTGCTTCGGTCAGCATACCGCCTTCACCAAAACCAACATAGCCAGGAGGAGAACCAATAAGACGAGAAACCGTGTGTTTCTCTTGGAACTCAGACATGTTGATGGTTGTCATGAAGCGTTCACCACCAAACATCTGATCAGCGATAGCGCGAGCGGTTTCTGTTTTACCTACACCACTTGGGCCAACCAATAAGAAAACGCCCGTTGGTGCATCTGGGTTACCTAATCCCGCTTTTGCGGTTTGAATACCTTCAGCAAGCGCATCAATGGCAAACTCTTGACCTTTAATGTTTTGAATTAGATTTTGCTTCAAGTTTAAGGTCGCTTGCGACTCATCTTGAAGCATCTTACCCATAGGGATGCCTGTCCAATCAGAAATTACATGACTAATTTCGTCGGGACCCACTTCGTAGTGAACGAGTGGATTGGTACCGCGCACGTTATCTAAACGTTCGTTACAAGATTGAATAGCTTCGCGAGTCTGCTCTTCAGAATATTCATGACAATTTGGCTTGTCACTTGTTAGTGCTTCATTGTCTTGAAGCGCATTGTCACCTTTAGGATCACGGTCTTCTTCAGTCGAAGGAGTAGTAAGGCTATAAAGATGGCTACGCAGTTCAATGATTTCTTGAATAAGAGATTGTTCTTTTTTCCATTGAACTTGAAGGGTAGCTTGTTCTTCGGTGGCCTTTTCAATCTTCTCTTTTAGATCAGGAATTAAAGCGGCACTGTGTTTGTCACCGGTTTGCTGCAGTTGGTCACGCTCAAGAGCTTCGAGTTCGCGGTTCGCAGCTGCAATTTCTTGATGCAATGTTTCGACAGGTGCCGGTGTTGCATTAAGGCTAATATTGACGCGAGCACAAGCCGTATCTAACACGTCGATTGCTTTATCTGGCAGTTGGCGTCCAGTGATGTAACGATCAGCTAAGTTTGCTGCGGCAGTGATTGCGTCGTCACGCACGTACACGTTATGTGATTTTTCATAGGCTGGTCTTAAGCCTCGGATGATCAATGCGGCTTGACTAGCTGATGGCTCATCGAGTTTTACTAGTTGGAAACGGCGCGCCAGAGCTGGATCTTTTTCGAAATATTTCTTGTATTCAGACCATGTAGTGGCAGCAATTGTTTTTACTTCACCACGTGCTAGAGCGGGTTTAAGTAGGTTGGCAGCATCACTGCCTCCAGCTTGATTGCCTCCACCAACTAGCGTGTGAGCTTCATCTATAAATAAAATGATTGGAGTCGGTGAATTCTTCACTTCATCTAGTACTGCGTTAAGGCGTTTTTCAAACTCACCTTTTACACTCGCTCCTGCTTGAAGTAAGCCCATGTCTAGGCCGTATAGTTCAACACCTTTGAGGCAGTCTGGCACATCTCCTTCGGTAATTTTTAATGCAAGACCCTCTACCACCGCTGTTTTACCAACTCCCGGCTCACCTACGGCGATTGGGTTATTTTTTCTGCGTCGCGCCAATATGTCGATTATTTGTCGGATTTCCTGATCACGGCAGAATACTGGGTCGATCTCGCCCTTTCTTGCTTTGCCGGTAAAGTCGGTGGTGAATTTACTTAATGCCGAACCATCTTCACGTGCATCGGTTTTTTCTGATGTCGTTGCTAAAGATTCTAGAGAGTTTGTTGTGAGTTCAGAAAAGTTACGCTTTAAGGTATCTGGGTTTACACCGTCTAAGATTGAAGCGTAGCCGTGCTGACCATAGCGTAGTGGGTTACTCACGAGTGTAAGAAGTAGGGCGCCAGAGCGAATCTGAGTTTCGGATAGATCTAAAGATGAGACCAACCAACTTTCTTGAAGCCATTCGATTAAAAGCGAAGAAAAAACGGGCTTGCTGCCGTTGCCTGTTGTGTTGGTATCTAAAGTCGAACGAATGGATTGCCTTAAAATGGTCTCTGAGCAATCGAAATGACTTAATAAGATATCAAAATCACTATTTGGCCTTTCTAATAAGCTTAATAGATAGTGTTCAATTTGCACTTCATTGGCTTTTTCCGATACGGCTAATGCAGCGGCATCCTCTAAAGCGACTTTTACAATAGGGTGCAGACGTTGTATTAAAGAGGAAAGGTTTATATTTATCATTTTAGTTCTATTAGTTATGTATATGGGATGCAGCAATTATACTAAAATTGATAACTGGTTTTTTATTCGGTGATGAATTTACTATTGTTTATTGGTTACTTTTATTGTTTGTTTTGGCTTTTTATCTGACTAATATTTAAAATCCCGTTCAAAATAATAAATAGTCTAGGCGTTATGATTTAATTACTAGTTTTTTTGACTTTATTTCTAATCTTCGAGATAGTTATTTTGCCTTTGTGTTTTAAATTCAATTTATTAGTATCCACGTTCAATAAATCGTTTTTCTTAACAACAAATTGTTGTTAAATATAATATTTATAACGGGTAATTTTTTGTAACTGACTGTATTTATTGGCTTTATAAAGTTGGCATGATGTTTGTATTAGCTTAATCAGTCGCGGTGATAAGCGATTTGGTGAATTAATGAATTATAAATTTTAAAAAGGAAATATCGATGCCAACTCCAGCATATATGTCTATCAATGGTGAAACTCAAGGTCACATTACTAAAGATACTTACTCTGCAGATTCTGTAGGTAACACTTGGCAAGAAGCTCACGTTGATGAGTTCCTAGTTCAAGAACTTGATCACGTACTAACAGTTCCACGTGATCCACAAAGTGGCCAACCAACAGGTCAACGTGTTCACCGCCCTGTAGTAGTAACTAAAGTACAAGACCGTTGTTCACCTCTGTTATTCAACGCATTAGTGTCTGGCGAAAAGCTTCCTGAGTGTGTAATCCGTTTTTACCGTACTTCAGTACAAGGTAAGCAAGAGCACTACTACTCAATCAAGTTAATTGATGCACTACTTGTAGATATTCAAACTCGTATGAATCACTGTCAAGACGCTGCAACTTCAGATCGTGTAACTGAAGAAGTACTTAAGCTGACTTACCGTGCAATCGAAGTAACTCACGAAAACTGTGGTACTGCTGGTAACGATGACTGGCGTGCTCCACGCGAAGCTTAATCGCTTTTCGTGAAAAAACAAAGGGTCAACAACTGCTGTTGGCCCTATTTCTATTATTAGTATCAGGTAAAAGATATGGTGAATGACGTAGAATTTAAGTTTGAACTGCAAGGCTCTGAGCATGATTTTCGTGTGGAGAGCTTTCAGGTAATCGAAGAGCTTTCAAAGCCTTTTCAAATCAGCCTATCATTACTTTCACTTGATCCTGATATCTCATTTGATGCACTCATCCGTAAACCAGGTAGCTTGACTCTATATGGCCAAGGTGTCAGTTCAGCGAGATGCTTTCACGGCGTAGTTAATGAAGTTCGTTACCTTGGATCGGGTAGGAGATTCTCCCGTTACCAACTGACTCTTGTTCCGCAAGCTTGGTTTTTGAGCCAAAGACAAGACTGCCGAATTTTTCAACAAAAATCAGCGTCGGCGATCATCTCTGAAGTTTTAGATGATGCGTCAGTAACTGATTATCGATTAGAGCTGTCAGGCGTATATCCTTCAAAAGAATACGTGCTCCAATATCGAGAGACAGACCTAGAGTTTGTTCAACGAATTTTGGCAGAGCATGGTATGTGGTACTACTTTGAGCATACAGAAGCTAACCACACAATGGTTATTGTCGACAGTAATGATGCAATAGCTGAGTTATTGAGCTCACCACTTAACGGGTCTTATTTGGGGCCTATTGTTTATCATGCTGATGGTGGTGGTGTTGCAGATCGCGAGCATATCTCTGATCTTGAACTTGTGAATCGAGTGAAAACCGGCCACGTTACTTACACTGACTATAACTACGAGTTTCCGAAGATCCCTCAGGAAATGAGCAGCTCCGGCGAACTCGATTTAGACCTTAAATTGTTCGATTTCCCAGGGCGTTACGTTGATCCAATGATGGGTCAAGTAAGATCAAATGAATGGATGTCTGAATATGTTGTTGATAATCAGCAAGTGGAGGCGACCAGTAATGTCATGAGGCTGGCGTCTGGATACAGTTTTAGTATCAGTGAGCATCCACGTTCAGCAATAAACCGTGATTATCTCATGTTATCGGTAATGCATAGTGGCCATGACCCTCAGGTTCATGAAGATGAAACTAATGGTCTGCCAACTACATATCACAATCAGTTTGCGTGCATTCCTAGGAATGTTGAGTTTAGAGCTCCAAAACTTGAGGCTCCTTTGGTTGAAGGTACACAAACAGCGGTCGTTGTGGGGCCTGCAGGCGAAGAAATCTATACTGATAAGCTTGGGCGAATCAAAGTTCAGTTCCATTGGGACCGTTATGGCGAGAGCGATGAGCATTCCAGTTGTTGGATTCGAGTAAGTCAATCAATGGCAGCACCGACTTGGGGGGCGGTATACCTACCTCGCATCGGTCATGAGGTGGTTGTTACCTTCCTAGAGGGAGACCCTGATAGGCCTTTAGTTACTGGTGCAGTTTATAACGGACTTCATTATCCTCCTTATTCGTTACCAGAGAACAAAACGCGTACAACTTTCAGAACTCAAACGCATAAAGGGACAGGCTATAATGAGTTGAGCTTTGAAGATGAAGCTAACCAAGAAGAAGTCTACATTCATGCGCAAAAGGACATGTCGACTAAGGTTTTGAATAACCGCTACCGCGACATAGGCCAAGATGAGTTTTTAAAGGTTGCACGCCATCAGACAAATGATGTTCACGGTGATCACAAAGAGACCATTGACGGACACAAGACCACCCAAGTTAACAGCACGTTTACTGAAACTGTCGAACAAGATGTATCCGTTACTTACAACGCTAATGAAACTCAATATGTTAAGAACAACTCTGACTTAGAAATTGGAGACAATCAAATTACCAAGATTGGTAAGAATGATGATTTGGATGTTGGTGAAAACAGCAATTTAACGGTAGGTGCATCAAAAAGTTCTGATATAGGGGCCGATGATAACCAGACGATTGGTGGCAACTTAACGGTCTCTGTTAAAGGAAACACTTCATACAAAGCCGATGGTGCGACGCAGGTCATAAGCGGCGACAAGATAGTACTGAAAACAGGTGGTTCGTCATTAGTGATGAATAGTGACGGGTCTATCAAGTTGTCAGGTTCCTCAATAACCATCGAAGGAAGCGATAAGGTTGTAATCAAAGGTGGAAACGTGGCGATCAATTAATGATGGAAAAACAAACCCAAATTATACAAACCATCACCGAACAGCAAGCCGAATCAACGGCTTGCTTTTCGCGTTTTGGAACAATTGTATCGATTAACGAAACTAAGAGTGGTGTTCGCGTCGATTTCGAAGGAAACCCGTTGCAGCAGCCAATTAATGCGAGGTTGGGGCGAGGGTTCAAATTAGCCGAGTTACAACTTGCTATTGATAACAACCTTTCATGTCGTATCGAGTTTCTTAATAACGACTTTAACCTTCCTTTAGTCACAGATATCTTTTTCTCCATTGTTGATGACTCGGATGAGTTTGTACTGAGAGCAAAGAAAATGGTTATTGAAACGGAACAAGAGTTAATTGTGAGAAGTGGCGAAACAGAGACTCGTTACAGCGGCCGTGATAGCCGAATTACCACCAAAGCCAAATATGTGACTTCTCAAGCAGAGAAGGCTCAAAAAATTCAAGGCGGCACCATCGCGATCAATTGATCGTGTTACTAGATTGGATTCACGGATGCGTCAAAAAATAGGTATTGATCAACTAAACCAGCCGATTACTAATGAAGATTTGGAACTCGCCATCACTAATGCGGAAAGTACTCTCACTTTATTAGACGAGTTTCCTATCAAATGGCTGGATATGTGTAATGAAAAGCTGTCACTGGCTTCGGAGACACTCGGTTTCTTGTTAAAGCAACGCTTACAAGTACATAAAAGGGGATACCCAAGCGTTAAACTGGAGTATTTAGCGCTGGCTGAGCGTCAGATTGAAGACCTAAAAAATGTTTATTTGTCTTTCTATCGATTGGCTCCGGGATTGATTCATCAATTAAAGCAGAGCGAACCAACCATTTATGCTTGGCTCATGTTGAATTCTGAGATTGGACAAGAGCACGAAAACCTACTTTGTGGTTTATCGATACTTGATGACTTGGATTACCAAACCGCAAAATTGCTGATTGTTCAGTCATCATTGTCAGGTATCGACTCTGTGGTAATCGAAATGGTTGAAGGTGGTTGTAAACTGCCCCTGCTTTATTTGGAGTGCTTACAGTTACGCCAAACTGTCACAGTTGGTCTGCTAAAACGTTGGCTTAAAGACAAGCGGTTTTCTGAACATAAAACACATTTATTTTTATCGTTACAAAACGATGCAGAAAGCGTTGTCTGGTTAGCTGAAAACTCAAATAGCAGTCAGAACTTGTTTGAGCGATTACTTGCGAAAGAGGATAGAGGGACATGGTTTCGTAAGGAATTTGGTACCTCAATCGATAGTGTATCTGATCCCGAAGTGGTCACTTTTGCCAAACTTTTGGAGCTCAAAGAGTTTGAGAGCTTTAATCTGAGTAGTGTACAGGCTCCTTTCGATTTTGTATTACATGGTCTGAATGAACATGTTCCGAAAATAGTCGAATTAGTATCTAGCCTTGACGAGTTCGAAGGTGAGGATTGGATCCAAGCGCTTTACATTGTCTTTGGGAAACGTTTACCAGTGATACCAAAAAATTTGGGGATAGACTTTGAGTGGCACGAAATACTCGAAAAGCTAAAAGAGTGGGTCGAAATTGGCGCCTACAGACAAGCGTCACCGGGTCGATTGGGACAACCTTTGACTCTAGAAACTAGTATCCAAGCCATGTTCGATACTCAAGTCAGTGCTGCTTTTAGGGTTTGGATTTGGCGTCAGGTTTGCCTCCATACTCGCTCATATATCCCTTGGGATATGGCTATGCCAGTTCATCAACAAGAGTGGAATATCACGCGACTAACCCAGAATTCAACAGCCTCAGAAAGGTTTAATCTAAGGAATAATAATGCAGTTGTGGGATATTGAGAACCATCCAGAACTTTCAATCAAAGGCCGTTTTCAACGGGACCATAATGGCAATGAGGTGTGGATTGTCGTTGGAAAACGTTCATGGCAACTCGTAGGTTCTGTTTGGAAGGAGCAAGAAGAGGCAGAGATCTATGACGATCCTGTCTATCTGGGTGAAGCAGGGCTTTCCGCGATGAAAGCTGACCAAGAGTTCTCCGTTGTTAAAACCAACACAGATGTACTGATTTTCGGTAAGGCCCGAAGCTACGCGAAAAAGGCAGTTACGTACCATGAGTGTCGGCTTTTGATTGATGGCCATATCGACAAAACCATATCGGTACTTGGTGATAGGCAATGGATTGAGCACGGAGGTAGCGTAACGCTAAGTAAACCACTCCCATTTGTGGAAAAAGAGATCGACTTCTCCTGTGCTATCGGAGGCGATTTAAGAAACCGGCTCGGCGGAGGTATTGCTGATACTAAAGGGGAACTATTGAAACAGAAGGTTCCTTCGGTTTTTTATCCTACGGAAGATTGGAGTGCGACACCCAAGAATACACGGGTTGCTGGATTTGGTCCGTTAGCCCCATTTTTCGGGGCTCGTCAGCAATATGCTGGCACTTTTGATGACGATTGGCTAGAGAATAGGAAACCTCTTTATCCCGTAGACTTTGACCAACGTTTTTATCAGAGTGCGCCACTAGACCAACAATGCAAAGGCTTCATATCTGGCGGTGAACGATTGATGATGAGTGGCTTTTGCCATAATGATGCACTCTCTTTCCGTTTCCCCAAAGAGATGTATGTAGCAGAAGCTCAATTTAAAAATGCCAACTATCAAGTAGATATGCCTATTTCTACGGTTTTCATTGATACAGAGGCTCGCATACTTTCAATCAGTTACAGCGCCGCATTTCCTTGTCAAGGCGAGGAGCATCTTTTAGTTTCAACGAAGATCCATAAAAAACAGGAGTTGTCCGATAATGAATAACAATTCAGCACGATTCGTTATTGGTATGGAAGCCATGACACCAACGGGCATGAATCTTGATATTGCCACAACAGTTGCCAAAGCGGATTTGGGAAGGTTCGATCAGCAAGTGGCCGGTGATGGGATAGAAAGGTTCACGTACGCTAATATTGAATACATTTCCAGTACATCATTGTTTGACAAGTGTTCGGTGCTTATTGAGAGCTTGATCGACTCTCTTTTAAAGCAGTTACCCACATCATTAAAGCCTATTCCGTTACTCGTCAATGTACCGGGCTCTATTTCTGCTGTGGAGATGAGTCAGTGGTTAAGTGAATGTAAGCATTGTGATTCAATATCACGTTATGAAGTTGTTCAACAAAGCGGACCATCACACTTGACCACATCGTTGGCTAAGTTGAACCAATTCGATGCAATAATGAGTATCTCAGTAGATTCACTTGTTGATGATCTCAGTGACTTAATCGAAGCTGGAGATGTCATGAGTTCAACTAATCCATGGGGCATAATACCGAGTGAGGGCGGGGCGGGTTTACTGTTATGTCGGAATAACTTGGTGCAAACGTTAAAGCTTAAACCCAAAGCAAAGTTAGGTTATTTCGAATTAGAACCTGCAAATACAACGCGAAGGTCAGTAATGAAGCTCGTCAGGAATGCGAGTCGCAATATCAAGAGTTTTGGGCCTGTATTCTCTGATATGACTAATCTGAGGTCTCATACTGAAGATTATGGATTCGCGTTAGGTGCACGCGCCGAATGTTTTGATAACCCACAGCAGCCCACGTTAATTAATGATTTATGGGGCACATTGGGTAGTTGTTCTGCATTGGCATTAATGGCCTGCACTATCCAAGAGGTAACGCACAATAGCCCTGTAACCCTGTTAATGTTTGATGTTAAGGGAGAAAGGGCGTTGCTCCAACTCACTTGTATGAAACAGACCTGACTACATAGCCGTGATACGAAACGCTAATATGATAATCATTATCACACTACAATTATCTGAAAGGCGATTCAGTAGACAAAGTTAGTCTTAGCGTTTATTTAGATCCAACTTATTCATCAAGCCGCTTTAGTTGCTGCACCGCTCTATTTCTAAATTTGTAACACCTTAATGAAACTAATGTGTATTTTTTATCATCGTAATTAAGTATAGCGTTATACATTCCAATTACGAACTCAAGCTTAGGGCCGGGGCTTGATGGTTTTATGATAAGTGAGCAGTATTTCAGTGCTTTACCATACTCACTTTATATCGAACTATTTCTAATTCCTATTTGGTGAATCCACTTCCCAAACACCTATTCTAATTATAGAGATAATCAATACTATTTCTGAACATTACTCAGATAAACGAACATTTCGTTTTTATTAGAATGAACTAAAAATGTGACTCAGTTAACAATGTATGTTTAGTTCGTTATTTACGTGGATAAGTACCCTAATTTTTAGCCAAAAATAGTTAGTTAAAGCGTTTGTCGTAATGTTCGGTTGTTTAGTAATAATAACTGAATTAATAGTCTTACCGATGGTTTTAAATACTGCTATTGAAAAGGGTATTGGACAGTAATTATTATCCAGCATTAATTTATTTCGTTTGATAAAGAGTTTAGCGTGCCAGAAAAGCAAGGGACAGCCAAAGGTTATCTAGATAAGTTGGTTGTGAAAGCGATCGAAAAGAAAAATCAGCAAGCTCAGAATATGGCTAATAAAAATAAGCCCAAGCTAGAGTATGTGATTTTCTCCCAATTTGACGTGTTAGATACATTACCTTCAAAAAATGGCAAAACGACTGTTTATCACCTGGCCAAGAAAGGGAACCCTGAAAAACAGGTTTGCTGTAAGGTTTTAAATGAAGGTTCATCTGAACTTGCGAATGAATTAATCATTAATGAAGCCAGTCGTCTTGAGATGTCTCAACATCCGAGTGTTGCTGATTTCATTAAAATAGGCAAAGAGTTCGATAGACCATACTTTATGTATCAGTGGATTCAGGGCGAATCTTTGGCTGAAAAAATGGCTCGTCATACTCCTAAAGGTTTTAGGCATGATCATATTGCGTGGCTGATATATCAATTGTCTGGTGCGCTTGAGTTTATGCACACGAGAGGTGTCTGCCATTTAGATATTAAACCTTCAAACATTATTGTTACAGAGTCCGATTATGTAAAGTTGATCGACTTTGGTGCTGCTCGTTATGTTGGTGAATCTAATACTTACGCAGAAGCAAGCATGAGCTATGCGTCTCCTGCATTTATAAAGTCTGGCGTGGCTCAACCTCAAGATGACGTCTATTCATTGGCGTTATTAACTGGGCATCTATTTCTTGGTGCTGCATTTGGCGATGCTTGGACAACTCAATTACAAGCAAAAAAACGACCAGGTTTAATCCCTAACCATGTATGGAAGTTAATTAAAGATGTTGTCAACAACCCTCGACAGCACAGGTATACAGCGACTTCGTTTGCGCAGCAACTAGCGAAGATCGATACCCAAAAATTTGGTGCTGATGTAAGTGCTCCCTTATTTAGTAGTTTACGGAATGCTGATCTCGTTCTAACCAAACATCGAACTATTGACAGAATTCAAAGTGGTCGACTCCGATACTTAGAAGCGAGTTTGGTTCTGTGTGTCGTGATTATCACTGGCACATATTTATATAACCAAGGTCAGCCTGAATGGAAATCGATTGTTAAATCTACCAGCAGTTCAAGTAGCCTTGTGAGCACTATTAAACCTGCACAAACCGCGTCTTTTTTAGCGCAGTCTCCATGGGATATTGAATTCGCGTTACAGGATATGGAAAAAGATGTCGTCTCGACAGCTCCTTACCGAGAAGCTTATGAAGTCCAACAGAGCAAATTAGCTAAGTTGTATAAAAACTATGAATCAGACTTGAATGAATATGAAGGGGCGGTCGATCTACTTCCTAAAACTCTGATGTCGATCCGGCATGATCTCGTTGTTTTGCGAGAAAAACTGAACAGTGACGGCTCTCTATTTCCTTATGCAGATAAAGCGCTGACGGAAACGATGGCAAGTCTGAATAAGGCAACCATCAATTCGCAAAATATTGCCGCCTTTGGTGGGAATCAAGAACAACGTTTAGTCGAACTCATCTTAGATGGGAAATCAGATGTTGCAGACAGTGATATTGAAACTGCTTGGAAAGTAAACCAGTCAAGAGCCTATTTTTATAGTCATGTATTACCGCGAAAAGTGCTCAGCGGAATAGATGCCTCGATAGAGAAAAATGCAAAGCAGCATTATTACACCAAAGCAATTCTTGAGGCAGAAGCTGCGCAATCATTTTTTGGTAACACGCCAAAATTGAAAGCTAAAGTAAGAGCTCTAAAAGTAGCAAGAAGCGAATTTATCTTGTTCAGTACTGTAACTGAACAATCAGTATTTGGTCGACAGAAACTTCACGACTCGTTAGCTGATCTAGAGACTAATGCCCCTAAGAAATTCAGCGAAATAACGGAAATTCTTAATAGTATGGCAAGTGATTCTATAGACAAAAGTCATCAACTATCTAAACCAGCGCGAGGTGCTATAGCAATCGAGCGAGCAATTAGAAATTACAATTCTGAAAGCAGAGGTTAACTTGAGTCTGATCGATACTGAAACGCTATTAGCACCAATATCTGAACACTCACCAACTGGTGACGATGCTAGGTACGAGTTTTGCTATGAAATGATGGAAGCCGAAGTGAAAAAATTTGGTTCATTATTTGGTGAGACTGTTGACTGGCATATAGTAAAAGTCCATTCGATTGAAGTGCTAAGTCAGCATAGTAAGGATCTTAAAGCGCTTTGTTATCTGATCCGTTCTTTGGTAGAGGACAAAGGCGTGATAGGGCTTGAGGAAGGGTTATCTTTGCTCAATGACTCAATCAGTCGTTTTGGTCATGAGTTATACCCTAAACGTAAAAGAGGTAGAGATGGGGCTGTTGAGTGGCTCAATCATCAATTCAAACTCGTCGCGACTAAATTGTCTGCAGAGTCCCTTGACTGGGAAGTTCTATCTCGATGTACCACACTAACTGAAGGTATCCAGCGTCAGTTTGACGAGATATTTCAAGACTCTGATGTAGACTTTTTCGAATTAAAAAGTCATTTGAATCAACTAATGCAGAACGCATCTCTAAATGAAGAAACGTTGGTTGAACACAGTGTGGCTGATTCCGAACCGCTCATTGATGTTGTTGCACTGTCCGAGAAAGCGATCGTTCCACAAAGCCACGAAGCAGACAGTCCGAAGACGCACACCACGCCTAATCAGAAACGAAGTAAACCTCGAGAGCACAGTACTGTAGACGTTGATACAGATTTTTCGTCTCCGACTGCATCAAAGCGTACGTTAAAAAAAGTGTCTGAGATAATGGTGCATTCAAATCCGACTGAACCTTTAGGATATCGGATTTACCGTCATCTGACATGGGCCGACGTTGATGGTTTACCAGATCACAAAGACAATCTAACGCCTCTTAGCCTCGCTGTTTCATCAGACCATCAGGCGGATTATCGAGATAAAGCAAATCAAGAAAGTGATATCGATACGATCAAGCGCCTAGAACGAACACTTACTGATGCGCCATTTTGGCTGACTGGGCATTATTTCGTTTATTCAATGTTAGACAATCTTGGGTATGACGAAGCCGCGTTGGCTGTAAAGCAAGAAACAAAGAGATTTGTCGATTCTTTTGAGGGAATTGAGAACCTCTCTTTCAAAAATTCTATTCCATTTGCGGATGAAGCAACGATTACTTGGTTGTCTACAGGTAATGCTTGTCCTTCGGGTAAGTCGTCAATAATTCAAACTATTGTTGTAGCTGAAGATGATCTATCTGAGATGGAGGATATTGCCCTAGGTGACTTGGGTAAATATGTGGCTGAACTGTCAAACAAACTCGAGTTGGATAACTCCGGTCGTGGACAATTCATGTTGCACTTAAAGTTAGTGAAAGCCTACCAAAGTGTTGGTTTATACCCTTTGTGCTTGCCTTACTTGGAACAAAGTTGGGCGGTGGCTAAGGAACTAAATCTATCAATTTGGGAACCCCATTTGTTTTTTTCTTTAGAAAATCTAATTCAAAAAACTCTAAAGGAACTATATCGAACTAAGGATTTTTTACCTGTGAGATATAGCGAATGGGAAACAATTTATGACCAGCAATAAACTAGAAAGGACTAATTATGTCACGTGATGGCTCGGTGGCTCCGAAAGAGCGAATTAATATACGTTATGTTCCAGCAACAGGCGATGCGTCTGATGATGTTGAACTGCCCCTAAGTATGATGGTTGTCGGTGACTTCACTGCTCGTGCAGATGAAACTCCGATCGAAGAGCGTAATCCGATTAATATCGATAAAGATAACTTTAACGAAGTATTAGAAGGTTACGCTCCGAATATCAAAGCAAATGTTGAAAACCGTCTTTCTGATGAAGAAGGTGCGCAAATTGGCGTTGATATTACATTCAAAAATATGAAGGACTTTACTCCAGAGTCGATTGCGAAGAGCGTTCCTGAGCTGAATGGTTTACTAGAACTTCGTGAAGCCTTGGTTGCATTGAAAGGCCCTCTAGGGAATGTACCTGCTTTCCGTAAGAAGATTGCAGCAGTTCTTCAAGATGAAGAAGCAAGAAAGAAACTTTTGGATGAACTAAGCATTGGTGCAGACCAAGGCGAAAAAGCAGAGTAAGGAAGATCATGTCGGCAGAAGCACAAGCACCAGAACAAGAAGCAGCTCTAGTTGAGTCAGGCTCTCTTCTGGATAGCATTCTAAATGAGACTCGCCTTAAACCTAGTGATGAAGGTTTTGACGTTGCAAAGCGTGGCGTTGAAGCATTCATTGGTGAGTTATTAAGCAGCTCAACAGTAGAAAAAGTAGACCAGTCTTTAGTTGATTTGATGATCTCTGAGATTGATCAAAAGTTGTCTAAACAGGTTGACGCAATTCTTCACAACGAAGAAGTTCAAGCGATTGAATCAACATGGCGTGGTCTCAAATATCTTGTTGATCACACGGACTTCCGTGAAAACATTCAAATCGAACTTATTTCGGCTAAGAAAGACGAAGTTCTAGATGATTTTGAAGATGCTCCTGAAGTAGTGAAATCAGGTTTGTATAAGCAGATTTATACTCGTGAATACGGTCAATTTGGTGGTAAGCCGGTAGGTGCCGTTATTTGTGATTACCAACTATCTGCGTCTTCGCCTGATATCAAATTAATGGAATATATGGGTAATGTAGGTGCTATGTCTCATGCACCATTTATTACTTCTGCATCTTCTCAATTCTTTGGTTTAGATTCTTATGAAGAATTACCAAACTTAAAAGACTTAAAGTCGGTATTTGAAGGTCCTCAGTATACTAAGTGGCGCGGATTCCGTGAGCACGAAGACGCACGTTATGTGGGGCTTTGTACATCACGTTTTATGCTGCGTACGCCATACTCAGTTGAAGACAACCCAATTAAGGCGTTTGACTACGATGAAATGGTTACAGACAGCCATGAC
This sequence comes from Vibrio sp. 14N.309.X.WAT.E.F5, assembly GCF_030397615.1. Classification (NCBI taxonomy): domain Bacteria; kingdom Pseudomonadati; phylum Pseudomonadota; class Gammaproteobacteria; order Vibrionales; family Vibrionaceae; genus Vibrio; species Vibrio sp. 14N.309.X.WAT.E.F5. The sequence continues at coordinate 39,336 of NZ_JAPNXR010000012.1, read as the reverse complement.
AATTACCTTTGGGGTAACTCAGCTTATGCTATGGCTTCAAAGATCAGTGAGTCGTTTGCAAAATATCGCTGGTGTCCAAACATTATTGGCCCGCAAAGTGGTGGTGCGGTAACCGATTTACCGGTTTATAACTTTGAAGCGATGGGTCAGATCGAAACTAAGATCCCAACCGAAATTCTGGTTTCTGACCGCCGTGAGTATGAACTTGCAGAAGAAGGCTTTATGGCTTTAACAATGCGTAAAGGTTCTGATAACGCAGCGTTCTTCTCGGCAAACTCAGTTCAAAAACCAAAGGTGTTTGCGAATACACCTGAAGGCAAGCAAGCTGAGATGAACTACAAATTGGGTACTCAGCTACCTTACATGTTCATTATTAACCGCTTAGCTCATTACATTAAAGTACTTCAACGTGAGCAAATTGGTTCTTGGAAAGAGCGTACCGATTTGGAAGTTGAGCTTAATAAATGGATCCGTCAATACGTATCTGACCAAGAGAACCCGCCAGCAGAAGTTCGTGGTCGTCGACCGTTACGAGCGGCTAAAGTCGAAGTGTCTGACGTTGAGGGTGACCCAGGTTGGTATAAAGTATCAATGTCTGTTCGTCCTCACTTCAAGTACATGGGCGCGAGCTTTGACTTATCTTTGGTTGGTAAGCTAGACCAATAATAAGTTTGGAAATAAATAAGCGGCCAGGTTCACTGGCTGCTTTTTTTCTTAGAGTGTTATATGGAAAAAGGTTACCGATTATTAGAACGAATTGAACTTGGTGAGCCGAAAAACTGTTATGAAAAAGTGGTTTCACATAGGCATTTAATTGAATCCATTCATCTGCACCTTGCTGATTTGCTTAATACTCATGCGGGTAATGCAATGATCGATGGGGAATATGGCTTACCTGATTTCAATGATGTTCTATCGAACAACACCAATTTAGTTCGTCACATTCAAAAGAACATCACTTCCACAATAGAAAGCTTCGAACCTCGGCTACGAAGCGTTGAAGTGCATTACCGAGAAAATCACAACAACCCTCTTCAATTAGGCTTTGGCATATGCGGAGAAGTCTTACACAACGGTGGAAAAGTTCCGATGTCTATCGATGTCTATATGGGAACTGACGGCCAATTTAACGTTTAGTAGGTGCCCATTGAGTAACAGTAAATACTTTCAAGATGAACTCACATATCTACGAGAATCCGGCAGCGAATTTGCCAAGTACAATCCAAAACTGACCAATTTTTTATCTGAAGGAACATTCGATCCTGATGTAGAACGTCTTCTTGAAGGTTTTGCGTTTCTTACTGGCCGTATTAGAGAAAAGATTGATGACGAACTCCCAGAGCTCACTCAGTCGTTAATGACGCTGTTGTGGCCACATTACATGCGCTCGATTCCTTCGTTATGCATTAGCGAACTAACGCCGCACTCAGGAAGTGTCACTGAAAAAACAGTGGTGAAGCGTGGCGCTGAGATGGCTAGTGAACAAGTGGAAGGTACGCAATGTTTATTCAGAACCTGCTATGACGTAGAGCTTTTCCCCTTAAAAATCACAAGCATTGACCAAAGCAACAGTCGAACGAGCTCATCTGTTGATGTGACACTTGCGACTGAACATGGGCTAGAGTTATCTCGTATCGGGTTAGATAAATTAAGGTTTCATTTACATGGTGAGATCCATATAACTAGAATTCTTTTCTTATGGATATTTAGATACTTAGACTACGTCGAGTTAGACGTGGGCGGTGGGTATAAACGTAAACTTGGACCTGAATTTGTTAAACCGGTTGGGTACCAAGACGACGAAGCGATACTGCCATATAGCGACAATTCATTTGCAGGTTATCGTTTGTTGCAAGAATATTTTTCTTTGCCAGACAAATTTATGTTTTTTGATATTACGGGTCTCGATTGGCTAAAAGGGATACCACAAAGAAGTACCGTGAACCTTAAATTCCATTTTAAGAGAGCATTACCTGCCGAAGTTGTCCTGAAAGATAAGCACTTAAGGTTACATTGCACGCCAGCTGTGAACCTATTCGAAAAAGATGGCGATCCAATTCGGCTTGAACATCGCCGCAATGAGTATAAAGTTCGGCCACAGAGTGACAACCAGGATCACTACGAAGTTTATTCAATAAACCAAGTAGAAAGTTGGAGCAAAAATGAAAGGCGACGAAAACCTCTTATTGAATTTGAGTCCTTTGAACACCAAATAAATCAGCGAGATAAACGTGATTTCTACAAGTCAAAAGTTTCAGAGCGAGTGAGTGGAAGAGGGCTTGAGCGTTATATATCTTTTCATACCCACAATGGGAATATTGCAGACCTAGGAACCGAAACGGTTTTGATGAAGTTATTGTGCAGTAATGCAGATTTGTCTGAAAGATTGTCTGTAGGAGACATCATATATACCACACATAAATCTCCAACTTACGCCACGTTTAGTAATATTACTAAACCTACGCAATCTGTTAGCCCGCAAGTGAATGGCGAACTCCAATGGCAACTGATTGCTAATATGTCATTGAATTATCTATCGCTCTCTAATATTGATGTACTCAAGGTTTTACTGTCTACATATGACTTCCATTCTAGAGTAGATAGGCAGGCTCATAGGGCTTCGTTGCATAGGCTTGACGGCATTATCTCATCAGAAATGAAACCTATCGATAGAGTGTTTAGAGGGGTATCCGTTCGTGGTAATCAATTTAAGCTTAAGATGAACTCTAGTTTTTTTGTCAATGAAGGGGACATGTTTTTGATGGCAAATGTATTGAATGAGTTCATACGCTTATATTCAAGTGTTAACTCATTTACAGAGTTAGAAGTCTACGATGAACGCAGCGGCGAAAGCTACCAATGGGCAAGTTTAACCGGACAGCAAACAATCTTATGATTGATGAATTATCAGAAAAAATAAACGAATTTAGCTTTTTTCAAGCAGTTTTGCTGTTAGAGAAGCACTACCAACTATTACCGGGCAGTGATTTTGTAGCGGTTGGTGAAAACAAATATTTTTATCAAGAGAGAATTGCGTTTAGTGTCTCACCAAACCTCTGTTTCCCCAAAAGTGATATGGAATTCATCAGTCATATGGAAAGGTCTGGTGAGCACTATTCGAGAATTGAAACTAACTTCTTAGGATTACACGGTTCAAGTTCACCTTTGCCCGCGAACTATACAGAAAAATTAGTAGGTAGAGATGATGATGATAATCCAGTTAGAGACTTCTTTGATTTCTTTCATAATAGATATACCAGTTTAATCTATCGTGTTTGGAAAAAGTACCGTTATCATGTTCAGTATCAAAGCGATGCAACAGATGACTTTTCTGGGCGTATGCTGCACCTAGCAGGGTTGTCTAATGTTATTCAAGAGTCCGATACGATCGGGCTTGATCGTGCAAAGATTTTGTCTTACGTCAATCAGCTATCTACCAGGACACGCTCTCCGAAACTTATTTCTGGCATTGTTGCGCACTATTTTTCATTACCAAGTGTTCGAATCGAAGAGTGGGTCTTTCGAAGAGTAAAAATTGCCGAATGCCAAAGGAATCAATTAAATAGAACGAATTGTATTTTGGGTTCAAATTTACATTTAGGTAAGAGCATCCCAGATCTAAACGGTAAGTTTAATCTTTGTATTGATAACATTGATTTCGAGACGTTCCGAAAGTTCTCCTATGGAGGAGATTTCCATAAAACTTTAGTGGGGTTGATGCGTTTTATTCTTCGTGACCCCATGTCTTGGGATTTAAAGCTAACCGTTGATTTAGACTCAGTTCCAAAGAACCAACTCGGTCAAGGTGATGGGACGAGTTTGGGGCAAACTTTTTGGTTGGGTCAAGCAGGTACGAAAGATGCGAAGATTAGAGTAATTGGAGGCATTTAAAAAAGCCGCTCATAAGAGCGGCTTTATTTTTAACGACTGATTGGCTGGTGTAACACTACTGTTGTATTGAGAGAGCGAATGCCATTGAAAGACTCTATCTCATTACATAAATGGTGTATTGATTGCAGATCAGGAGCTTCAATCAAAGAAATAATGTCGTAGGTACCCCCAACAATGCTTGTAAGTCTGACTTCAGGTAGTTCTTTTAATGCATTACTTACATCATTTTTCTTACCTTTTTCACAAGAAATTAGCAAATAACTTGCCGCTTTTCTCCCGTCATTTTCTACTCTTATTTGTGCCGTATACCCTTTGATAATACCGGTTTTTTCAAGCCTGTTGATGCGTTCAGCGACCGCTGTTCGCGACAAGCCGATGTTGCGAGAAAGATTAGCAATAGATTCTCGCCCATTGGAGAGTAGATTCGAAAGAATTTTACGATCTAGTTTGTCTAAGCCTTGTAAACTAATGTTGGACATCATGTGTTCTGCCTTTTCTGAATTATTATTGTATTTGTATTTGTATTTGTATTTGTATTTGTATTTGTATTTGTATTTGTATTTTTACTATATGGCTTCGGGTAGAGTGAAGTTATACAGCTCCGCTAACGTAAACGGGTTTTTCTGAGTCAAAGGAGTGATTCGCAAGCTCAGATCTCTGCCTGATACTTTTATATCACTCACGAAGCTACCGTTATGGGTATTTGTTAACGTTGAGTCACCAAATAACCGATAGATAGCCCATTGACCATTCTTGCTCAGTACATGTTGTTTACCTTCGTCTGTTACATCTTGAATTGTTATACTGATATTGAAATCTCCATTTTGAGGAGGCCACTCAAGTTCACGAATTCTGCTGGGACCATGGTAATAGTTGATATTTGAGTCCGCTATTTTTAAGCTTGCTCTGATCGCACTAGAATCAAGATCAAGTACCTTCGCACTAAATGGAAGGTACAAACGGTTTGTACTCTTGTTGATTAGTGTATCTCTGATGACATTGTAATTTCTTAACTGAACAAGCAGTTCTGGTGAGAGAGGCATAATTTCACCTTCTACTTGTTTTGGCGTCCATAGGTTTGTGTCATAAAAAGGAGCGAAATTTTTATCGATAAATGCATCAAGCAAGCCTCCCGATGCGAAAAGCAGCTCAAAGTCTTCGATCGAAATTTCTTCTGTTGCACTTAGATCAAAAGGGTACCGTTCTAAACCTAACTCTTTGAACTTAGAGTAGATCTCACTATACCAAAGAGTCTGTATTCCTTTTGATGATTCAGAAATCATCACGGACCAGCTCTGGTTAACTACGTCTAAAAGCCAACTTCTTACGGGCTCAGGAGATTTTTGTGCAATTTGTTTTAAACGAATCAGAGGATCGGCATCCGTACTACTCATCCGGTGTTGTGCTGCAGACAATGCTGCCATTTGAGGGTCCGGTGCGTCTGCTATATCTTTCATATACGTACGAACTCTGCTCAGTGCAGTTATCGTTTCATCCCATGGTGTAGGGGAGTTTGGGGTTTCGTTAATTTGCAATTGATTCAAGATGTGGAAAGCTTGTTCAACTCTTTTCATTAATAAGTAGTCAGGCTTTACAACTTCTTCAACGAGTTCTGGTGCTGCTTTTACGGCACCCGCAAGTTTAGGGTTAACTTGAGCCATTAATGCTCCTTGTTGACCGATCGGTGAAAACTGCGTGTTTGTATAAACTTGTTTTAGAACCGTTGTCATCGGAGAAGATGGGCCAGAGATCAGATCAATGGCGTTAGTAATTTCCCCTATATTGTTATAACGCTTTACTTTTAGTTCGCTTAAAGCATTTCGCCAATAACTGATGTAGTCATCCGTATATTTTTTTCTTACTTGCTTCTTGAATGTCTCTTGTTCTTTGTCTGTTGGGATTACGTGGTTTGACAAACCCAATACCCAGTTGTCGGTGATGACTTGTTGCGACATTAAATCGACACGAGGGCGGTAAAACGTACTGAAGCCTGTAGATGTGTAAACTTTATCGATTTCTAATCGTTGAGGATCCAAGTTGTCGTTGAAGACATTATTAAAGTCGAAACCGACTGCTCGCTGTAAATTCAAAGTGCCTAAATCAATGTCACCTGCTTGTTGTAATAAGCTGGCGTACACAAGATCTACATTTGAACTAGAGAGTAGAGAACGCCTTGTCGCACGCACCATATTCATGTTGATCGATACAGGTTCAAAATCAGTGCGGAAATATGCGTCCAAATATTTCATCACTGTTGTGATCGTGTCTGGTTGATCACTGAGTTTTTGCAGCGTTGACATCGTTTGCTGACGTAGAAATTTTATCTCGCGTTTTGTAGGATCATTCAACATTAAGTAACCTTTTAGTAAAGGCAGTGCATTATTAACGTTGTCTTGATTTTGTGTTAGTTGCAAACGATAACCTTGCTCAATTACTGGCATTAAGTGGTTTCTAATTTGCATTATGAGGGCGTTATAAGCGATTTTCGTACTTTCATCGAGACGACTTACATTCATATTCACAAGTTCATTATCTAGCGCTTGTGAGCCACTAAGCCATGCTTGATAAGATGGTTGTACAGTTTGGATCGCACTTGAAAGAGAACTTTCAAAAGAATTGCCTTTTGGGGAAGACGATTGTGAATCATCGATACCAATAAGCTGACTAATCACTCTCAGGTTGTCATCTAAAGTCGTTGAAAACAGGTAAGCACCACTACCTAGCAAAATAATGGAAGCTGCAACGGCTAGACGGCTCTGCCTCTGGATCATCCTAAGGTAAGTCTTGTTTTCACCTGCGAAATCAGATTCAGGCAGGATCTGAGAGTCCATTAAGAAGCGCGTAAAATAGGGCGTTTCTGTTAACTGAGTATGTTCCGACGCAATGATCGGCAAGTTAAAGTAGTTGCTGCAACTCTTAGCTAATAGGTTGTATTTTCTACCACCTTGGATATTCGATATAAAAAACACTTCACGGATATCAAGAGAATAAGACCCAGTATTGAGTTCTGAAAGTCGTTCTATCACAGAAGCAATTTCAGACTGGCACAATTCGAATTGTTTAGGAAATGCTAATATGGCTTGCTTCTCGTTAACGTCATTAGAGTGAGACGACGAATCTAACGCATTGCTCTCCATTACTTTTACTAAATTACGGAAGCTATCATGGTAGTACTCAACAAATACACCTTTAGCTTCCTTTAATGGAATTGATAGAAATTCAACCGAGGTCTTTAAAGAACTAAAGTGTATGTATTCCTTAAACCCTTCTAGCTTGTCGAGCTTAGACATCATTAAATATAAAGGGATCGCTGAAGATGTTTTTTCACTTACTGATTCTAATCGATGGTTAAGCGCGGTTAACGTGTAATCGATTTGTTCGGTTTCAGAGACAATTAGAAATTCAAAATCGATAAAAAACAAGCAACCAGAAAATGGCTTTCTTGGCTTATGTCTAATGACCTCATCTACAAATGCATCCCATAAAGCGCTGTCGTTACTAGACACTTCTTGAAACAATAGTCGCTGATCCGGTTTGATATAAACTGCTGAGTCAGACTCATACCATTCGAAAAAATCATTCTTCGCAGTTCGAGTTTGATCCATTGGCTTGATAGCACAGGAATTAAGTAAAAACTGAGTTCGACCCGCATACTTATTTCCAATCATCAAGTAAATAGGCTTTTTGTTTGATTTCGCCAAAAGAGGGCGAATGACCATAGCTAGCGCTTCTTCTTCAGTTTCAAGCTTAAGCGCTTTGCTGTTGTTTTTTTTCTTTAGCCATAAAGTGATCTGAAACAACGAATAAAAAAGTGTTACCGCACCTAATGCGATCCACAGGTAAAACTTGTCTGTTATATCTAGCCAGAGGATATAAATAGCAGCGATTGTAGCTGCAAGAAAGAGGAAAATGGCTGTCGATATAACAACAGGGTTCCTCATTAGTTTGTGTTTTAACATAAGCCTATTTCGTTGTTTTAAGTGTGTTTTATGATCTGATTTGAATGCTATTTTTTAGTGCTACGGTTGCATTGTTTTAAGCTCAGATTCCAAGGTTTTAATTTTGTGCAAATAAACGTTGAGTATCCGAAGAGATTTCTGAAGTTCTTTTTGTTGTTTTTCTTTCTCTGCATACTCAATGCGACCAATCAAAGGGAAAAGGGAGTTACTGTATTCGTAAGCTCGCGCTGTTTTTTGACTTTCGCTTCCTCTTATGACATTTGCAAATACAGTTCTTGCATCTGAGAAGCGTCGGTGAAGTTGCATGTAATCCGAATCTAATTTTTCTTTCTGACTAGTGAATTCTTGACGTAAACGTAAAACTGACGATGAATCTGGGTAGAGTTTTGTTAGGTCAGTAGTCAATTGGTCGAGAGCGTCAATTTCATACACTTTTACAGGGTTAGTCGACCAATCTTTCATCAGATTGTCTAATTGGTTTACGACATTAGGTCTTACATCGTTTGAAATTGAAGCATATTCATATTTTAACGAGTGTGTTATTTCGCTTAACTGAGGGATGTTTGATGCGACTACTTTTCTAGTAAGCACTTTCAATTGGTACTGTTCATAAAGGAAATGAGAGGACAATGCCAGTACAAGAAACCCGGCTAATAAATAGATGACTAAATAGTTCGACGTTGATTTCTCGTCTATCTTGGGAGCAATAGCTGGTTTACTGTTAGATACATCAATTTTAATTGCGGTTGATTGAGTAACAGGGGGTATCTGTCTATTCTCTTGTGCCGCTAGCCTTGTTTTACTCGCTGCTTCACGGAGTTTCGCTTCATTTTCTTTATGTTCATCTACCCATTGCTTTAAGATTCTGCGAACTCCACCTAGTGAAGGTGCTTTTATTCCATAATGGAGCCTAAGTTCCTCTTCTATTCTTAAACATAAACGGTGGCAAGTTTCGATCAACAAAATGTCGTCAGAGCTAGTCTTAATGTTCTTAATCCATTTTTCAGTGTGCTCGACCATCCAATCAATCGCACCGATTCTTGCGTTTGATTTACTTACTTCAGGATATGCCGTGTACCAATAAACGACACACAAATCTAAGATTGAGCTGAGCCCCTCGGCTAAACCTTTTAAACCATCATTATGCGTTGCTGCGACGGTAAAGTAGCAGCTACATCGAAAGTCTTTGCTATTTTTGGAGAGTATTTCCTTAGACAAAGACTGAACTTTTCTCCAAGAAACTCGACCTGTAACCTTATTTAGGTTATTAATTTGACGTTTTATCTCAGTGAAATCATCTAACGCATTTGGGTTAGTTCCGCTAGGTTTTTCTTCATCAATAGGTCGCCTTGTGAAATCCGAGGAAAACATAATTTTGATATCCAACTGTATATATAATGAAATCGAAAAGTAGGATTGACTAATAAAGTCACTCATACCTTATTTATATTTTTATATTTTTTAGCGATTCTATATTCAAAACGGATAATTTGAATGTGAAAAGATTTGAAAAGCTCTTAAATTAAACATTATGTGATGTTGTTCACAAAAAAGTCGAAATCAAGTCCATTTTAATGTTGGCTTTTATAAAAAATCAGTGATTGATGTCACATTTACAACGTTGTCGTTACAAAATGTTATGCATATAACTATTGATGTGTGTGGTTATTTACTGGTCAATAATCGATACGGTCAATCATTCCTGGAAATATTAAGTAATACTAAATTAGCAAAATATTTCCAGGTCATTATTATGATGTGAACAAAGATAAATGCGTAGGCATGCTTAAATTTTTAATTAAGAAAATGCTAATTTTATGAGCGTTTAACATTGAGCAGGGCTCTAATTATTGATAATTTTGATTTTATAATTGGATTTAACCGGTGAATGTGCGTAATGCATTTTCTTATAGATATATCGTTTTTTTTACTAGTTATAATGTCGTAATTAGTGGGTGCGACCGACTCCTTATTGTAAAAGACATAATACTTGCTATCTTGCGCATCTAGTTAATATATGGATGAACTCAGAGGGAAGCATGCGAAACCTAAGTCAAATCGGTCTAATATCCACAATGTGCCTTTTTTCATCCATCGCAATCGCGAAGGGTGAGAGATATGGTGGTTCAGTAAATATGCTGAGCATAGACACTATAGAATACGAAGAAGGACCGAGTGGACAAGTAGATGCTCTGCGTTACGGGTTCGTCCATACACGTCCAATTGACGAGAGCAATAACCGATGGCGTTGGTGGTTAGGGTTTAATTATTTAGCAGAAGATGATATCGAAGCACCTAAAAATGGTGTGTATAACGAGGTGACAAATTACGAATTTCGCATTGTCCCACAGTATGCTTTAGGTAGCTGGTCGGTGTTTACTCCTTACATTGGTGCAGGTTTGTCTTTAGGTTACTCACAATACTCTAACCGTTGGAAAGTTGATGACCAAGGTTTTAGATATGGCGAACAACTTGAAGATATTGATCAATTTGAAGCCGGCGCTGTAGTTACTTTAGGGAGCGTGATCAAATTAGGCAGCAATCCCGACGCTCACTTACAAATTATTCCCCAAGCTTCATACATCTTACCTTTTTATAACGAGGGGTTAGGTGGTGTTGAGTTTAGTGTTTCTCTTCTGTTTTAAAGGCTATTCATGCGAATTAATCAATTGGTTTTGGTGATCTCAAAGTGCCCAGAAGAATACGTTGGAGCTAAGAGTATAGAAATGCCCGAAGAAGGCGGTTCTATTGGTCGTGAAGCTGGGTGTACTGTTTCATTGACTGATCATAACCGTTTTATATCGGGTACACATTGCTTGTTAAGTGTATATGGGGATACGTATTACATCAGCGATATCAGTACTAATGGGACATTGGTTAATGGGAATAAGATCCTTAAGAATCAACCGGTCTCATTATGTGACGGCGATAGAGTGTCTTTGGGACAATATGAAGTGAGTATTTCTCTTGAGTTGGTAACGACTTCATACGACATAGCTTCTGAAATAGCACCAGAAAGAGATTCAACAGACCCTTTAATGAACTTGGAAGAGTCCGTTGTTGAAGAAGAGGCTGAGGCAGGCACGCTAGAAGATCTCTTTATGGAAACGAAACCTGATGGTGTTGAGACCCATGATCCCGTCGAACACTTAAAATTCTCAATGCAAAGAGATGATGACTACCTTGTTAGAGACGAAAGCAACGATAAAAGCCTTACGAAGTCATCGACAGAACATCAAAGGCAAGTCGTTGATGACAGTCTGAGTATCCATTCTGAGTTTGACCTTCCTAGTCTGATTCCTGAAGATTGGATGGGGATGGAAGAAGAACAGCAGGCGAGCCTGAAAGCTAAAGATGTCGCCGATGATCAAGCTAATATATCGAACCGTTTAAAACCAGCAAGCGTTGAAGGTTCAGATCTTAAGTCAGATACACCTAACGGTAGTTCAGGGACTCTCAAAAATAAACTACCAGAAGTGCCACCTGTCACTATTATACCTCATTCTACAAACATACAGAGCCATAAGTGGGAAGAGGTGACACAAGAATTTGTCTCTCATACCGAACCACAAGAGCAGCCTGTTGAAAGTGAGAGTAGAACTCAGAATAATATCGCATTGAGTGAAACTTCTTACGAACATGAAAATGTGACACATGCATTTTTTGAAGGACTGGGTGTTGATTTAGAATCTGACACGAAACATGACGCTCTATTTTTTAAACAAATGGGCGCTTGTTTACGATTGTGTATCGATAATTTGTACAAAGATTTACAGAGTGTTGAAGAGCTTACTGACGAAAGTTCATTTGCCCACAATGATCTTAGCCTAACTACATTGATGTTAACGCTAAATAGTCAAAATCTATTGGCTCCAAATGAGCTAATTGAACAGATACTGGATGAACTTAGCGAGCACGATACCTTATATGCGAGGGCAATTAACGATTTGGTATTGGAGCAACTAAAAGCGAATGATCCTCAGCAGTTTGCAAACACTTTAAGCCAAGAGACACGCTTCCTTAGTAAGTCAAAGTTGTGGAAAAAGTACAGTGAACATTATGAGCAAAGTACTAGACAATTCAATGAGTCAACTTTTAAAGCGTTGATGAAAGACAGATACAATAAGGTTGCAAAAGCTGATCATGCGTAAACTTATAATCCCCATTACCTTGTTTCTATTATCAGGTTGCTCAATGTGGGAGCAATTTAAAGAATCATCTGGAATTACGCCAGAAACATCTTCAATTGAACTCGTAATAGAAGCTTCAGAACTTCTTAATGTTCGAGAGCAGGGACAATCTTCGCCGGTCATTCTAAGAGTTCATGAGCTCACTTCACCTGTTTTATTTCGTAGTTTGGATTTTTTTGCTCTATTCGAAAATGATAAAGCGTCCTTAGGTGATGAGTATATTAAACGATATGAATACCAACTGCAGCCGGGCGATGAGCTACATGAGATTTTAGAGTTAGATCCAACGACGCGAGCATTAGGTTTTTCTGTGGCATTCAGAGATATTGATGGCTCGTCTTGGCGGAAGGTTGAAGTGATCGAAGAAAAAAGTGAGTACTTTCTGAGATTAAAAGTAGAGGGTAGTGAATTATCTTCGAACAATACTCGCGGTATTGAACAGACGTATTTTTAAGGAACTGACGAATGTCTTTATATAACCCAGTTGTTTGGCAAGATGGTATGTTCATGAAGCCTCAACACTTTCAGCAACTCGATAGGTCTCAAGGCAAGTTATCTAACATGCTTAGCTCTAATAGCTCTCCCTTACACTGGGGAGTGAAAAAAATTGAGATTAACACTGAGCTACTGGCTCTTGGTAAAATCGGGATCACACGAGCAGAAGGTATCTTACAAGACCGTACTCCATTTGATTTACCGCTTCTTGCTGAGCTTCCAGAAGTAAGAGATGTTGACCCTTCGATTGCGGATAAAGTGGTGTACTTATGCTGCCCACTGCCATCAGAGCGATCTGAACTCTTTGGCGGAAATGGAGACGGTGCTCGCTATAATATGGAAACCCAAGAAGCCGTAGATGCATGTTATGAATCAGAAGATATGGCAAGTATTGTGGTGGGTAAGCTTAACTTTTTCTTAATGTACGATCATGAAGATAAGAGCGCATATACATCAATTCCCATTTTGAAAATTTCGGAAGTGAAGCCAGACGGGAGCATCATTCTGGATGAAAACTATATTCCGACGTGCATTGATATTCACGCATCTATAGTTTTGAGCAAGTTCGCGACTGAATTCGCGTCAATGCTTAAACACAGGGCCGAATCGATTGTTCAACGCTTAGGCGTGGTTGACCAACAGGGCGTGTCATCTGTTGCTGATTTTATGTTGTTACAAGCTTTGAATCGTTATGAGCCGTTGTTCTGGCATTTTGCAAGTGTTGAAGGCGTTCACCCAGAGTCATTTTATCGGATCCTGTTACAAGCGGAAGGTGAATTATCTACACTGTGTTCCGCATCTCGTAGACCACAAGAGTTTACAAAATACAACCATAGCCAACTGACCGATTGTTTATCTCGTACGCTTGATAGCGCGAAAATGACATTAAGTGTTATGTCAGAACAACGTGCAATACCTTTAACATTGAGAGAGCAAAGCTACGGAATTCGAACTGCAGCAATTCCAGACAGTAAAATTGTCGAATCTACGACGTTTATTCTTGCTGTTAAAGCAGACGTACCACTTGATATTCTGCATACGCAGTTCGTAAGCCAAACCAAGATTGGTTCGATCGACAATATTCGCGATTTGATCAACTTACAATTGCCGGGTATTGAAATGAAACCAATGCCAGTGGTACCTAGAGCGTTGCCTTATCATGCTGGCTATACTTATTTTGAGCTCGATAAAGCGAGTGACGAATGGAATGCATTGAATAACACGGCAGCAATCGCTGTACATATTGCTGGCGACTTCGCGAACTTATCACTACAGCTTTGGGCTGTACGTTTATGAGTTACGCCGAAAACGATGTCACCGTAGTACTATTTCAACCAGAACCAGGCAAACCAATGGAGGTTATGCCTGCACCTGATTTATCTAGAAATATTGCGGTAAGAGACTTAAACGTGGAGAGCATGGGTGTTAACCCGTTGGTCGATCAGTTTACCTGGTTAATAGCCAGTCTCTCATGTATGTCTTCGATTCCTTGGTTGGACGATCCTGGCCCTTTTAGAGAACAAGTTGCTCGAGAAATTCGCAAAGGTGAACGAAAGCTCAATGAAATGGAGTTGGATCGGGCATCAATATTGGTCATACGCTATTGCTTATGTGCTGCAATAGATGAATCTGTGTGTAGGCAAGAGTGGGGGGCAAACAGCCATTGGAGTACCAATAGCTTATTGTCGGAGTTCCATAACGAGACATCTGGCGGCGATAAGTTTTTTACTATTTTAGAGCGCTTGAAAGCTGATCCACGAAAATACAGACACGTTATCGAATTCCTTTATTTATTGCTTCAACTTGGGTTCAAAGGTAAATACGGCCGAGAAGAGCGTGGTAACGAAAAGCTTTCAGAGATAGGAAACACAATTTATCGCTTAGTCCGAGACGAGCGTTTAGCCGAACAGGAAAAAGTAACGTTAGTTAACTTAAAGGCGAAGTATTTAAAAAAACCTCTCAAACGCGTTATTTCCCCTAAGTTAATTATTGGCGTCAGTACTGTGATCTTTGGTGTTATGTATGCCGCGACCTACTTGGTCATTGACCTAAAATTTCAGCAGCTATTGGATGTTTATCAATAGCATTAGATTTAATTGTGAGATCTTCTGTCCGTTTTTAAAAATAGACTCGAAGTAACAGTCTCATCCTTCATTTTCACTACGTACTTAGAGAGATTGCGACCTGCGATCTCTTTTATCATACATCTATTGGAATTTAATTGGATTTACTATGGGCGTAACAGTTTGTGCGAATGGACTCAGCGTAGTTCATCAAGGCTCAGGAGGAGAAGCGAACGCAACACTCCCTGATGTTTGTTTAACAACAGTCGGCAAACCTGTTGTTCCTATCCCTTATGGTAACAATGCAAAGTCCGCCGATTTAGCGGGCGGCACCACGACCGTCTCTATGGATGGCGGTAACAGCATTGCTATAAAAGGCAGTAAATTCAGCGCTAGTACTGGTGATGCCGGTGGTGATAAAAAGGGTGTAGCCTCAGGTACTATTGAAGCCGAGGCCGAATTCATATCAGCTTCTCCTACCGTTAAGTTCGAAGGTATCGGTGTATGCCGACTTTCTGACCAGATGACTATGAACAAAGCCAACACCATGTGTTTAGGCGGCGCGCAAAACCCTTCGGTTTCTGTAACTGAAGATCAAGAAGGGACGTATACGTTGGATATAGAGTGCAAGTATCCAAATGGTATGCCTTATTCTAATGCGCCATTTTCTTTAGTCGAGCCTTCTGGATCTGTCATCGGGAGTGGGGCTTTGGATTCTAGCGGAAAAGCAACGGTTGGTGGGCTAGCTTTAAAAGAATGCAAGCTGGTACTCTGCGAAACTCCAGACTCTTATACTCCAAACCAATCTTTAGCTGAAAGTGTAGTGACGGAAACATATCCTGACCCAAATGATTTTTGCACGTTTGTAGCGGGTCGTCGATCACCATTTTGGGAGGACCGTGTCGGGGTTGCCAATGATTGGGGCATCTTGATGTCTCCATCCTTCAGTGATGATGACTTTAGAGATATCGTATTAGAACAAAGTCGTATTCTGACTCCTTACGCGATCAGTCAAAACCACTCTAAAGATTTTTCTGATGCTTATGTCTCGGCACTTTATCACATTCAAACTGATAGCACTTCGCTTGATAAGTATGAACCCTTAATTGAACTACTGTTAGAACAAGTACACGAAAATGGCGACATATTGAGGGTCCTATATCAAGCTGATGTGTTTGAACCTCCTTATGAGTTACTTGCAAAACTTCGCCTTTTGGGGGCAGGAAATACCGTGAGGTATTTGCAGTTAGTCTTGTGGACGTTGATAAACAATCAAATCTGTTCATACATCGATGAGCTTAATAATGAAATCATCGATCGTTTGGATTTCATACAAAACCAGGCTTCAGCGAGATCGTTGAGTTCAGTTGAAGAGGGAGTTGAAGGTTATAAAAAAGCACTTAACCATTTCAAACAGGCATTACCTGACGTAGTTAGCCAAATTTTCTCGAACAAAAATGACACTCTAATTTCTATATCTGCGATGGCCGTTGGAAGCATCGTTAACATCACAGGTCAATCAGGGTTTACAACTAACCTTGGTAGAGTTAATGCCGTGGTTTACACGAAATCAAACAACTTGAACCGCCCATCGTTTGTCATTTTTGACGATAACTTTTCAGACTAGGATAGTAAATCATGGATGCAGTTTTTCCGATAGCGCAACGAGAAGGCGATGCTTACCATACGCTTAGTGATTTTACTAAGTTGTTTGATCAAGCTAAGAGCGGTCGTTATTTAATAGGGCAAGGCTATGGTTGGCATAGTGGGGTTCATTTAACATCAAAAATGCTACCTTGGGGTAAAGGCCTCAGACCTATTCAAGCGATGCTTGATGGTAAAATTGTAGCGTTTCGGATTCATTCCGATTACCAAGTTGCCGCCTATCAAGATCAAGAATTTAAATACAGTAATAACTTTGCTCTTATAGAGCATGAGGTTGTAAACCCCGAAGATAGTGAAGATGTATTTAAATTCCATACACTTTATATGCACCTTGCACCACCTTCAGATATTGGCGCCAATTCATCTATAACCACGCGTTACCGTTTACAAGAAGCGAGAAATGTACGCACTTTCAAACATAGTGATGTACCTACTAATTCTGGTGAAAAAAAACAGTCGATGTCTAAAGGAACAACACTTGAATACTTGTATGCCGAAGAGAAGGAAACCCACCCATACCAGATCGGCAAAAATACTTACAAAATGATAAAGTGCCGTGTCGTAGAGAATGGCGAGTCACCAAGTGGCGGAGAAAAAGCAATGTTAAACAAGATTGTTTGGTTTGCTTCGGGTCTCAATAGTGACTTTGACATTTTGGAAGATTCCTCTGCTGTCCTATCAGAACCAGTTTCAGAACCTAAGTGGATGTCGGACAACGCGGCAATGATTAGGGACGGTAGTGTGGTTTCTTTACTCCCGATCTTATTGAGAGAGGGGATAAAGGTTTCAGCTGGGGAAGATATCGGCTACATGGGAGCGCACGAATACAGCAACGATGCAATAGGAACTAAGAAAGACGATAATCGTGTACATATCGAGATGTTCTCTTTTGAAGAGCCGCCCGAATTTTTCAAAAAACAGGTTTCTCCCAAAAATGCGGAAGAAAATCCACTGGTCGTTCTCGATGGATCCGATAGTAGTGGTGCCGTTGATATGAGTAATTCGTTTATTCAGCAATTACTCGAATCTGTGACAGAAGATCAAGTAACGGATTTCTCCTCGTTCACTGCTCGTGATGCCAAAGTATACTTAGATGGTAAGCGTAAACATTTTGAGCGATTTATTGTGAAACATCCTACAGATTGGCATACAGAATCGTCACAAAGTCTTTATGAATCAATCCATCAGACAGCCAAGGAAGCTCTGGATATTAAGTGCTCGGCCGGTTTTGTAACTGAAGAGGATTACCGCAACTCTCCATGGCGCGATCAAGTTATGGAGAGCTTTGATCTTTTCTCTCAATTCGAATTGGAAAGAGCAGATAAGTTCTCATGGATGCAAGATTTACAAGGTGATTTACAACTAGGCGATGATAAGAGTCTTTGGCATTATTGGCCTTTTGTTAATTCTTTTTTTTCGGGTTACTACGTGACTCAAAAGCAAATGAATCTGATGTTCCCAGATTCTTCCCACAGTAAAAGAGAAGAAGTGCGTGACTTATTTAATAAATATGCCAGTAGTTTCGAAATAAATACCAATGAACGAGCGGCACAATTTTTTGCTCAGATAAGAGCGGAAGTTGGTTCGAAACTAAAAGGTAATGAAGAGGACTTATGGTATTCTGTTGATAGGTTAAAAGAAATGTTTAAGCGTTACTTCAATAAATACCCTGAAGAAGCAGCTAGTCTTGGCTACATACGGATTGATGAAAGTGAATATAAAGCACTTCCACAGGCGGATAAGAAAAAGTATCTGAGAAGAAGAAGCTATTATTATAGCCAGTTCCCTCAGGAAGATGAGATAGCGAAACGTGTTTATTCTTGTGATTCAGCAGATGGCGATTTTGTACTCGTCAAAGGAGGGGACGTTTCTGGATTGAGGTATAAGGGGAAGGGGTTTATACAGCTAACTTGGAAATATAACTATGACGCTGTTCAAACTAGATTGGAAAAGAAAATTCAAGACTTGGATTTTAATATTTCAGATGACCCTTACTCGGTTTTGAGAACTAAAGAAGGTTTTTTATCCGCCCTTGGTTTTTGGGATGTTAATAATTTGAATGAGAAAGTGTCCGGAAGTATAGCTAGTACAAATAGTATCACTAATGTTGTCAACTCACGCCTTCCACGTTCTCACAAAGTAAAAAGAACAAAGTACTTTTTGGATATATATGAGGTTTTATGTAATGAATAAGTTTTTAGTAAGATTGATCGTATTCATATCCGCAGCTTTATTGAGTTTTAGTTCGTTTTCTCAAGTTGAAGATTGTTTTTTAATAAATCTTAAAAATGAAAAAATTGAAGTTGAGGTAAATGAAATTTATGGGGGTTATTACTTTTCAAAATCTAAGCAACGTTTTTTAGGTCAAGATATATTGCTTGGTGATAATCAAATATCAACGATTTCAGGCAATGAGAGTAATTATCCTGATGTTTTAGAAAATGATATTGATTACAAATTGATTATATCAAATATTTTAGTGAAGAAATTGGGTTATTCAACTAACCAAGATGTTGAAAATAACATTCTAGTAACAACAACACAAGAAGATAATTCTAGTTATAGTTTTATTTTGGTTTATTCTTACAAAAATAATAAAATTGTTCTAACCGACGTTTTCTATCTCGAAGAAAATGTTGATAAAAGAGAAGGTGAAAACACGCTATATAAAGTAAATGTGAAATATCCAGAGAGTATTATTGATTTGGAAAAATATGATAGAAGAACACTCTCCGATTTTATAGTTAACAATTTATATAAATCTGTACAAGATATGACGATCGACATTAACTTATGAACAGTATAGAAGGCTTGAGTAGATATTGAAGAATGTTTCATCTTTTGAGTGCCCGACGTATAGATGCTCTCTCTATTTTTGCAAGAACCTGTATTGTTTCAATTTTATCTGCATCCGATATGCTTAGTTTTAATATAATTTCTAAATTTATTGAAGCATTGTTTTTTTTATTTTTTGTGTTGTTACCAATTTTTGTAAATGCGAACTGCGAACAAGATTCTGTTATGTTAACTTGTGAGTTAGATAACAAAGGTGATGGTTTGAAAGCTTGTTATAATAAAGCCGAGAATTCGATGTACTTCGTTGTTGACGAAAATGGGTTGAAACCAGTTTATACTCCACTACATGGGAATAATTGAGATAACTATAAATGGGTGGATATTTCTCTTAGAGAACCCGAATACATTCTTTTGAAATTTGAAGTAAATGAAAACAAGAATACGTACTTTTCATTGACAAGAGGTGGTGGACGTTTGAGTATCGTTGCGAACTCCGTTGACATGATTGAAGATGAATATGCTGTTGAGTCTTCTGTGAATTGGGAACTGAAACATCTCTGGACTCTAACGTAAGATTAAAAGTCAAGCCCAATGAGTTTGAGTCTTGGGATTAATCTCATAGATATGTGATATCAGTGAAGTAAGCGCCTTCGGCACTACTTAATTTAAGACTAAAGTTAATGTGTAAATAAATCGAATACAATACTTCCTGATGGTAGGTAGCGTGAACCATAACAACGAATATTACGTAATGACTCCCAACTTTGACATGGTAGGGTTTAAATTAATTCCAACAGAATCAACATTTTTTAGACGGTTTCATTATCGAAAACAAATTTACGGTGAGCCAGTTCTGCGTTTTTATAGTAAAGGTAATAATATTATTGATAATACAATGCCTATGCTGTTTTGCACTCCCAATGTCATGATATCTGAATCATTAAAAGAGTTAATTGATAACAATATTTACGGAGGGAGTTTATACCCCGTTATAATAAATGATGAATGTGACAATTACTTTTTGATTAACATCTATGAAGAGTTAGACTGTTGGGATAGAAGTAAATCAAATTATGAAAAAGAGGATCCTGATGAAGACCCCCACGTTATTAAGTATCATTTGGACGTTGAAGTTCTAGATAAAATAAGAGAGTCAGACCGGTTGATATTTAAAATGGGAGGGGATGACTTATCTCCTTTTATTGTTCATGATAAAATAAAAATAAAAATAAAAATAGAAAATAGAGTGTCTTACGTAAATTTCTTTTCTTTAGATACATATCAACTTGGCGACGAGTATTAATTCTGAGTTTAATTCGGGAATAATCTTTTGTTTTGATATGTTTAAAGAGCGCCTGAGGCGCTTTTTTAAGTCATACTGGTTACGTTAACTTCTGATACATAGCAATAGTTAAGCACTTAGATCTTTTCAATCTCGGGTAGAGCGTATACCTTCATTGATTCAACGTTCGGTTGATAGACACGTAATAAGAAAGACCAGTTGTCTTTAGGCGTGTGAGCAAAGTTTACGTTATTGTCATCCGCATGTTTTTTGCAGTCTGAACCACCGAATACCACCGTGAATGTACCGTCTTCGTTTTGCGTCAGTCCTTGATTGGTCGAAACGATGTTGTTCTCGTTCGACATGAGATAACCTTTTGAATCATAGACAGTGATTGAGTAATAACCTAGGTCACTAGCTAATTTCGGTGCTTCGTATGTCGCTTGGTAACATTGTTCACCTTTGGCATTCTCTAGTGCGTAAGGTGCATACATTGCGGTGTCAGCTGTCGATAGGCCGAACGCTCCAGCAATAGTGTAAGTAGTCTTTTCCCAGTCAGTCACATCTTGCGCTCGGTATTGAACTGTATCGTATGTGTCATTTAACTTATCGTATTCTGGCATTAATGCAGTACGAACTGCTTCCATAGCCTCAGTGTTTGGCTTTGGCAATCCTTCAAGATCTTGACCACCACCGATAATTTTTACTTTCGGCTGAAGCTCTTCTGTAATCCGTTTAACGTTTTGTTTTGTTCCATCTGTCGCAAAACGCAAGCCTATCAGCACATATTTTGTATCGAACATTTCAGGAGTGAACTCGTAAGTTCCTGCGCTAACCTTATAAAATGGTTGAGTGTGGTTCATATCTTGAAGGTGAAGTGTAACCAATTTCCCATCGTTCTCAGGTACAACGACTGTAAATGGTTTGGAGGTATCGATAACGCCCATTGAGTACAAGTGATCAATGGATGGTGATACAACCCAGCGAGTGTCTTTGTTCGCCAGTTCTTTGAAGTGATGAAGGTTGTTTAAGCCTAACTTAAAGTTGCGAGCAAAATTGTCAGCAAACCAAATGCCTTCTTGGTTTATGTACTCATGCACCGTCATACCATGATCTTCTGGGTTTACCGCCCACGAAGAAGAGTCAATGTTAGCAAAGACATCTTCAATTGATTTATCTTCATTGTTAAAGCTGTTTGTGGACGTTCCTGCAACCGTAGAGAAAGACGTGACCACTAATAAAGAAAGTAGAGTTTTTTTCATTTTTAAATACCATATTCTGTTTTATTAAGTTGAGGTAATGGTAAGTAAAAGTTTGGTATTTATGAAATGACTATATAGAATCACAGGTATGACAAATATGTTATATCTGTGAGGTTGGTACTTTGAAAGCTGCGCTAAACAAGATCGATTTTAACCTACTTAAGGTTCTACATGTTTTGATAGAAGAGCAAAATGTTACCCATGCTGCGGAGCGACTTTTTCTTGCTCAGCCTTCTGTGAGTCGGAAGTTACGGAAACTTCGAGAGCAGCTTGATGATGAGCTCTTTGTTTCGACTCCACAAGGAATGAAACCTACCTACAGGTGTAATCAAATCGCAGAGTCACTCCCTGACTTAATTGCGCTTCTAGAGAAAACATTAACTCCGGTAAAGAAGTTCGACGCGTACAGCCATGCTGGGCATATCTCTTTGGCCATTAATCCGCTTTTAGGACAGTCATTGCCTCATATCTTGTTTCTATTCCTTGCCAAGCATGCGCCGAACGTGACGTTTTCTTGCCACATATGGAACCAGAATACGCTTGATAATTTAGCGAAAGATAACATTCAGTTAGGCATTAATTACGACGTTCCAATAGGCAGCAAGGCCATATTGTATAAACATTTGGCCGAAGACCACTTTAAGTTGTATGCGAATAAATCCCATCCAATTCATCTGAAGAAGATGGTGGAGTTTGAATATCTTTCAGAATGTCGATTTGCAATTGCACAGTTGGCTGAGTGGAATGAAAAAGAGGGGATGATGGAAAATATGTTAGTGCAAAGAGGATTGAATTATAACGAAGTCTTTCGTTCCGAAATAATCTCAAATGTCGCAGCTGTGGCAGCGCAAACAGAGGCTTTATTCCCAACTTCAGAGCTGTATATCGATAATACGCATAACCTAGTTGAAGTTAGTCATGCGAGGCTTCCATCATTCAATAGCAAGCAGATTTTGCTTTATCAACACAAAAGAAGGGAGTCAGATCCTTTCTACTTGTGGTTACATGAAAACATAGTCCAGTTGGTTGATGGGTTAGGTTAGTCGAGTAAATATTGATTTGTGCGACATTCAGTCTCGATAAAGCATTTAAGCGTCGTTAAACATTCTTTATTATTGAAACCAAAATCTGACCAGTGAGATCTTCATGCTCATCGGTCTACACATCGTTATAACAATATCATATCAATTATTTGTAATACATTGTTGATGGCAATAATGAGGTTTTCATTAACTTGTACAAATACATATGTTTTATTGATGAATTTTCGAGTGTTAATTTATTGGTGTTGTCCCACGTCAAACTTCCCGAATTTAAATCGTAGTCCTTAGCGGAAAAAGTTGTAAGAATTTTCCTACTTGTGATTTTTCTTTCCTAAATAACAGTGGTTTAACTCTAATAGTGGTTTGTTACCTAATTTGACAAATTAGATGTCAAGTTTAGGATGTCCGACCTGTGTTATTGGGAAGTTACATGTTGAATTTTAGAAATACAATCGTTTTATTTGCTATCACTTTGGTTTGTCTTGTCATCCCAAAGCCTACTGTCGCATCTGAGCAAAGGGACGATAAAATTGTTGTTGGTGTGCTCTCAAATAATAGCCATGACGGCGGTGGTAAATTTGAGGCTATTTATGGAATCAGCTTAGACTACCTATCAAATATAAGTCATTTTTTAAATTTAAAATTGGAAATTAAGCATTACGATAATATTCCCGATCTGCTGGATGATGTCGAAGCAAACAAAATTGATGGTGCATTAGGGTTCAGTAAAACAGAACAAAGGGAGAAGAAGTTTTCGTTTTCGGAACCGATCTTCTCGACGACTCTGGCTGTTTGGTACCGAGATGTGTACCTGAAAAACAAAAATCAAGACCAACTGACATGGGCGTGTATTGACAAAAGCGTGTACTGCCAATTTGTTGAAAAACGTGGCGCCCAGAAAATCTATAGAGCTAAATCCCGTGATGATGCGTTCAATGCGGTCTTGCAGGGCAAAGCTGATGCGCTTGTCAGTACCTACGTTTCAATCAACGAATACCTCGATCATAAGAATGTGATGAGAGGTGCGGTTGATGTGCCGGTATGGCTACCTGAAGAGAACATTCGATTCGTTTCCAGTAAAGATAATTCAGATCTCATCAAAGGCATCGACTCAATCCTTTTGTGGGAAGTGGAAGGGCGTGGCATTCGGTCAGTGGCTTCAAAGAACCCTTACCACGTTAGTGACAAGCTCATCTCACAGTATAAAGCGCACCAAAACGGTAAAGATGTGATCACCTACAGTTCGAGCGGTGAGGCGTATCCGTTTCTTTTTGAAAACGAAAAGCAACAACTTGATGGCATGCTGGTGGAATATCTTGCTTTGGTTTCTTCGAGAACAGGATTGGGTTTTGACTATGTCGTCCCTGAATTGAACCTAGAATCGAGTTACACCTCTTACAACGCGGATATCGTTCCAGTGTCATACCGAGACAAGACGATAACTAAGGCTGATAGATGGCTAATCACCAAGCCATTCATGCGTGCAAGCTTTACTAAAGTGACATACACCCAAGCGAACACTATGCCTAAATCGGACAAAAAGGGCATTCTTCTTAGTGTCAGTAAGCAGGGAATAATTAATGTCGGTCAACGTGAAGACATAAATATCACACGTTATCGAGATATGAAAAAAATCCTTGATGATCTTAAAAGTGGCGAAATATCGGCAGCTTACGTTCCGAGTGATATTACGTACTCAATGATTCTGAATGACTCTTCAGAAGGACTCACATTTGATAAAAACCAAGGCATTACTTATTCAATTGCCTTTGCGGTATCGAAGAAAAATGCCGAACTAAAGAATGTGTTAAACAGCATCATTGATACGGTGAGTAAAGAAGAGATAGAAAAGCTTCGCCGCAACTATCGTAAATTCAATTTGGTTTACGGTTACGATAGCAGCAATGTGAATAAATTTGCCGCTTTGGTAGCCGTAGTTTTTATGACCCTTTCATACCTTGGTTATCTGCTATTGGTGAACTTGCGTTACAAAGTCAGGCTTGCTGAGCTTAATGCAGGGAATGAAGAGAAAGAGAAGATTTGGCTCTCTGAGATCATTCAAGAGATCAACAATATCGTTTTTATTCATAATGAAAAGAACGAGATACTGTTGAGCAACTGTCCTAAGTTCCAATCTAATGAATGTCAGGTTTGTACTATGAAGTCTCAAGTGACCGGGGATTTATTGGTCGGAAATCAGATTGAGATTAGAACCATCATTGACGGCGAGAGCCTTAACGATACCCATTTGGCCAAAGACTGTCGTTTGGATATCTCCGATGTGCACCGAGAAAGCAAAACCATCGCTTCGTCGAGTAGTGATAAGCGTTTTATTCTGACTTCTTTGCTCGATATTTCCGCGCAAAAGAAGCGTGAGAACGCGTTAATCAACGCAGAGAAAGAAGCCAAACTAGCAGTTGAAGCAAGAGAGAGCCTGCTAACCACCATGAGTCACGAGCTTCGCACGCCTTTATCTGCTGTGCATGGGTTGCTCGACATAATCAAGATCAATGCGAGTAACAATAAAGACAGCCATTTAGTCGACCAAGCCATTCGTTCTCTCGATCACTTAAATAAGTTGGTGGATGGTGTACTTGATTTGTCGAAGATCGAATCGGGTGTGTTATCTGTTCAGGCTGAAAAGGTCGAACTGTTACTCCTTCTTTGTGACGTTTTCAGAACCTTTGAACCCATTTCGAAAAGTAAGAACCTTAGTTACAGCGTCGAGATTCATCCCTTTGCTTTTCGTTGGGTAATGGTTGATGGCATTCGCGTCGCTCAGATACTGACGAATTTGCTATCGAATGCAGTGAAGTTCACCTCACAAGGTGAGATCAGTGTAGTGGTTGCAGTTGTCGATGGTCAGTTAATTGTAGAGTTGACGGACACGGGCATTGGTATGACTCCTACACAGCAAGAGCAAGTACTGAAACCTTTCGTGCAGGCTGATGACACCATTACCAGACAGTTCGGTGGCACAGGGCTAGGGCTTAGCATTGTTGATCAACTCCTGCAATGCATGGGTGGTGAGCTTCATATTGAGTCTGAACTGAGTCGTGGTACTACGATTAACGTTTCGATTCCGTTTGTCCTAAACGAAAACGAAGGCAGTGCAGATTATGAGATTCGAGATCTGACTTACTCACGCGACCTACCAGATAATTTAAGAGGTTGGTGTCACGAGTGGAGGTTGACGGAATCCGAGAATATGCCGGATCTGAGCACCATACGGAACTCTCAATCTAACCATGTTGATATGACCTTTCGCCGAGGTATGAATGATCTGGTCACAATTGAACATGAACAATTGAAATACCCAGACAGTTTATTGAATTTGATCGTGAAATCAGATGAGCACGCCATCAATGTACCAACCCCGAAAGCGGTCAGAGAATGGAAACATGGCGATGTACTCATCGCAGAAGATAACCCAATCAATCAAAGTGTCATGACGCTACAAATGAATGAGATCGGCATCAAACCTGTGTTTGTGGATAACGGTCTTCAGGCGTGGGAATACATTAATCAGAACCCGATTAAATTGCTACTTACTGATTTTCACATGCCTGAACTGGATGGTTATGAGCTAGCCAGCAAGATTAAGAACAGTGACCAGTTCAAAGGTATTGTTGTGATTGGTATCACCGCAGAAGACTCTCGTGTTGCACGAGAAAAGACCAAAGATATCGCGATCGATGACATTCTTTACAAGCCATACAGTGTTTCCAAGTTGTTGGATATTCTCGAGAAGCATGCAACGCCTTCAAACCAGGCGCCAACTTGGCTAGAACGATTCGACAAAGATGATGCAATTGCGGTTGCCAATGTGTTCATCAATACCATGAGCGAAGATGTGGCGCGTGTTGACATCAATTCGCCAACAATCAACCGAACGCTTCATCGAATAAAAGGAGCGTTAAACGCAGTCGGTGCAAATGATATCGCTGTGTTGTGTCACGACGTTGAGTGCTGTGAACCGAAAGCGAATAAAGAAAAATTAGGGAAGTTAGTTAGGGCCATTGAGTCAGAAATTGAATTTACAAAAGTGTGGTTAAAAGCCAATGAATACTAATCTCGAAATCATGATTGTTGATGATCATCCCATTCATCTTATCTTACTAAAGCAATTGTTAATCAAGCTAGGTAGCAAGGTTACCGTTTTTGACAATGCATTAGACGCTTGTGAGAGCTTGGCTGAAAAGAAGTACGACATCATCTTTTGTGATATTCAGATGCCAGTGCATGACGGGATAGACATGATGTTTATGTTGGACGAGGCGAATTACCAAGGGAATGTGGTGTTAATTAGCTCTGTGGAACTGACTGTGATTTCGGCTATTCGTGCGATGTGTGAAGGTTTCCCGTTCGATGTGTTGGATATCATTGAAAAGCCATATACCCAGAAATCGATTGAAGATGTATTGGCGATGA
The DNA here is from genome assembly GCF_030397615.1 of Vibrio sp. 14N.309.X.WAT.E.F5. NCBI lineage: Bacteria > Pseudomonadati > Pseudomonadota > Gammaproteobacteria > Vibrionales > Vibrionaceae > Vibrio > Vibrio sp. 14N.309.X.WAT.E.F5. The sequence goes on along the minus strand of NZ_JAPNXR010000012.1, from coordinate 12,259 downwards.
GGCTTAAAACGGCCAATAAGCTTTCCCCAGAAAGGAAGAAGACAGAGGTAACCGATGAAGAGTTTTTGGTTGCTTTGGCAAAAGGACAAATACAGAACTATTACCAACCGAAAGTAGACTTTGTCACGGAACATTTGTCTGGTTATGAAGCGTTGGCTCGATGGGTTCACCCTGAATATGGCGTGCTAACCCCAGATGTGTTCTTGCCTATTGTCACTCGATGGCAGTTGTCTGCAGAGTTGTTTGATACCGTTCTAAACAACGCGCTAGATGACATTAAAACTCGAAATCTGGACAAGAAAATTGCCATTAATGTCGATCAATTCAATTTGGAAGACAGCGACTTTGCCCAAACCTTTATTACTCGATGCCTAGAGCGAGAGGTGAGCCCTTCGGCTTTCATTATCGAGATCACCGAGCGTGACACCTATCGTAACAGTGTCTCTTTGTACAAGAACCTCACTAAGCTGAGGGTGAATGACGTGTCAGTATCGATTGATGATTTTGGGACGGGTAATTCGACCCTGGAAAAGTTGGCTCAACTGCCGTTCAACGAAATGAAAATTGACCGTTCGTTTGTCTTTGAAATCAAAGATGATCAAAAGAAAAAGAATATCGTTTTATCAATATGCGGTTTAGCGAGAAACCTTGGTATCAAGCTTGTTGCTGAAGGTGTAGAAGACCATGAGACTTGGTCTTTGTTAAAAGAGTACGGTGTGGAGGTCTGTCAGGGGTATTTTGTGTCAAAGCCATTGCCGTTAGAACTTGTTACTAACTTAGATATAGATATCAAATGAACTGTTTAATCTTCGATGATCATCCCTTGGTTTGTGTGGCCATAAAATCACTCGTTGAATCCTCACCGCACATAGGTCAAGTCTACCTAGCTTCAGAATTGAAAGTCGCTAATGAGTTTGTTCGTAAATCAAACATCGACTTACTGATCTTGGATGTAAATTTGAATGATTGCGATGGCTTTGACTTTTATCGTCGTATTAGAGCGCATGGGTTTAAAGGGCGAGTCGTTTTCTATTCAGCTGAAACCAGTGCTTACTACAGCGAAATGGCATTCAAAGTGGGAGCTCATGGTTATGTTTGCAAATCAGAGCATTACAACGTACTCAAAGACGCGATTGAAGCCATTGTGAAAGGTTACTCATTTTTTAAAGAGATGAATGACCCCAAAAGTACAGTACAAACGCTTAAGCTTTCTGCTCGTGAAGCAACGGTAGCTAAATTATTGCTAAAGGGAATGACGAATAAAGATGCCGCTGAGTTTCTCTCTATTAGTGATAAAACAGTCAGTACTTATAAAAGAAGGATGCTTACCAAGTACAGCGTTGACAGTATTGTCGAGTTGTCGAGAGTGATTGAATTATGACGACTAAACGAATCATCAAATTAATGCCTAAATTTAAAATGGCGACGATTTCACTGACATTGTCTTCAATGTCATTTCTATTGTTTATCGTCAGTTTTGGAACGGTAGCAATCAACAATGACATCAAAGAGTTTGATTTAAGCACGTTGCAGTTGGATAGACATAAAGACAACTTAGTTCTGTTGGGTTTGTTTACGGAATCTCAGATTAATCAAACATCAGGCGTGGGTAGTCATGACTTTGACAACGTTGATGACATTAACTTTGTTGATAGCATCTATGTGTTAGGTGACCCTGAATTGAACGAAGCCGAAATTGCAGTTAGGAATCTCATGCACCAAATTTCGTTGTATCAGAATCTCGGAGGAATTGAAGATAACTTTGTCTATTTCTATCGTTCGTATTCGGGTTCGAAATACATATTTCCTAATAAATTTGAGGACTTCACCCCCTCTGAGGCGAATCTATCGCAGGATATTTGCCTGGGAAGTGAGGTGTGTTCGATCACCGCGAAAGAATACCAATTGACGGATCGGGTAATCATATCGCCGCCTCACATTGGGCTGATAAGCCAAAAGGAAATCATTTCGATTGTGACTCCAGTTTATGATGAGGGAAACATCATTGGTGACTACGTGTTGAACGTGAATATAGAACTTTATATAAGCGGTGGTTTAGATGTGGGGTATGAGACTGAAAACAATATCAATAACTTGATTGTCACATATCCAGGTTACCCGTATTCCTATCTCAATTACAGTAAGACGACTGTTGCGGATAACCAGACCACTTATACGTATCGCTATCCATACTCGAAGTTGATTATTGATTACTTTTGGGTGTTTGTTGTTTTGCTGCTCACTAGTCTTAATTATCTCTTTTATGTCAATAAGGCCAGGATCGCCAAAGACGAATTGGTGGACGCGAAACACTCGGCGTTAAAAGACGAGCTGACAGGGTTGTACAACCGTCGAATTTATAACGAGCCGTCTTTCAATCAAGCGGTGCAAGGAAAAGCGTGTTCGGTTATCGCCATCGATGGTGACCGAATTAAAAAGATCAACGATAATCTTGGTCACAGTTGGGGAGATGAAGTGATTCAACACATCGCTCATTCAATGAAAGACGTTTTCCGCCGTGATGACTTCTTGATAAGAGTTGGTGGCGATGAATTTATCGTTATTATGCCGAATTGCAGTTTTGAAAATGCTAAGAAAGCTTCGGAGATCTTAGAAAGGCAAGTGACAGAATCTAAAGTTGCTTCATTGGGGTTTGATGTGTCGGTGAGTGTAGGGGTCGCATTTAAAGGTGCGAGTGAGTCACTGGAAAATGTGCTTCACAAAGCTGATGAAAAGCTTTATGAGCAAAAAGCGCAGCGTTAATTGGGTGCATATTTCATCTAACCTATCGATTTGATGTTTTGTTATGTTAGATGAACGTCAGATCTTGCGGCTAGTGGAAAGGGTAGCGTCAGCAATGGCTCGCTCACTTGTATTGACTAAACTTAGATACTAACGTGTACATGTTAGCTAAGTTTATGAATTTACGATGAAGGGTTATTGCTGTGAATAAAGATTTAGATCTAAATCTTCTACGTATCTTGGTGTTGTTAGATAAACACCAACAACTTAAGCCGGTGGCTAAGATTCTTGGCAAGAGCGAGGCATCGATCAGTAAGTACCTTGCTCGCTTAAGAGAGCAGCTTGGTGACGAGTTGTTTATTCGACATGCACACCATTTTGAAAGTACGGATTTTCTTAAGAAGCAGCTTCCAGTCATTCAGGCGGGATTAGACAGCCTTGAATCTTGTATGGGGACGAGTGCTTTTGACCCGCTAATTTATGACAAACCCATCACTATCTCGATTCCTCAAGTTGCGCAGTACTTTCTGGGTGAACTGATATTGAATGACCTGTTTGAACTGTTTCCGAATGCACCCATTAGTATCGTGAGTCCCAGTGATCGCCCGATCGAAAGTATCTTAGATGGCAATGTAGACGTGTACATGCACAATTTTAATGAAGACTGTCCTAAGAGCATCTATCAACTACCTGTTGGTTCACTGCCAGTCGGCATCGTACTTCCTGATGACATGGAAGCAGACTCGTTAGAAACGGCATTGTCATTGCCCTTTATTTTCTTGGAGCTAAAGGGCTGGAAGGACTCCAAGCAAGTGGTCAGAATGATTTTAGAGAAGAAAGGATTTGAAATTGAATCTAAGGTCACTGTTGGGGATGTTGGGCTATTACTCGGACTGTTAAAGCGTCGAAGATGTGCCACCATAATGATGAACTTTGGTCGTTCGATTGAAGGCTTTAAATCGATTGAAATACCAGAATCATATTATGCGACAGGTCGCCCCAAAATCGCGGCTTACATCAAGCAAACCCACCGCAACAACGCGCTACATCGATTGCTTATTGATGTGATGGAGAAATACTTAAACTAGGCTCACTGGCTCACTAGATAAGTAAATAGATCAATAGGGCTGTAGGTGACGAACAGCCAGCCATTCCAGCCAAGTTAAGGTGAGCTAAGAGACTAAAGTGTATCGTTCAGTTGGACCAGTTCAACGATTGAATTGGCTCTGTACTTGCTTAGGATCCGTGTTTTATAGGTGCTGATAGTTTTGGCACTTAGAGATAGTTTTTCTGAAATAAGCTTGTTCGAGTGCCCTTGAATCAGGTACTGATACACGATCGCTTCTTTGTTAGAGAGTTTTGTGTTCTTGCCACTGTTCTTATCACCAGATTTGAACAACGAATAACCTTTCATAATGCTGGATAGGGCGAAGCGAATGGATTCATGGCTCTCGCTCTTACTCAGGAATCCGTTGGCACCTAATGAATGAGCCGCCTCTGACAAGCTTGAGCTATCTGACGAAGAAACAAACAGTAACTTGCCTTCATAACCGTGTGCTTTGATTATTTTAGCGAGGTTAATACCATCGTTGTTGGCCAAGGTCACATCAAGAACAATCAAATCAATGCTCTGACTTTTCACTAGCTTTAGAATTCTATCGGTATCTGTGGTTTTATGCAGATCTTCAACCTCTAACGCGTCCATCACCAACTCAGCAAGAGCTTCACGATAAAGCGGTTGTTCATCTATGATTAGAACGTTCTGATTTTTCATAAGTCACCTAAAATATTGCTGTGTGACATCCTGTCTCTTTGAGTTCTAAGATTGTGATAAGCCATAATTCTATGTAAAAACAAAGTAGTTAGGGTGAAAATGACATTTTAATATTTTGAAAATCAGGTTGTTTAAGAGGGTGTTAGCTTATTGCTCTCCCGAAAACTAGCGTCACTAGTAGGTGGCTCTACCTCGGGCTTTGTACAAGATTTGATTGTAATTGATACTGCTTAGCTCTTCTTTTGTGTGTAAGTTAACCAATACGTCATTGCACTTGTTAATTTTGATACGAATATCGTGCTTGCCTTCATAGGGCGTGCTCAGTAAAGCTGAAAGCTTGATGATTGCCAAACAGGTCTTTTTTGAGTGTGGCAAAAGGTCGTGAATGTCTAAATAATAATCAAGGTGTTTGTCTTTCGTTAAACGCTCGGACGATTTCATTAACACCATCTCTTTGCGGATATTACTCAATTGCTGCTGTGAGGTTTGTAGACGTTCCCTAAAACCGTTAAGCATATGAATTTGGCTACGAATAATACTTGGGTGTTGGTCTTGATTAATGCTGTTTTCCAACCTTTTCACGAACGTCGGCGTTTCGCTCAAGAAAGAGCACTGTTCTAATAAGAAGCACAGGTGGTAGAGGTCATAAAAGTGGAAATCAGAAGTATAATTCAACGCTTGTTTTATACTCAGAGTTGCTGTTTTTAGGTCGCCTTTGATCAATGCAGTGTGAGCAGAAATCAATTTGTCCTGAAGTATAAGCTCTGGCGTTTTGCCGATATCATTGAGAATTGAGTTGTACGAAGCAAGCTGCCTTTCAAAGAGGTTTATTGAGCCGCCAAGCGGTTGCTTGTAAAGAAAAGTACGCATGTAGTTAATCTTGGTATAAAACCCACCACGAAAGGTATTAATGTTCTTTTCGTAGTACCTTTTCATATAGGTAAAAGCATCTTGATACGCTTCTGCAGCGATAGATAAATTCGCGATCACCAATTCACGGTGCGCACCCGCATCGAGTAACATCGCTGACTGCTTCAAGTGATCGATCGCGTTGGGTAGGTCGTCTTCAATCGAATATATGTTCGACATTTCGTCGTGAAAGTAGGGGTTGTTTTTCTTTGATTTAACTAGGCTTAGTATCTCTTTTGCTTCATCCATTTGGTCTGTTTCAATCAGCGTGCTTGCAAGACCTGTTTTGATCCAGTCTAAGTCATCCTCTTCGAGAAGGCTCTCATACTCCTCCTGAGCCTTATTAAATTGCTTACTTTTCAATAACGCAGAGGCTTTATATTTTCGGATAAGCTTTGAGTATTCAGGGTGAAACGGTTGAAGATCATCGCACTCACGTACAACACCAGTAAAATCGAATTCAGTTAACTTTTCAAAGATTGGTGCAAGGACCAATTTTCGATTGAGGGCTGAAAATATTCGTTTGATAAAGAACTGCTTGTTAAACGGTTTAAGTAGGTAATCGTCAGGGTCAGAGTCCACGATTGAGCGCACGACGTTGTAATCATTTTCGCCTGTGAGGAACATAAAAACCGTGGTCGATTTTAAGATTCGAGCGTGTTTGAGCTCTTCCAAAAGCTGATAGCCAGTCAATTGGGTTTGGAAGTTATAGTCACAGATAATAATATCAAACGCGTTCTGACGGCATTGATGAATCACGTCGAAAGGTTTGTATGCATAAGATATGGACTCAAAGCCGATTTGGCGCAAGATTGTGGTCACACTGCTTGTAACCAGGCGAGAGTCGTCTGCAACCAATACCGTATATTTTTTAATATCTTTATTCATTATTTTAACTGTTGACCAAATTTAGCTAATTGTAACAAAACGGAAATAGCTAAAATCGATACTGAGTTAAAATAAGAAAAGTCCTACATTGATTCGATTAATTTCCTACGTCATTAATCTCTAGCCAGTTCTCAACTAAATTAACGCTATGTGAAATTAATTTAATAGTGTTGAGGTTGGTTTCTTCAACACTATTATTTCCTAATTTCAATGCTGTCTCTTCCGCTTTAATTTTTTGCTCTAGCGAAAAGTGTCCGATTGATGAAAGGCCACCTTTCATACGGTGAATGACTTGTAAGGTGGTTGTGCGCTCAGGCTTTGTATCCCTTAGTCGCTCTAAGTCTTCTTGCATGACGCTAACGTAAACCTCAGCAAGGTAAGCTCTTTGATCGCTAGGGTAGTTATTTAACCAATCGATGTTATTGGATTTACTCGGTCTAGATTGCATAAGAATATTGATTGAAATATTGGAAAGAAAGGGTATCTATTATGGTCAGTTAATGGAAATACGTCAGACTTATTAAATCGATGTGTTCAATATTTAAAGTGTATATTGGTAGGTGGCTACGTAGAAGTATATTTAATACGGATGGAAAAATAGAGTGTTCAATAAAATGGGTAGTTGAAATAAAAAAAGACCATTAACGCTAAACGCTAAATGGTCTTTTTGTAGCAATACTGAGCTGATTGTCAGTAAGTTCAATCAAATTCATGAGCGATCTTACGTCACGAATTTATAGCAACTTCTCGATAGCGATTAGGAATCGAGCAATGTCTTCTGCGCTAATATCACGGTGAGTAACAAAGCGAACAGGATTACCTGGTGACATAGTAATGCCTTGTTCACCTAACTCTTGTGCGATGCGGTTGATATCTATGGATTCATCTAATTTAGCAAACACAATGTTAGTTTGGATGAAATCAGGGTTAACAGAAAAGCCTTCTAACTTGTTTAAACCAATCGCTAGATTTTTTGCATTGTCGTGGTCAGTTTTAAGTTGAGCCACGTTCTCCGTGAGAGCCATTTTACCTGCTGCGGCAAGAATGCCAGCCTGACGCATACCGCCACCCACCATTTTACGTAGGCGGCGTGCTTTGGCTATGTACTCTTTACTACCAAGAAGTAGAGAGCCAATCGGCGCGCCTAAGCCTTTTGATAAACAGATCGTCATTGAATCGAAGTGTTGTGCGATCTCTTTAATGTGAACATCCAGTGCCACTGCCGCATTGTATACGCGCGCGCCGTCGAGGTGCATTTGCAGGCCGTGTTGGTTTACGAACTCACGAGCTTCCGCTAGGTAAGACATTGGAAGTACTTTGCCATTAATCGTATTTTCTAAACTAAGCAGCTTAGTACGTGCAAAGTGGCTGTCGTCTGGCTTAATCGCAGCAGCAAGCTTTTTGAAATCTAACGTGCCGTCTGGGTTGTTCTCGATTGGCTGAGGTTGAATCGAGCCAAGTACTGCAGCGCCACCGGCTTCGTACTTATAGTTGTGCGCTTGTTGGCCACAAAGGTATTCGTCACCACGCTCACAGTGTGCCATTAAACCCAGTAGGTTGGCTTGTGTACCAGAAGAAGTGAACATCGCCGCTTCAAAGCCGGTCTCATTCGCTGCCCATTGCTCTAGTTCGTTTACGGTTGGGTCATCGCCATAAACATCATCACCCACTTCTGCATTTGCCATTGCATCACGCATGGCTTGTGAGGGTTTAGTTACGGTATCAGAACGAAAGTCCATGTTTCTCTCCTAGAGTACTTTAGGTAGTCATATAATTGGCTATAGATAGCCGCATAGTTGGGCTTTGCTTAAACAAGCGATAGTTTTGGTATCGGTAATTTGATCGTGTCGTATTTTGTCGTGCAGTTCTTCTAGGCTTAGTTCGATCACCTCTATGACTTCATCTTCGTCGCATTTAAAGCGGGTAGTGAGGCTTAAGTCTTTGGCGACGAACAAATGCTGAATCTCATCACAGAATCCAGCTAAAGGGGTAACTTGTCCTAAGCTTTGAAAAGAAGTTGCACTGTAACCTGTTTCTTCTTCCAACTCTCGCTGGGCACATTCAAGAGGTGTCTCACCAATTTCCATGGTGCCCGCCGGTAATTCTAAAAGCCATTTTTTAAGAGAAGGGCGAAACTGATTAATGAGGATGATTTTTCCAGACGAAGTGATAGGAAGAATAACTGCCGCGCCGGGGTGGTTTATTGTTGTATGTTTTACCACGACGTTCGTAGGGAGCGTCACGTTCTCTTCTATGAGAGAAATACTTTTCCATTGATGGATAACTTTACTCATGCAGTCTGGCCACATTCCTTGCCAATTTTTCGGATAACTGAAGACGTGCACCACCATAACGTCTATGGTGTCGAAAATAAAAGAAAAATTAGGCTTAACAATAGATTTAATTTCACGCCGTTCGTGATGCTACTCTCATAATTGGAATCTATGATTACGCAAAAATTGCAGCGTAACCATCTGATATAAAGGCAACTCAATAATAAAAGATGCTTGTAACAAAGTGCTAACAAATGTATAAAAACGTATCTACACTCTCAACTGTTCAAAGATTTTCGGAGTAACGCATGAACCCTTCTATTTCCTCACATGCTGACAAGGCGCTACTCTCTGAAAGAATCAATAAATTAGCGCATGCACTCTCTGATGGCGTTTATGAAAGAGAAGACACCATCAAGCTTTGTTTACTGGCGGCTCTTGCCGGTGAAAGTGTGTTTCTATTAGGCCCTCCGGGCATCGCAAAAAGCCTTATCGCTAAACGCCTCATTCAGGCTTTTGACAACAGTAGCTATTTCGAATATTTGATGACACGTTTCTCTACACCAGAGGAAGTGTTTGGCCCGCTAAGTATCCAAGAATTAAAAGACAACGGTCGTTACGTAAGACTGACCGAGGGTTACCTACCAACCGCACAAGTCGTATTTCTTGATGAGATCTGGAAAGCAGGTCCTGCGATCCTAAATACGCTTCTCACTGTAGTGAATGAAAAGACATTTAAAAATGGCGCAGACATCGAGCGCGTGCCTATGCGCTTGTTGGTTTCAGCCTCTAACGAACTTCCAGATGAAGACAGCGGCTTAGAAGCTCTTTACGACCGAATGTTGGTTCGCGTGTTCGTAAACCGTATTCAAAACAAACAAAACTTCAAATCGATGCTGACGACGGGCACATCTCAAGAAGCTGTGATTCCAAAGGGTTTGGCAATTACGGATATTGAATACCATCAATGGCAGAAAGAACTCGATAAGCTTGAATTGACGGACAACTCGTTTAACAAGTTGTTTGAACTGAAAACCATGTTGGAAGAGACAGTTAAGAATCAGGGCTCATCATCAGAGTCTGAATTGTATGTCTCAGACAGACGTTGGAAGAAAGCGGTCAAACTATTGAAAGCGAGTGCATTCTTCAGTGGCCGTGATAGCGTAAATCCGCTGGACATTATGCTTCTGCAGGATTGCTTGTGGCATAGCCCAGAATCACGTGATGTGGTTCGTAGTGTAGTTAAAGACTTTGCATTAAACCGAGCGTTTGATCAGCAGGAGTCGAAATCTCAAGTCGAAATGTCACGTGAAGAGCTTGAAGATATTCAAGATGATGTTGAATCAACGTTATCGGTGTCGCTCTCTATGGAGTCAACCAGCGGCTTACTGCGTAAAGACGTTTACCAAAGCGATATCAAGAACGCGAAAATGTACAGCGTCGGCAGTGCTTACAACTTAGTTAAACTGGTTATGCTGCAAAGCAACATGTCGGTTTCTGAATCTGAGAAAGGCGATAGCCGTTGGGTATACGTAGCCAAGGATGATTTTGATCGTGCGCTTAAAGAAGGCCACGGTGATATTTACGGTTACGTAAATGAAAATAAAAACCTATGCCGTTTAAAACTCGACTTGGATGCATCGAACCAATTAGTAATTAAAGATATTGCCAATCGCTCTGTATTGGTGAGTGTGGTGACTACCGACGGTTTAGACCAAGAATTGTATAACAAGTGGTTGAGTGGTGCTGAGAGAGCGTTAGAGCAGTTGACCGAAGCTGAATTCAAGCTAAAGAGAGTTCGAACTGAATTCCATGATGCGTTGCCTCACAACTATATTGATCCTGATTTACCGAAGGCAATGGAAGCAAGCTTGCAAGCTGTAACTCAAGATCTTGAAACCACGAAAGTGAAGAGCAGTAAGATCGCACAGCGTATTAAGTTCATGAGTCAGTACTTCGAGTAAGGGGAGAGCATATGTTAGGAGCAGACGGCTTAAACCTCGCTTTGATGGTAGCTGACTCAGGAATCATTGATACAGCGATGAATGATCTCATCGCTCGTTCTCAAGTCATGATGGCTGCTGAGAACAAGGGCGTGAAAACGTCGGTCAAAAACCATTTGGTTAAGTGGCGCGGTAAAGTAAAAAAACGCGTCACTAAAGTGTGTGAAACCGATCGTTTCCAAGAAGAAATTGCATTGTACCAAGAGGTTATCTACTGGGATGAACCCCAGTTTTTTGATGAGATTGACAGTGTCATCAAAAAATTGGAGTGGCACTCAGCGTTCTACCTTCAAGCAAGACGTTTAATGGAAAACAACAAAGGCGTTTATAACGCAATGTTTCCACACTACTTTTGCGACCAGTGGTATCAATCGCTTTCAGATGCGATTAAGCAAGCTCAAGTAACCGAACTTGAAACAAGCAAAGAAAAAGTTTTAGCTGACCTTTATCAACGCATGGAAACCATGAAAAACATGGATAAAGTGACGGAGTCTGGTGATGAAGGCAGTGTAGGGCGCTTGTGGGACATGGCTTCGGCTAAGTTGAGTAAAACCGACCTAACAGTAATGAAGCGTCATGCGGAGTTTCTAAATAAGCACAAAGGCCTTCAAGAAATTGCGGAAAAACTCGGTCGTATGGCTGGCTTAGAAGATGATCCTTCTTTGCACAAAGCCCCTGTAGAAGAACTACAGATGGTTGAAGAGAAGAGTGATGAGGCAGTCGATGATATTGTTGGGATTCATGAAAGTGATGACCTCAACAAAATGCTGCCGAACGAGACCATGTTCTTAGCGTACCCAGAGTTAGAAGTGATTTTCTACAAACACTTGGCCGACAAGCGTTTGCTTAGCTATCGTTCGCAAGGTAAATCTCGAACGCTACGTAAAGTCAAAGCTCAAAAGCCAGACAGCAAATCGGTGGACATTGAAAAAGGTCCATTTATTGTTTGTGTTGATGCGTCCGGTTCAATGAGCGGTTTCCCTGAACAGTCGGCAAAAGCGATGGCTTATGCCTTGATGCAAATCGCCTTGGCTGAAGAGCGCGATTGTTATGTGATTTTGTTCTCTTCAGAACACATTACTTATGAATTGACTCGACAAGACGGTCTGCGTGAAGCCAGTGACTTCCTAAGTTACTCATTCCACGGCGGGACAGACCTTGAGCCAGTGCTAATGAAGTCGATAGATTTGATGATGGGCGACAAGTACAAGAATGCTGATTTAATCGTGCTTTCTGACTTTATCGCGCCAAAGCAGTCTGATGAAATGATTGCTCAAGTCGAGAAACTTAAAACGCACAAAAACCGTTTCCATGCAGTTAGTCTTTCTAAGTATGGTAACCCTCAACTTATGACCATGTTTGATCACTGTTGGTCGTATCATCCAAGCCTCGTTGGCCGCTTCATGAAAAAGTGGTAGTGCGCAAACACCTTAAATGAATCGACTTTGCTGTATGCTTTTTGAATAAAAAGATCGAACATGCAGCAATTTGATTTAAATGTCAGCAAACAGAATTTAAATTCACATTTTTGTTTGACTATCTTCACTCAATCCGTAAAGTAGGCACCCGAACACAGCGGGGCTAACGTTTAGTCGGTTCTAACGTGTTGAAAAATGGCGCCTTGGCAGAGTGGCTATGCAGCGGATTGCAAATCCGTGGACCTCGGTTCG